>CAWDWW010000001.1:0-5705 GCA_963806115.1 uncultured beta proteobacterium
GCCCAGTTCGATGGCCTTGCCTTTCGCGCTCACGCGATGCGTGGCTGGCGACAGTTCCAGCCCGCCCGCCGCGACCGTTTCATCCGGCAATGCCGGAATGTGGCGGCGCAACACCGCGCGGATACGCGCCATCAGCTCGCGCGGCGAGAATGGCTTGGTGATGTAATCATCCGCACCTGATTCCAGCCCCAATATCTTGTCGCGCTCATCTCCGCGTGCAGTCAGCATGATAATGGGAATGTCTTTTGTTCGTGCATCGGCACGCAGCTGTTTCGCCAAAACCACCCCGCTGGTATGCGGCAGCATCCAATCCAGCAAAATCAAATCCGGTGCTGTGCCGCGAATCTGCCGCCACGCGCTATCCGCATCTTCGGCGCGCATCGCCTGGAAGCCCGCCTGCATCACATTAAAGGCCAACAACTCCTGGATCGCCGGCTCATCTTCCACAATCAAAATCTTCGCGCTCATGTTCACTCCTCCATTCGAGATTGCGAGGATATGAAGAATTTATGACGGGGATATGACACTCGTTATATTTGTGTGCGGGATGGATGGTGGTGCGGTTGCTCCGCCACATGCCCGGTGTGGCTTGCGGCTTGATGATGAAGCAGCGCGTGCTCCGGTTCTTCAGGCAGATGCCCTCCCGCAACGTTGGGCAGCAGCGAGCCGGCTATCATGCCGAACGCGCTGGCGAAAAGCCCGGCAAACTGCGCAGGGATGAAAGGATCATCGGGTCCGAAAATAAGGATGGCAAGCCACACCGAAAGGCCGCAGAAGATCGCCGCCAACGCCCCCTGTTTGGTGGAGCGTTTCCAATAGACGCCGGCCAGCAGCGGGATAAAGGCCATGACCAGCGTAATTTGATAGGCATTCTCGACCATCTTGAAAATACTGGCTTTCGAATAGACGGCATATAAAGTGACCAATATGGTGAACGCCACCGTCACACCGCGCATGGCATGCAGCATCTTGTGGTCGGACAGCCTGTGTCCCAGCATCGGCTTGAGAATATTTTCGGTAAAGGTGACAGATGGCGCCAGCAATGTCGCCGAGGCGCAGCTCTTGATGGCGGAAAGCAGTGCGCCGAAAAACATCACCTGAGCGAACAGCGGCGCATGCTGCATGACCAGAGTGGGCAAAATCATCTGCGGGTCGGTATCGATCAGGCCGCTCACCATCTTCGGATCGATCAGCGTGGCAGAATAGGCCAGGAACATCGGCACGAAAGCAAACATGAAATACAGGCAACCGCCGAGTACCGTCGCCCAGATGGCGATGTTCTCGGTCTTGGATGACTGCACCCGCTGGAACACATCCTGCTGGGGAATCGAGCCGAACATCATGGTCACCCAGGCGGCGGCGAAGCCGATGATCTCCTTCGCATCGGCAGCCGGCCAGAATTGGAATTTGCCGGCTGCCAGCGCATGGTTCACCACCGAACCTACACCACCCACCATGCCGCTTACCGAGCCGCCGATATACAGCATGCCCAGGACGATGATGATCATCTGCAGGAAATCGGTGATCGCCACCGCCCACATGCCGCCGAAAAAGGTGTAAATCAGGATGGTGCCGGAGCCGATCCACATCCCGGTGAGTTTGCTGATCTCGCCGTCGGATACCACGTTGAACACCAGACCGAGCGCGGTGATCTGTGCACCCACCCAGCCGAGGTAGGAGATCACGATGGCGATCGTGGTCAGCACCTCGACACTGCGGCCGAATTTCTTCTTGTAGAAATCGCCTATCGTCAGCAGATTCATCCGATACAACGGCGCGGCAAAGAACAGTCCGACCAGGATCAGACACATCGAAGCACCGAACGGATCAGCCACCACTCCGTGCAAACCCTCTTGCAGAAAGGTGGCGGGAATGCCGAGCACCGTTTCCGAACCGAACCAGGTGGCAAATACCGTCGCCGTGACCATATAGAAAGGAAGGCCTCGCCCGGCGATCGCAAAGTCCCTGGTGTTATGCACGCGCAAAGCCGCGTACAGTCCGATCCCGACGGAAATGATCCAGTAAATGATGACGAACCAGAGCAACATGCGATATCCCCTTAACAGGCAGCTACAGAACGGCTTAAATTGTAGCAGCCCTGCTCATTTTGAGTGAAACAAAAACGGGCCGTCATGGACACAAAAAAGCCACCCCGAAAGGTGGCTCAGTTAATCAGACGAAAAACGGGTTACAACTCTTTCGCGTGTGTGGCCAGATATTTCGCCACACCCTCAGTAGAAGCATTCATCCCTGCCTTCCCCTTGCTCCAGCCGGCCGGGCAAACCTCGCCGTGCTCCTCGGTGAATTGCAACGCGTCCACCATGCGCAGCATTTCGTCGATGTTGCGACCCAGCGGCAGATCGTTCACCACCTGATGGCGCACCACACCGGCTCTGTCGATCAAGAACGAACCACGGTAAGCCACGCCTTCGTCGGCTTCCACGTCATATGCCTTGCAGATTTCGTGCTTGATGTCCGCCACCAGCGGGTAGCGCACCTGCCCGATGCCGCCATTGTTCACCGGAGTGTTCTTCCAGGCGAGGTGGGTAAAATGCGAGTCTATCGATACGCCTACCACTTCCACATTGCGCTTCCTGAACTCATCAAGCCTGTGATCAAAAGCGATGATTTCCGACGGGCAGACAAAGGTAAAATCCAGCGGCCAGAAAAACAGCACGGCATATTTGCCAGAGATGTGCTTGTTCAAACTGAATGTTTCGTTGAATTCGTTGTTCCCCATCACAGCAACAGCGTTGAAATCGGGGGCGTCCTTACCTACGAGTACAGCCATTGTTCTTCTCCCAAAAGGTTAGTTGCGGTGTGTGGCGCCATTTAGACTTTTTGCCCATTTCCCGTCAACCTTAATCATAGTTGTGAATTTTCATTGGATAGAACTGCCAGTCTGCCAGATTCCCGGCAATAGCCAGTTTAAATATTTGTCTGCCAAAATTCAGTACATTTCGGTCAGGTCGCGCCACATCGTCATCACCAAAGCCATCAGCGCCGGCCCGACAAACAATCCGATCAGGCCGAAGACTTCGACGCCGCCAAGTATGCTGAACAACACCCACAGAAACGGCAGCTTGACGGCGTCTCCGATGATTTTCGGGCGCACAAAATGGTCACCGACGAAAAGTACCAGCATGCCGAAAATGAATACAGAGATTGCAGTAACCGTACTTCCCTGTGCCAGCAATATGATGGACACGCCGCTGAAAATTATGGGAGCGGCAAAAGGGATCATCGCCAGCACACCTGTCAGCAGACTCAATATGGCAGGATGAGGTGCGCCGGCCAGCACATAGGAGATCCCGATCAGCACGCCTTCCGCAAGTCCAACCAGCACCAGCCCGCTTACCGTTGCCCGGATTGCAACGGCAGCCTGCATGCCATAACGGTCACCGCTCTCGCCAGCCAGCTTGTTCAGCAGCCCCAGAGCTTTGCGCGACAGATCCTTGCCGTCGCGATAAAGAAAGAAGATGAAAACGATGGTGAAAACCAGGGTAATCAAACGGTGCGCAACCTGGGTCCCGAATTTGCGCGCATAGTCCGCCAGGGTTGCGTTGTCGGTTTGACCGATCAAACTTGATAGCGCGGCAGGATCAGACAAGTTTTCACGCCACCATTCGGCCGCCGAGCCGCCTATCGCGGGAATACGTGGCAGCCATTCCGGCGCATCTATGCCGGATTTCTGCACACCCAGCAGCCAGTGGACCAAGGTGCCGGCTTCTGTTGTAGCATGAAATAAGGCGTAGCCGATGGGAAAGAAAATCAACGCGGCAACCAGAGATGTCATCACCGTCGCCACACCACTGTTGCCGAGTTTTGTCTTGATCTCCACCCTAAGGCGCAGCGGCCAGGTGGCGATGACGATCACAACAGCCCATAACAACGCAGGAATGAACCCATGCAACAGCCACGCGGTTGATGCAAGCAGCGTAATGGAAAGATAGACCCTTAGCTTGTCTTGCGCCAACATAGATTTACCCTAAAATACAAGGGATCGCGATAGCTGGTTTATAGTATGGCGGCTTAACCTGAACTGCGCATCGCGTGACCACTTGCCTTGATTGATCACGCTTGTTCAACACGGCGCTCAATCAGCGCCAAGCCAATGTGCAGCACTGTGGCGGCAGTCAGGTACAAGAATGCGCTTTGCAGATAGGGCAGGAAATACTGCGCCACCTGGGTTGCATATTGAACTGCGCTCACTTTTTCAAAATACCCGGCAAACAGGTAAAAACTTGAATTTGAAATCAGAAAGGCGGCGCCAGTTGCTGCGAAGGCGATTGCCGCAAATTCGGACAGACTGCGCAACGAGAACCGGTAGCGCGTCGCGAAAAACCGCCCGCCGAGCCACATTACCAAATAGGTAGGCATCAAGAACCAGTATGCAGGCGAGAAGCACCAGCCATCGACCCCGCCATAATTGAGCGCCAGATAATCCACCAGCACCGCCTCGACCAGCAGCAACGGAAAAACCCAGCGTGGAAGGTAAAATCCCGCCAGCAGAAACACCGCAAGCGAAGCATCCGGCAAGTGCAAGGCCGAACCAAAATGGTAAGGGCGCGTTGCCGCCATAAGCGCAGCCAATGCCGCAATGGCCATGATTTTATTTGTTTTGGTTATATTCATCTTCATTACCTGATTTGATAGGGTTCCAATGATGGCAACAGTACACGAAGCCGGGGAAAATGCATAGACGGCATTGCCGTCCTTGCCATCAATTTACCGAAGTTATTGCTGGTAGGTCAAGCCGACGAACAGCGTGCGGCCCAACGTGTTATAACCATATGACTCGGAATAGTCGCGATTGAACAGATTGTCCAGTTGCGCCGACACATTCAAGTTTTTGTCTATCCTGTAGCGCGCAGTCAGATTGAGCAGAGTATAACCCGGCAGGGTGACTAAACCCGTAGTGATTTGGTCGGTATCCTGCCGTACCCCGCTGTAACGAAATTCGGCACCCGTGCTCCACTTATCCATATCATGCGTTGCCGAAATGTTGCCAAATTCCTTGGCTCTACGCGGCAATACCTGACCGGTAGTATCATTTAACGGGTTCTGGAATGTTGCACTGGCTTTCAAATGGCTGTTGCCAAAATCGCCCGCGTAGCTTAATTCCTGGCCGGTTATTTGCACCAAGGGAATATTAATTGATGCATATGCCGCATCGAGGACAATAAAATTACTGATGCGATTGACAAAATACACCGCATCGACACGTTGGCCATTCTTCGCATAGTGCAGGCCGATTTCCTTGTCTTGTGAGCGTTCCGGCAACAGAAAGGGGTTGCCGCCCCATGCTACAGGGTAGTACATGTCATTGAAGGTCGGAGCCTTGAAGGCACTGCTGATACTGGCCGTGGCACGCCAATTATCTGCGAAAGATAGCCCGTAGCCGAGCAAACCGGTGCTGGCTGTGCCGAAATCGGAATAGCGATCCTGGCGCAGATTGAGTTGTATATTCTGCGCGCCATATTCACCCGTATAGCCACCCATCAGACTATTCACTTTACGTGTGGTTAGCGTATAAGGCGTAGTGGGGGCAGTGATTGTCTGGCCCAAATGTTCCGCAGAGAAACTAAACCGTTGACCTTCCGCGATTTTGAAATTGTGTTGCCAGGAAAACTGGTTGCTCCGGGTTTGAGCACTCCAGGTCTGCGCACCATTGGTATAGGTCCGACTGTCGTCAACCCCTTGCG
>CAWDWW010000002.1:0-13713 GCA_963806115.1 uncultured beta proteobacterium
GCCTATATCGCCCACATGACCAACGAGGTGATCGCGATCTATCCGATCACCCCTTCCTCACCGATGGGTGAATATTCCGAAACATGGTCGTCCCAGGGCCTCAAGAATCTGTGGGGTACCGTCCCGGAAGTCATCGAGATGCAGAGCGAGGGCGGCGCAGCCGGGGCGATACACGGCGCCTTGCAAACCGGTTCCCTGGCGACTACTTTTACGGCATCGCAGGGCCTGCTGCTGATGATCCCCAATATGTACAAGATCGCCGGTGAACTCACGCCGTTCGTCATGCACGTGGCGGCGCGTTCTCTGGCAGCCCAGGGCCTGTCGATCTTCGGCGACCACGGCGATGTGATGGCGGCGCGCTCGACCGGCTTCGCCTTTCTTGTTTCCAATTCTGTGCAGGAAGCGATGGACCTGGCGCTGATCGCCCAGGCGGCGACGCTGGAGGCGCGCGTCCCGATCCTGCATTTCTTTGACGGTTTCCGCACTTCCCACGAAGTGGCCAAGGTCGAGCAGGTTCCGGTAGCAGTGGTGCGCGAAATGATAGACGACCAATTGGTGTTCGCGCATCGCGCCCGCGCGCTGACGCCGGACCATCCATTCATACGCGGCACTTCGCAAAACCCGGACGTTTATTTCCAGGCACGCGAGTCGGTCAATCCGTTCTATGAGCGCATGCCCGGGATCGTGCAGCGGACCATGGACAAATTCGCCGGACTGACCGGGCGCCAGTATCACCTGTATGAATATGCCGGCGCGCAGGATGCCGATCGCGTGATCGTGCTGATGGGTTCCGGCGCGGAAGCGGTGGAAGAAGTGGTCGATCACCTTAATCAACAAAACGAAAAGGTGGGCGTGGTGAAGGTGCGCCTGTTCCGCCCGTTCGCGGCAGACGAATTGCTCAAGGTCATTCCGGCCACGGCGAAACGCATCGCCGTGCTTGACAGCACCAAGGAGCCGGGGGCGGACGGCGAGCCGCTCTACAAGGATGTGGTGACGGCGATCAGCGAAGCCTACACCGGCGGCGCAAGCAGGTTCGCCGCGCTGCCGCGCGTGGTGGGCGGGCGCTATGGCCTGTCCTCCAAGGAATTCACGCCGGGCATGGTCAAGGGCGTGTTCGACGAACTGAAAAAGGAGCAACCGAAAAACCATTTCACGATCGGAATCTTCGACGACCTCAGCCACACCAGCCTGGAATGGGATGCAGATTTCCGCACCGACGCCGGCCAGGGCGTGATGCGCTGCATGTTCTATGGCCTCGGCTCGGACGGCACGGTGGGCGCCAACAAGAACACCATCAAGATCATGGGCGAGGAAACCGAACTCTACGGCCAGGGATATTTCGTTTACGATTCGAAGAAGGCGGGCGCCGCGACCATCTCGCACCTGCGCTTCTCGCCCAAGCCGATACACTCCCCCTACCTGATCGCCAACAACGAGGCGAACTTCATCGGCTGCCACCAGCCGGTATTTCTGGAGCGCTACGAAATGCTGGACTCTGCTGCCGAGGGCGCGGTGTTCCTGGTCAATACCGCGACACCGCCGGACAAAGTGTGGCATACCCTGACGCGCAGGATGCAGCAGCAGATCATAGACAAGAAGATAGCTTTCTACGTGATCGACGCCTATGAGATCGCCAAGCAAACCGGCATGGGCAACCGCATCAACACCATCATGCAGACCTGCTTCTTTGCGATATCCGGGGTGCTGCCGCGCGATGTGGCGATAGCGAAGATCAAACACGCCGCCGAAAAATCCTACGGCAAGAAAGGCCGTGCGGTGGTCGAAGCCAACTGGAAGGCGATCGATGAGACGATCGCCAATTTGCACAAGGTCGCCGTGCCGGCCACGGTGAGCAGCACCCACGAGATGCCGGAAGCCGTGCCCGCATATGCTCCGGAATTCGTGCGCAAGATCACCGCCGAGATCATGTCCGGCCGCGGCGACCGCCTGCCGGTGAGCGCGCTGCCGAATGACGGCACCTGGCCCACCGGCACCGCGATGTGGGACAAGCGCAATCTGGCCCAGGAGATCCCGGTATGGGATGAAGAGTTATGCATACACTGCGGCAAGTGCCCGTTCGTCTGCCCCCACTCGGCGATCCGCAGCAAATTGTTTCCGGCCGATCTGGTGAAGGACGCGCCGCCGACTTTCAAGCACGTGCAGGTCAAGGGCAAGGATTTCGAGCAGGGCATGCACATCAGCTACCAGGTCGCGCCGGAAGACTGCACCGGCTGCACTCTGTGCGTGGACATCTGCCCGGCGGTTTCCAAAGTCGACGGCCACAAGGCGCTGGAAATGCGCCCGATGGCGCCGCTGCGCGAGCAGGAGCGCAAGAATTTCGAATTCTTCCTCACGCTGCCGGAGTATGACCGCACCCAATTGAAAACCACCACGATCAAGGGTGCGATGATGATGCAGCCGCTGTTCGAGTTCCCCTCGGCTTGCGTCGGCTGCGGCGAAACGTCCTATATCCGCCTGGCCAGCCAGCTGTTCGGCGACCGCATGGTGGTCGCCAACGCGACCGGTTGCTCGTCGATCTACGGCGGCAACCTGCCCACCACGCCCTATTGCAAGAATGGCGATGGCCGCGGGCCGGCCTGGAGCAACTCGTTGTTCGAGGACAATGCCGAGTTCGGCCTGGGATTCCGCGTCAGCATCGACAAGCATGCCGAACATGCCGGTGAATTGTTGCGGCAACTGCAAGACAAGGTTGGCAGCGAGTTGGCGGAAGCGATACTCAACGCCGATCAGTCCACTGAAGCGGGCATCTATCGGCAGCGCGAACGGGTTGAGGAATTGCGCCAGAAGCTGGCCGGCATCGATACCGCCGGCGGCGCGCCAACTGGAAAGCCTGGTCGAATATCTGGTGAAGAAGAGCGTGTGGATCATCGGCGGCGATGGCTGGGCTTACGACATCGGCTTCGGCGGCCTCGATCATGTCATCGCGTCTGGCCGCAACGTCAATATCCTGGTGCTCGACACCGAGGTCTATTCCAATACCGGCGGACAGATGTCCAAGGCCACGCCGCGCGGCGCGATCGCCAAATTCGCTTCCGGCGGCAAGCACACCGGCAAAAAGGATCTGGCGCAGATCGCGATGACCTATGGCCATGTCTATGTTGCACATGTGGCCTACGGCGCGAAGGATACGCATACGCTGAGGGTATTCCTCGAAGCGGAGTCCTACGACGGGCCATCGCTGATCATCGCTTACAGCCCCTGCGTCGAGCACGGCTACGGCATGGGCAGTCAGCACCAGCAACAGGAACTGGCGGTCAAGACCGGCCACTGGCCGCTGTTCCGCTACGATCCGCGGCGCAAACAGGAAGGCCAGAACCCGCTGTTGCTGGATTCGCAGAGGCCTTCGGTGCCCTACCGCGAGTTCATCAAGAACGAACCGCGCTTCCGCGGGCTGTTGCGCGAGATAGATGATGACGGCGGAGAAGTGCAGGCATATTACGAGAACGAATTGCAGGAGCGCTTCGCGCTGTATGAGCAGATGGCGGAAGGCTCCGGCGATGGCATCAAGGCCGATGCCAAGAAACCGGCTGACACTCAGGCAGAGTGACTGAATCCGATAATTGGAAGCGCCCAAGGCGGATGCGGTTGCGTCTCGAAAGTCGAAGCATCGTGGCCTTTCAATCGAACCAATAATTTTCGAATTTCAAATTCTGTCTGTATGCCTACATCTTGCAGTTTGCCGATCGATTCATCACAGCCGAGGAAGGCTGGAGATGTCCAGCCCGTCAGTCAACCGGACTTGCGCAAAGAACCGCGCTGGCCGGTTACTTCTGCTATCGGGAATTGTGAACGTCTGCTTTGTGTTGCGGACATTCATCAAAGGCGATTTTGCTTAATATCGATAACTGAGTCTGTAAGGGTCAGTGATCACAAAAGGCAAAGTTGCAACTACAACTTGGAGCGAACTACACCGGTGTCGGGGACATTCCTAACTACCGTATGCCGCGACTGAAGCGATACCCCTTGTAGCTGAAGATCATGCCGTCCGGCGTGATCTGTTCCAGTCTGAGTCCCGCCATCAAATATCCGCCTTCCCTCAAACGGATGGAGTTGATACTGACGAGACGCTCGCCGGGTGTGTTCGAATACGCATGGAGTTGCACCGCCATGTCGGGGATCTCCCTCTGGATCGCGGCAGGCAACTCGTACACCGGGATCACCTGTTGCTCCTGCTGCTCGTTCGCGGCGGGAATCGCGGGCTTGTGCCGGACGGGTGCCGCCGCAATCTCGTGCGCAGTATTGCCGTTACTGTCTGGCGATGCCGTCATCGTAGACGGTGCAGCCTGTTGCGGGATCACAACCGGCGATGGTTGCGCAGCCGGCTCGGTCCCGGCAGGCATTTGCTCCGCTTGCCATGGACGCAGCAGACCGATCCCGACCCCGGCGCCGAGCAGCACCACCGCAAGCAGTCCGTAATAAAACAACGACGGCCTTTTTCGCGCTGCCACCGTCAGTTGCGCGACCTGCAATGTCGGCGGGGTGCCGAGATTCCGCTGCTGGTCGGATTTCTTCAGCGCATCCAGGATATAAGACATGCTTAGTCCTTCTCCCTATGTATCTTTGGCCCCTGAATCAACTTCGGTGCCGACGCATCTGACACTGCGATAAGGCGCATCATGGTCTGCGGCCCGACCCGGCCATCGGGACTGAGACCCTGGTCGATCTGGAACTGTTTGACCCGGCGCAACATCTGCTCGTCGTACAACTGGCTGTTGCTGGTATCCGGCGCCTTGCCATCGAGTTGCGCAAGTTGCTTGCCCAGCCATTGGATGTCCGGCCCGTAATCGCCCAGGCGCAATTTTTTGCTGGCGACCGGCGGCCTGCGCCACAGCAGCGTGTAGTGGCCGGACCACTGCGCCGCCAGCACGCCCAGCGCGACTTTGCTGATCTCGCCCCCGACAACAAAGGTGGCCGACTTGTCGTCCAACCCGGTCAGCGCCGCGCTGAATTCCTGACCCTGCGTGTCGCGCATCTGCAGAACTGCGGGCAGGTTAAGCCGGCGCAGGTCATCCAGCCAGCCGCGCGCTGACATGCAGCGCAATCCGGCTGCCTGCGCCTGCTTGCATTCATCGCCATACTTGTTGTCGTATTTTGGGTATGCCTCGCCCCATGTTTTGAACAGCGCCGCGTAAGCCAGTGACTTGCTGTCTGTGATCGGCTGTGACGCCGGCCATTCCAGCACATCCGGCAATGCCGTTGATTGACCCGTTGCCGCTGCCTTGGTTTCGATGTTTGGCGGTGGCGCAGCTTGTTCGGCAGTCTGGTAGTGCGCCACCGCGAACACGGTGCTGGCCAGCAACAACCCTGCCAATAGCGGACGCAACAGGCTGCGGCGTTGCGCCGCCGGATTATGGAACACCTCGTAGGCCGCCTGCTTCAGCGTCGCGCGATCGACACGCTCCTTGCTTTGCGAATAGGCGCCCAGCAACGCACGGTCGCACAGCACGTTGATGACCCGCGGAATGCCCCTGCTCAAACGATACAGCGATCCCATCAGCGCGGCCGGGAACAACTGGCGCTGCGCGCCCCCAACCTCGAGCCGATGCTGGACATAGGCGGCGACCTCGTGCTTGTCGAGCGGCCCCAGGTGATAGCGCGCGATGATGCGCTGCGCGAGTTGCCGCAGTTCGGGCTGCGCCAGCATCGCCGCCAGCTCCGGCTGGCCCAGCAATATGATCTGCAACAGTTTGCGCTGGTTGGTTTCGAGATTGGTGAGCAGCCGCAACTGCTCCAGCACATCGGCGGAAAGATTCTGCGCCTCGTCGATGATCAGCACCGTATGCCTGCATTTGGCATGCGCGTCTAGCAGATAGTCATTGATGCAATCGATGTACACCTTGATGCTGGTGTTGCCGGCGGGGCAGGCGATGCCGAATTCAACGCAGATGGTCGAGAGCAGTTCCGCTACCGTCAGCTTGGGATTGAAGATATAAGCCACATCGCAGGATACCGGGATCTGTTCGAGAAAGCAGCGGCACACCGTGGTCTTGCCGGCACCGACTTCGCCGGTGAGCAACACGAACCCGCCGCCGGCATTCACGCCATACAGCAGATGCGCGAGCGCCTCCTGATGGCGCCGGCTCATGTAGAGATAGCGGGGATCCGGCGCGATGGAAAACGGCTCTTCGGCGAGGCCAAAATAACTCTGGTACATAGGATGTCCGAGTATCTAATAGTTGAATCATTATAGCGGCAAGTCCAGCGCAGCTCACATAGGCGATCACCGGTTGATGCTGCGCCAGACAAAAGGGACTGTAGGCGGCCCATTTTTTTTCTTGCAACATTTTCGTGGAGTGCCGCTTTATGCCAGTAGCTGCAATCACTCAGCTGATTTTGAACGGCCGCTTGCATGTGAGAAGCTGATATTGGAATATACTTTATCTATCGGGCACAAACGGCCAGTTGCTGCCGTTCGCAAGTGTTGGATTTGAGGTGGTGAGTTTTGGGAGGGTATAAGAATTTTGTGTAAACGGTCATTTGGGAGGAAGCTGCCACCAATTTCAAAGGAGTCGCAATGACTGAAAAAATTCTTTCACCCTCATCGCGGCTACTACAATATATAAAAAAGGCGGCCGTTTAGGCCGCCTTTAACATTAGCCAAATCCAAACGGATTTATTCTATCTTGCCCGCTTTTACGGCTTCAAAAAGTGCTTTTGCCGCTTCATCTTCATGGCCCTTAATCAAGGTGTTATATTGTGTTGTCATAGTGGCAGCTTGCTTCTTGAATTTATCCTCAGAGCTTGCAATTTTGCGATCTTCCACCTTAAAGCCAGACTTGAAAACCGCTGCCAGAGCTCCTTCACTGCCATATTCCTTTGCAACTCTTGCCCAGTCGGGACCTACAACATCTTTTCCAACTGCATGGCAAGCTTTACATGGTTTAGTTGAGAAGTCGCCTGCCGTTGCAGAAATAGCCAAAAATCCAGCGGCAGCTACTAAAAGCGTCAATGATTTTTTCACCCTACATTCCCCCTTTATAAATCCGAATCAAAAAAAATGGGTAATTAAAGAATTTAATTACCCCTAACGTTACGAACGTCTGGAGAGACGCATGAAATGTATTACATTTCATTTTCAGTATATCGCAAAAATTGAAATGTATCTATATTTAGATAGCATCTGACCGCAGCTGGTAAAAAGTCCGAATGTCCGGTTTCGGGCTGCGAATTTAGATATTCATTCATTTGTCGCTTGTGGGTCGGTAAGAGACAGTCACGCCGACTAAATTACGCATGACTGAGTGTCGGCTTCGCGCTGGCAGAATCCTTACAGCTCGGTGCAACTGGCGTATCCGCGAGGCCCGATGGGATTTCATACATTCATGGTAAACATTGGAATCGCATGAAACAACACTCGCCAGTACCAACACAAGACTTTCGTTCCTGTCCGTACTATTATGCGTAGTCAGGACACTCACTAAATACTGCTTGGGTTAATTGAAACCAAAGGTATCGAAGTCGATATGTCTGAAACAGAATAACAATTCGAACCTGACCACATTAATTGCTGGCCGTACGCCTGAATTCGACCTTCTGATTTTAAGTATTTTTTTAATTTACCTTTAAGGATTTGCAAATGATGTCTATCAAGTCTCGCATTTTGTTGGTAAGCGCAGTTTCCCTGTTAACCTTGAGCGCCTGTAACAGCAAAACCGGAAATACTCCCGCAGCGGGAGATATCGCCGCCACCGTAAACGGCACCCCCATCAGCAAGGATAGTGTCGACCAGATAGTCGGGCAGCGCTCGGCGATGGGCCAGCCTGATAGCCCCGAAACACGCAAAGCCATCATCAATCAACTGGCCATGCAGATGCTGGTATCCCAGGAAGCAATCAAGAAAAACCTGGACAAGACGCCGGAAGTGGTCGACCAGATCAATCTGACCCGGCAGTCCATCCTGGCCAACGCCTTCGTTCAGGACTACACAAAGAATAATCCGGTCAGCGACGACATGTTGAAAGCCGAGTACGACAAGGTCAAGGCACAGATGGCAGGTACCGAATACAAGGCGCGCCACATCCTGGTGGATAAGGAAGCTCGAAGCCAAGGACATCATCGCCAAACTGAAAAAGAATGCCAAGCAGTTCGACAGTCTTGCCAAGCAATATTCAAAAGATCCGGGCTCCAAGGACAAGGGCGGCGAACTGGGCTGGTTCGACGCGCGCGGCATGGTGCCGGAATTCGGTGCTGCCGTCGCCAAGCTTGGGAAAGGCAAATTCACACTTGAACCGGTCAAGACGCAATTTGGCTATCATGTGATTCTGCTGGAAGATACACGCACCAAGGAGGCCCCCACCTTCGATCAAGTCAAACCTCAACTGGCCAAGCAGGTGCAAGAGCAAAACATGAAGAAACTGATCGATGACATGATGGCAAAAGCCAAGATCGAAATCACCGCCGCACCGGCAGCAGCACCGGCCAAGAAACCGGAATAAGCCGGGACGTAGCAAAGAGTGATGAGGGGCTGGGGTCGAATTTTAAGCAGAATAGAAATTCGAACCTGGCCCATTTAATTTTCCTCCGTTAGGACCCGCCTGCTTCAATGCGAATTGGAAAAAGGAAAACTTCATGATTTCTTCTTTGACGCGCGTTGCTTTGGCTATCATTGTCGTTTTCGGGCTTGTTGGCTGTTTCTCGGCATCTCCTCCCTACGGCCCATTGCACGAAGCGGCACGGTCGGGTAACACCGAAGTCGTAAAGGCGTGGATCAGCGAAAAGAGATACCTGGATAAGGGATACAACGATACCGGGTGGGGATTGGAAAACAATACCACCAGGGTGCGCGGGTTGACTGCACTGATGGTCGCTGCTCAATCGGGGCAGCTGGAAGTGACTAAACTGCTGATAGATGGCGGGGCCAATATTTACGCCGAATCGCGCTGGGCCAACGGATCCAACCCGCTCAACGCTTTTGACTACGCCGTCGAGAACGGGAACGTGGCAGTCGTGGCATACCTCTGGGATAAATCCGACAAGGTTCATTTCGCGCGCGCGCTTGATCATCAATTCTCGTTTGCATGCACCCGCTTTTGCGATGAAAAACACGGGACGAATGAAGCAACCAATCTCGCCTTGTTTATCGCAAAGATAACGGCGGATGAGGAAACGCTGGGAAAGGGCATCGGATATCTTGCGTGCTGGCCGAACGCGCTGCCCCGATTGAAATTCTTGGCAGAACACGGGGTGCATTTTCCAAAGAACACCCTCAATTGTGTCAGCAGTGCCACTGCAGGCCTGAACAGTTTCTCCACAACGCAGGCCAGAATCGAGGTAGCCCAATTTCTGTTGGACCACGGAGCCGATGTGAACAGTTTGCCCACAAGCACTTATGCCTTGACGCCTTTGATGATGGCAGCGGCATCGCATGACCCGGATATGGTGAAGTTCCTTCTCGCACATGGCGCCGTTCCCGATATGCAAAATCAACAGGGCTACACGCCAATCATGGTTGCCGCAAACACTTGCTCATATGCACTACCCACTACCGGCAGCAGTGAACTTGCAGCGCTTGAGGGGAGGCAAAAGATCCAACTGGCGGTCATAGAGCAACTGGCCGATGCAGGCGCGCATGCTGCCTTTAGCCCGAAGCTGGGGCTGCTTTCTGAATGCTGCACCCGGCAACCCCACACCGAGACACAAGAAAAGATCTGCCGCATTTTCGGAAAGAACTTCGAATTAGTCGGTCACTGACCGTACCGGCCATAAGTCATCGGCGCGAAGAAGATTTCTTTTGAACGCAATACTCGGAGGCACTGCGCCGGAGAAGCGGGCATGATTGTGTAGAATGCCGCAGGAAAGGGAGAGGCGATGCCAAGACAAAAAATAATTGCCAAGAAGTTGATTGTGTCATAAGAGTTCGCAAACTTGAAATCCCAAATTTGGATTTCAAGTTTAAGGTCACAGATTGTGACCTTAAAAAGTGGGCGTGAGCAGCACCGAAGGTACCCGCCCATATATTGAAAGCTGTGAAGGAGAAAATAACATGCCCATGACTACTAAAGAACTGAAAAAGCGCGACGCGAAACGCGACCTCGGCGCGGAACTGCTGGAATCCGTGCATCAAATGAAAGCCCGCCGCGCCGGAAAAATTCATAAGATTACTGTCTCGCCGGTCGTCTCCGCCCGTATGAAATCCGGCTTGTCTCAATCCGCCTTTGCGAAACTGCTCGGCGTTTCCGTGCGCACTCTGCAAGATTGGGAACAAGGCCGACGCGAACCCAGCGGCGCGGCCAAGACGCTCATCGCTATCGCTGAGCGCAGACCGGAAGTCCTGCGGGAAGCCGCCGCTTAATGATCATAGTGATGGTGATCATGAAAGTAATTCGAGCCAGGCCCCTTTAATTTCTGAAATAGGAAAAGGAATCCTCAGTGAATTTATACGATTATCTTTATGTGGATTTAGATAAAGCAATTTCGCTATATAGCCAACTTACCGGGGGAGTCGTTGAGCTAAGAGAAACTCAAAGTTAGAGAAAGGATCTACTTCAGATAATAAGAGAAGTTATGATTTCAAAGTCTTTAAACACGATGCAGGTGGAACTACTCATGCAAAGAACAAGATAGACTACGAAACAAACCACATCATGCCTTTTGCAGGAGTCAGAGGCTGAGCTCTCTTCGTCAGGCTATCTCCTAGATTTAAATAACCTCGATGAAAAGAAAAGTTTAAAGGATCCAGAACTTAGAATTACGCTTCAGAATGCTCTTTGTGTTAAATGCTCAGGGCGAATTGTGATTGAAGACTATGAACGGTTGAAAAATTGGTCGAGATTTTCCGGAAATTGTAAAACTGATAAATAGAAGCATCGAAAGTTCTTTAAAAGCAAAACCAGAATATCAAGCGATTGAACAGCAGATAAAAGAGCTAGATAATGCGATTGGCGATAGAAATACAAAAGCCAAAGGTAAACAAATCGCAAAAGAATTAAAGGCAGCACTTGATAGCCTAATAGCCTCTTCAAAAGCAATTGAAACGGTTCCACAATGGATATTGGATGGTATGGGAACATGGATTGATGCTTTCTTACCAAATATAACGAACATACGTATGTATCCTTTCAAAGATCAAATTGATGAACACTTATTTGGGCATCTAGAACCATCAAACTTTACAGTTTCTGATCGCTGCATCTTTCCACTTCACATACGGCTCCTTTCCAACGAAGAATTCACCATGATTGGAATTATCAATCTGTGCCCACGGACGAAAAGGAAGCTTTTGCGCCATTACAGGAATTTGATAAGGATAAACTTGAGGATTACGAAAGTGTTGAGAGTGCTTTTCGTGGCATGTTCAGAGGTTTTGATGGAATAGAAGCTATGGTAAGAACATGTAGATATCCAAGAGTCTTGGTACTTCCAATATTAGTATATCGCCAGACATCGCCTAACAAGGCATTGCAGAGGGTAAGCCGCTGAATGCGGATTTATAGGGTTTAGAAGTTCGTGCAGTCCAAATTCAAGGCTGGGTTTGTTGGCAATGTCTTTAGAACTTTAGATACAGGGCGTTCGTTGCATCTTATCGGGCTATCGCTTGCTTCGAATGACCTAGCAATTAATTTGGAAGCAATTGGAAAGTTTCCGGAGAACGAAAATAGCTATTTTTTTTATAACTCAATCTCGATAATTCGAGAGCTGGCGCTGTTGGTGGTTGAGATCGATAAATCAAATTTTCCCAGAAATTTTCGAAGAATACCTGCGAATCCTTTGAGAAGCTTAAATCTCAATTAGCGTCCTTTCACGAAAATTCGCTCGTAAAGGCCGTGTTGAAACCAATTCGCGATGCCACTTTTCACTACAATTTCAATAAGTCAACAAATGCCGACAAATTGAAGTTGATGATTAAGGATTTGAAAAAGCTTAAAGAACTTGAAGTGGGGCTCGTTCCAAACCAGAGCTCCTTGCTGTCGCTGAGATACACGTTTGCGGACAAATTTCGTAATGAATTTATTAGTCATTTCCTTACGAAAGAGATAGTTTATGAAATAACCGCTGTATCGTTGGACTTAGTAAGTTTTGTTGATTCACTATTGGCAGATCTTGCCCAAGAGAACACAACAAATGGGTGCAGCATCAAATGAAACTAAAGGGATCAGCATCAAATAATAACCATGCCCAACCCCACCGAAAAAATCTGGGATCACGAACGCCAGCGACGCAACCGCAAGCTGGAGCGCGCTGCATCGGCGCTGGGCGCATCGCTGCGCGACAAGGTGGTGACCGCCGATATGGCGGTGCGACTGCTCGAAGCCGTGATCGAACCGGGTGACCGCGTGTGCCTGGAGGGCAACAACCAGAAGCAGGCGGATTTTCTGGCGCAGGCGCTGACGCGCGTCGATCCCGCGCGGGTGAATAAATTGCACATGCTGCAATCGGTGCTGGCGCTGCCCGAGCATCTCGACCTGTATGAACTGGGCATCGCGGAGCAAGTGGACTTTTCGTTCTCCGGCCCGCAGGCCGCGCGGCTGGCGCGCATGGTGGGCAAGGGGCAGATACGCATCGGCGCGATCCACACTTATCTCGAATTGTTCAGCCGCTATTTCGTCGACCTGACGCCGCATGTCGCGCTGGTGGCCGCGCAATCCGCCGATGCGCAGGGCAATCTGTACACCGGCCCGAACACCGAGGATACGCCCGCGATCGTCGAGGCCACCGCGTTCAAGAACGGCATCGTGATCGCGCAGGTCAACGAGCTGGTGGACAAGGTGCCGCGCGTGGATATCCCCGGCGACTGGGTGAACTTCGTGATCCCCAGCCCGCGTCCGCATTTCATCGAGCCGCTGTTCACCCGCGACCCGGCGCAGATCTCCGAGATACAGGTGCTGATGGCGATGATGGCGATCAAGGGCATCTACGCCGAGTATGGCGTGCAGCGCCTGAACCACGGCATCGGTTTCGACACCGCCGCGATCGAATTGCTGCTGCCCACTTACGCGGCGAGTCTCGGGCTGAAGGGCAAGATCTGCAGCCACTGGGCGCTCAATCCCCATCCCGCGATGATCCCCGCGATCGAAGCCGGTTTCGTGAAGTCGATCCACTCGTTCGGTTCCGAGCTCGGCATGGAGGATTACATCGCCGCGCGCCCCGATGTGTTCTTCACCGGGCCGGATGGAACGATGCGCTCGAACCGCGCATTCTCTCAGGCGGCAGGCCACTATGCCTGCGACCTGTTCATCGGCTCGACACTGCAGATCGATCTGGCCGGCAACAGCTCGACCGCGACGCTGGATCGCATCTCGGGCTTCGGCGGCGCGTCCAACATGGGCGCGGATGCCGCAGGGCGGCGCCATGCCAGCCCGGCCTGGTTGAAAGCCGGCGAGCAGAGGCGCAGTCAACTACCCGGAATTCCGCGCGGCCGCAAGCTGGTGGTGCAGATGGTCGAGACGTTCCGCGAACACATGCAGCCCGCTTTCGTCGCTGAACTCGATGCGTGGAAGCTGGCCGGAATTCGCCAACATGCCGATCCCGCCGGTGATGATCTACGGCGACGATGTCACCCACATCCTCACCGAGGAGGGCATCGCCAATCTGCTGCTGTGCGCCAATGCCGAAGAACGCGAACAGGCGATACGCGGCGTCGCGGGATACACCGAGATGGGCTTGGGCCGCGACCTGCGCATCGTGGAGAATCTGCGCGACCGCGGTGTGATCCGGCGCGCCGAGGATTTGGGCATCGACAAGCGCGATGCGACG
>CAWDWW010000003.1:0-56551 GCA_963806115.1 uncultured beta proteobacterium
TCTGAGCGGGTGATGTCCAATTTGGAGGTCTGCGTCATCGACCAGGTCAGACCTTGGTTGATACCAAGCAACACCGTGGCGGCCACGATCCAACTCCAGGAAGGAGCGTAATAAACCAGCAGCGGGATGGGTAATGCGGCTGTCCAGCCCAGCAGCAACACCTGCTTGCGGCCGATCGAAAGTCGTCCAGCCACAAAATTGGACGTGCCTTTGACGAGGCCAAAAGCCACCACGAAAGCGGTAAGCAACATGAAGGAATTTTTGGGCACACCGAATTCAGATTCGGACAATGCGGGTACCACTGTGCGCATCATACCGATGGTGAACCCCACCAGCATGAGCTCGCAGCGACTGATGCATAAACTGGTCGAGGTTTACACGATACCGTGCGACAAGTCGCCGTGCGCAAGATCGCCTGGGTTCATCGTCAAGCGGGACTCTTGCCGCAACGATCTTGTCCATCTCGGCGGGGCGCGGCGGGATTTCTTTGATCAATGATTCAATGAAAGCTGCTTTGTTCATCGACAGTCCCGGATTCCAGCGTTTCTCGAAGCCGATGGTGGAAGAGGGCTTGCCCGACAATCCTGCACCGCAGACACTACCCGCCTGATGGCCGGGGAAGATTTCAATTTCGTTGGACAGTGGCAGCAGTTTGGCGTGGAGACTGTCGTAGAGTATTGCGGCCATTTCGCGCTCCTTTCCTGCGAGATCAGGACGCCCGGCCGCACCAACGAAAAGTGTGTCACCGGTGATCACGAACCAGGGTAATTCCCCGCGTCGCATGTCAGTCACCAGCAGGCAGATACTGTCCAGCGTATGGCCAGGGGTGTGCAGTACGGTGATTTCGACGTTGCCGATGTAAAGAGATTGACCATCGCGCAAGGGCTCGAACTCGAACTTGACGAGGCCCTTGTCCGACTCATGCAGGCAATAGGGCGCACCAACCATCTGGGCGAGTCTGCGCCCACCCGAGTAGTGATCGGCATGGACGTGGGTATCGATAACATAGTTGATGGGAACTCCAGCTTTTTTGGATTCCTCGATGAACCACGCCTCGTCACCCGCGACCACATCCACTGCCACTCCTTTGCCTTTGCCGCCACACCCAAAGAAATAGGACAGCGTGGAATCCTTGGTTGCCAGTTGTTTGAAAAACATCGCGCTCTCCTTGAAGTTAAAACACCAGAATCTTGTCCGCCCACGCTGTCCATTCGGCCAGTTCCGCCAAGGTGCTGCGGTGGGTGCCCTCGGCGAGATCGCCATCGGCAAGACCGCGCGCATCCATGCAAGTACCGCAAACACCCACCTCGCCGCCATGCCGGATCACGTTGCCGGCCATCACCTCGATGTTGTAGAAACCTTGCGGCACCTTCTGGTTGCGATGTGCCGACGAGGCTGCGTCGCCGATCATGAACAGTCGCACCGCATTACCCTCCTGCTTGGCGATTGCTCCCGCCAGACGCACGCCGTTGTAAGTGCGCTCGCTGCCGTAGGGTGCGTCATTGAGGATGAACAGGGTTTTCATGGCGGCCTCCTTAGGTTAAATCATTCCAATAACTGTTAGAATGATTTAACCACTGTTGCGCATACATGTCAATATCGTTTAGAGTTGCGCATGAATATTCCATTATTTGGCGGATTGTTATGAAAGGCGCACGCAAAACCAAAGACCTGCTGTATGAGCAGGTGGCACGGATCGGCAAGGTATTTTCCAGTCCCGAAGCGGCTGGAGTTGATTGAGTTACTTTGCCAGGGCGAAAAAACGGTGGAGACTCTGGCACGCGAGGCATCCATCAGCGTGAAACTGGCCAGTGCGCATTTGCGCGAGCTGCGCACGGCGAGCCTGGTGGAAACCGAACGGCAAGGCAAGAATATTCGTTACCGCCTCGCCGACAAGGCGGTGGCCGACTTATGGGTGGGTGTTCATTCTCTGGCCGAAGAGCGTCTGGTCGAACTGCAAATGGCATTGCAGAAAATCGCCACGCAACCGAACGATCTGGTACCCAATGATCGTGAAACACTGATGAAAATGGCACGCCGCGGTGAGGTGGTCGTGCTGGACGTGCGCCCGACCGAGGAGTATCTGGCGGCACACCTTCCATTCGCCCGCTCCATCCCGATCGACGAGTTGCGCCAGCGGCTTGCGGAACTGCCAAAGGACAGGCCAATCGTCGCCTATTGTCGCGGACCTTATTGCTTGATGGCGAAAGACGCGGTAGAGCTGTTGCGCAAGGAGGGTTTTAAATCCGCGCATTTGCGGGATGGTGTTGCGGAATGGGAGGTAGCTGCAAGTCGCTAGTATTTTTGAACCCATTAATTACGAAGCATACGTCGCAGACGTGTAGGTTGGGTTAGCGGCTTTCTCGCGTAACCCAACAAACCCAATCTTCAACATCGATGGATGGGTAGCATCAACACTGGCTTTTGTTGGCTTACGGCGCAAAAAACCGCGCCTAACCCAACCTACATGACTAGCGAAATATTGGGTTCTAACGCCTCATGGAGTCGAAGAATTCGGCGTTGTTCTTGGTCGCCTTGATCTTGTCGAGCAGGAATTCCATCGCTTCCAGTTCGTCCATCGGGTAGAGGAGTTTGCGCAACAGCCAGATCCTTTGCAGGATATCCGGTTTGATCAGCAGTTCTTCCTTGCGCGTGCCGGAGCGGTTCACGTTGATGGCCGGGTAGATGCGCTTCTCGGCCATGCGGCGATCCAGGTGGATTTCCATATTGCCGGTGCCCTTGAATTCCTCATAGATCACATCGTCCATGCGCGAGCCGGTATCCACCAGCGCGGTGGCGATGATGGTCAGCGAGCCGCCTTCCTCGATATTGCGCGCCGCGCCGAAGAAGCGCTTGGGGCGGTGCAATGCGTTGGCATCCACGCCACCGGTCAATACCTTGCCGGAAGAGGGCACCACGGTGTTGTAAGCGCGCGCCAGCCGGGTGATGGAATCGAGCAGGATGATGACGTCCTTTTTGTGTTCGACCAGGCGTTTGGCCTTTTCCAGCACCATCTCCGCGACCTGCACATGGCGGCTGGCCGGTTCGTCGAAAGTGGAAGCAACCACTTCGCCGCGCACGGTGCGGGTCATTTCGGTCACTTCCTCGGGGCGTTCGTCGATCAGCAGCACGATCAGGGTCGCCTCGGGACTGTTGGAGGAGATGGAATGGGCGATGTGCTGCAACATCACGGTCTTGCCGGATTTCGGAGAGGCCACCAGCAGCCCGCGCTGTCCCTTGCCGATGGGCGCGACTATATCGATGATGCGCCCGGTGATGTTCTCTTCCGCCTTGATGTCGCGCTCCAGGATCAGGGGTTCGGTCGGGAATAACGGGGTGAGGTTTTCGAACAGGATCTTGTTCTTCGCATTCTCGGGCGGCTCGCCATTGACCCTGTCCACCTTCACCAACGCCACATAGCGTTCGCCATCCTTGGGGGTGCGTATCTCGCCTTCGATCGTATCGCCGGTGTGCAGGTTGAAACGGCGTATCTGGCTGGGACTCACGTAGATATCATCCGGCCCCGCAAGGTAAGAAGTGTCCGGCGAACGCAGGAAACCGAAACCATCCGGCAGGATTTCCAATGTGCCATCGCCGAAGATGCTTTCGCCTTTTTTGGCATGGCTTTTCAGCAGCGCGAACATGACATCCTGCTTGCGCATTCGGTTGGCGTTTTCTATTTCATTGGCCGCAGCCAATTCAACGAGTTCTGTGACGTGTTTGGTTTTCAGGTCGGATAAGTGCATAGCATTGCGAAACGGATGGTTGAAAGAGGGAGGTTTGGGAAATTCTTATGGGATATGTGATGAACGCGAAAGAATGTTGATAGGGATGTACTAAATAAAACGGGTTGGATAGGAATGTCGGAAGTCCATCCGTATGGCCTGGAGCATAATAGGTTTAATGTTCTAGTTATACACTTGTATTTTTGGTTGCTTGGGGACGAAGCCGGAGAGACGATGCGGGCGTGACAGTAAACGCTTTAAATGTGGCTGTCAATAAAAGCCGTTAATTGGGATTTTGACAATGCACCGACTTTGGTCGCCGCGATGTCGCCATTCTTGAACAGCATCAGGGTTGGAATGCCGCGTATGCCGAACTTTGCAGGGGTTTGCTGGTTTTCGTCCACATTCAGTTTGGCAACCGTCAGGCGACCGGCGTATTCATGGGATACTTCTTCCAGGATGGGAGCGATCATGCGGCAGGGCCCGCACCACTCCGCCCAGTAATCCACCAATACCGGCAGCGGAGCCTGCACGACTTCGGCATCGAAGGTGGCATCGGAAACGTAATGTATATGTTCGCTCATGGTCTATTTCTCGCTTAGTGAGGGTTGGTTCGATATGCAACAGGCGGCAGTTTGGGGATGGCTCGCTGAAATTCAAGTGGCATCCTACCCAAAAACGGCCTTTCTGTGAAGTGAAATAATTTCCTTTGCTCTGCTAAAATACCGCGTTGCTGACAATTGGAGCTTTGCCATGACCTATGTTGTTTCAGAACCCTGCATCAAATGCAAATACACAGACTGTGTGGAAGTATGTCCGGTGGACTGTTTCCATGAGGGGCCGAATTTCCTGGTGATCGATCCCGACGAGTGCATAGATTGTACGCTGTGTGTTGCGGAATGTCCGGTAGAGGCGATCTATGCAGAGGATGACTTACCGGAGAACCAGCGGCATTTCATCGCTCTGAATGCCGAATTGTCCAAAACCTGGAAAGTCATTGTCGAAAGAATCGACCCGCCCGCAGATGCTGATGAGTGGACCAAGGTCAAGGACAAGCTGAAGCTCCTCGAACGCTAGCGAAAACTGCTGCTCTTGGCATAACTGTGTTGCTCAAGGACTCAAAATGCTCATTTACTGGTATGTAAAATCCGCTCTTTCGTCCTTTCGCGCCTTGTTCTGCCTTCGCTCGCGACGTTTTCTAGCACGCTAATCAAGCATGGATTCGGTGAAAAGCAGTGGCACGCATAAGGCGTCCGCTGTTTTTTTTGCGGGTGTCGCCCGCAGCATTCTCACTCGACATGCGCCGCCCGATCTGCGCGGGGCAACGATCCTGTTGCCCAACTACCATGTCGCACAGCCGCTGGCGCAGGCGTTAAGCGCTGCGGCCGATGTTCCTGCTTTGTTGCTGCCAAGGATGGTCACCCTCAATGACTGGGCGCAATCAGTCCCGCTTGAAACCCCCATCCAGCCCGATACTCAGCGCATTGCCGCCTTGTATCAGGCATTGCGCGAACGGCGCTGGTTCGCCGATGCCGATCTATGGGGCCTGTCGCGCGAATTGCTCGGTCTGATGGGCGACCTGACGCAATCGCTCGATGCGTTGCCGGCAGACGCCGACACATTTGCCGATTTCGTGCAGCAGGCTTACCAGGCACGGCAGAACGAAGCGCTGCAACTGGAAGCACGGCTGGTATTCGAGTTGTGGCATGCGACGCAAAGCGGAGCGGAGCCGGATGCGGCGCGTGCGTATCAGCAGCGCCTGGCGCTGCTGGCGCAGCAGGCGGATAGACCGCTGTACGTTTTGCAAGCTTCTGAGTGGGACAAACTGGAGCTGCGCTTCCTCGATGAATATGCGCAGCGTGCAGAAGTAACGGTATTTGATGTGCGCGAGATGGCAGCGAAGACAGGGGTGCCGCGATTCTTCGCGGCAAACAGTCTCGAGCAGGAAGCGCGTGCCGCTGCGATGCAGGTCCGCTTGTGGCTTAGCGAGGGCAAGCAGAATATTGCAGTCGTGGTGCAGGACCGTGTGGTGGCCCGGCGGCTGAGAGCCCTGCTGGAACGTGCCGAGGTGCTGGTGGCGGACGAGACCGGCTGGACCTTCGCCACGCTGTCGGTGAGCACGGTGCTCGACCGCTGGCTCACGGCGTTGCAAAGCGACTTCTACCACCATGACCTGCTCGACCTGCTCAAGTCGCCGTTCATCTTTGCCGACATGCCGGCGAGCGAGCGCAAGGCAACGGTGTACCAGCTGGAACAACTGCTGCGCAAGCACGGCGTGGTGGCCGGGCTGGAAAATTTCATTGCGCTGTCAGGGAGCGATCCAGCGTTGCATCAACCCCTGTCCCGGTTGCGCCAGGCAACGGACCTGCTCGACCGGAATAAAAAAAGATCCCTGTCGGAATGGCTGGGCGCATTGCGCAGGACGCTGGATGCGCTGGGCATCGCTACCGGACTGCAGCAGGATGATGCAGGGCAGCAATTGCTGCATGCCCTTGATGCCTGGCATCGCGAACTCAAGGACGATGGCGGACGTTACGCGTTCACGGAATGGCGACGCTGGCTGGCACAGCAACTGGATACCGAGACCTACCGCGATACCGGCATCGACAGCCCGGTATGTTTCACCCATCTCGCGGCCACGCGCTGGCGTGCGTTCGATGCGGTGCTGCTGCTGGGCTGCGATGCCGATCACCTGCCCGGCATGGTGGACGGTGGCCGCTGGTTCAACGATGCGGTGCGTGCCGCGCTGAACCTGCCCACCCGCGGTCGACGCGCGGCACGCCAGCGGGATGACCTGCATGCCTTGCTTGCACTCAACGATTGCGTGCTGGCCACCTGGCAGAAGGAGCAGGATGGCGAAGCGCGATTGCTGAGCCCGTTCCTGCAGATACTGCGCGACGAAAATCAGCGGGCACATGGCGCTGAGCTCACTGAGACAGGATTGCCCGACTATCTGGGCGCTGAAGATGCTCACAGCGTTTCATTGCCGCCGGCCGCGAGACCCGAGCCCGGCGTGCCGGCAGAGGCCCTGCCGGAAAGCATCTCGGTCAGCGCCTACAACTCGCTGGTCGCCTGCCCGTATCAATTCCATGCGCGTTATATCCTTAGGCTGAACGAACTCGACGAAGTGCAGGAAGCGATCGAGAAGCGCGACTACGGCGAGCGCGTGCACGATATCCTGCGCCGTTTCCATGAACGTTACCCGCAAGTGAGCGCGCATCCACGTGGTGAAATGGAAACCGTTTTGCGCCAGATCAGCGAGACGGTGTTCAGCGATTTGCTGGCCCAGGATTTCGCAGCGCGCGCCTGGCTTGAACGCTGGTACAAGTCCTTGCCGGCCTATCTTGAATGGCAGACTGGGAATGAGGCGCAAGGGTGGCGTTATGCCGCGGCGGAAAGCGATCTCGATTTGAAACTGGACGGTATCTCTCTGCGCGGGCGCATCGACCGGATCGACCGGAAGGAGGGAGAGCGGATGGTGTTGGATTACAAGACGCAAAGCGACCAGGTGCTGAGCAAAAAGCTGAAGGAGCCGGGCGAGGATGTGCAGCTCGCCTGTTATGCGTATGCGCAGCAAGCCAGTGAAGCGGCCTTCGTCAGCATCGAGAACGGCAGGGTGAAAACTGTCGCACTGCCGGACGATGTCGCGCAGCTTGCGCAGCTCACCGTCGAACGGCTGGAGAGCGTGGCGTCGCGCATCCGCGCCGGGGCAGCATTGCCGGCGAACGGCATCGATCAGGCGTGCGTCTATTGTGAAATGCGCGGCGTGTGCAGGAAGGGAATGTGGTGATGGATAACCACCTTGCCCTCGATCCCCGTCACAGCATCGTCGTCGAGGCCTGCGCCGGCAGCGGCAAGACCTGGTTGCTGGTATCGCGCATAGCCCGCCTGCTGCTGGAGGGTGCGCAGCCATCTCAGATATTGGCCATCACGTTCACGCGCAAGGCGGCGCAGGAGATGCAGGCGCGCCTGCAGGAATGGCTGCGCGACCTCGCGATGCAGGACGACGCATATGTGAAGCGATTCTTTGCCGAGCGCGGCATCCCGGAATTGACCGATGTGCAGACGCAGCATGCGCGCAGCCTGTATGCGAGTGTGCTGTTGACACAACCGGCCATCACCATCAGCACTTTCCACGGCTGGTTCATGCAGGTGTTGCAGCGCGCGCCGCTGAACGCCGACGTGATGCAGGGGATGTCACTGCTGGAGCGCCCGGGCAGTGTGCAGGATGAAGCGTGGGAGGAATTGCTCGAGCAGATGCGCAAGCAGCCAGACAGTATTGCCGCACAACGCATGCAATGGTTGTTCTCGGAAAGCGGCCTCTACAACACGCGCAAGCTGCTGTTCAACTTTCTGGGCAAGCGAACCGAGTGGTGGGCTTACACGCAAGGGCAGCAGGATGTGCTGACCTTCGCGCTCGATAAGCTGCGCGCCGAGCTTGAAGTGGACCTGGAATTCGACCCGGTCGCGGACTGGGGCATGTGCGGCAACAGCGAGGAAGTGTTTTCCGCTTTTGTGCGGCAACTGGCCGGCGATGGCACCGATACCCAGCTGAGCAAGGCGGGCGAGCTTGAGCAGGCATGGACAGGTTCGGATCCGGAAGCACGCTATACAAGTGTGCAGCCGTTGCTCTATACCCAGGCAGGGGAGCCGCGCAGTTTCAAGCCAACCAAAAAACAGGATGCCGAAGCGTTCCTCGTCACGCGCGATGCATTGTTCGACAGCCTGCAGGAAGTGCGCGACACGCTTGCCGAGCAGCAGGCTTATCGCCTCAACGAAGCGGTGCTCCAATGCGGCATCGCTTTGCTCGAACGTTATCAGGCATTGAAGTCGAACAGGCAGCAGATGGATTTCTCCGACCTGGAGTGGCAGTTGTGCCGCCTGCTGCAAAGCAGCGAACATGCCGAGACGATGCAATACAAGCTCGATAGCCGCTACCGGCACGTGTTGCTCGACGAGTTCCAGGACACCAACCCGCTGCAATGGCAGATCATGCGCGCCTGGTTCGATGCGGCGGCGGCGGTGGAATCGCAGCCGACGGTATTCATCGTCGGCGATCCCAAGCAATCCGTCTACCGCTTCCGCCGCGCCGATGCGCGCCTGTTCGGCGTGGCGCGCGATTACCTGAAGGAATATTTTGCCGCGCAGGAGCTGCACAACAATTACACGCGCCGCAATGCGACTCCCGTCGTCGAAACGGTGAACGCCGTGTTCCGCGATCAGCCGGAAGGCTTCGAGTTTGCCGAACACGAGACTCACCGGAAGGACTTGCCGGGCCATGTGATGGTGTTGCCATTGGCAGAGGCCGATAAGGGCGAGGAAACCATGGAACAAAACGGTCCGCTTGTGCTGCGCGATCCGCTGGCCATGCCGAGAGCCGAGGCGGGAGAGGGCGCGCGCCACAAGGAAGCCGAACAGTTCGCCGGGCTGTTGCAAACCATCGTCGGCGAATGGACAGTGACCGTGGAAAACAAGGACAGCAAGAAGCCCGAGGAACGCCGCGCGACATACGCCGATATCATGGTGCTGGTGCGCAGCCGCACCCACCTCGCGGTGTACGAAGAGGCATTGCGCGGAAAACATATCCCGTTCATCAGCTCGCGGCGCGGGGGCCTGCTCGATACGCTCGAAGCGGAGGACTTGCAGGCTTTGCTGATGTTCCTGATCACACCCTTTGCCGACTTAGCACTGGCGCAGGTATTGCGCACCCCGATCTTCGCGTGCAGCGATACGGACCTGATGAAAATTGCAGGCAAGAGACAAGATACAAGAGACAAGGAACAAGATACAAGGAACAAGGAACATGGGGAGGGTTTACTTGCTTCTTGCCCCTTGCCCCTTGAATCTGGGAACTGGTGGCAACGGCTGCAGCAGCTAGCCGAGCCAACCCCCGCGCTGCGGCGCGCTCGCGAGATGCTGAAGGATTGGCTTGCGCTCGCCGACAAGCTGCCGGTGCATGACCTGCTCGACCGCATCTATTTCGAGGGCGATGTGATCGCGCGCTACAGCGCCGTGCTGCCGCCCGAAATACGCGCCAAGGTTGCCGCCAACCTGCATGCCTTCATGGAGATCGCGCTTGCGGTGGATGCCGGCCGTTACCCCAGCCTGCCACGCTTCCTGCAGGAACTGCGCGAACTGCGCGGCAGCAGCGACGATGCCCCGGACGAAGGCAAGCTGGGCAGCGTCGGCAATGCCGTGCGCATCTATACCGTGCATGAGGCCAAGGGTCTGGAAGCGCCCATCGTGTGGCTGCTCGATGCGAACGCCGGCGCCAATCACCGCGAGGGCAACGACGTGCTGCTCGACTGGTCGCCGCATGACGAGCGTCCGGCGCATTTTTCGCTGTATGCCGACCAGGCTTCGCGCGGCAAGAAGCGCGCGCCGCTGTTCGGACAGGAAGCCGCCTTGCAGGCACGCGAGGAGATGAACCTGCTGTATGTCGCGATGACACGCACTCAGCAGGCGTTGATCGTCAGCGGCAGCAAGGGGGGCAGGGAAAATCCATCTTTGACCTGGTATGAACGCATCGCGGCAGTCGTGAGCGAGCAGCCGAATCCGCTACGCAAGGCGGCGCCTTTATCCGAAAAAGTGAAGGGAAGCGATGAAAGGAAAGTGACATTGCCCCCCGTCATCCCGGCCGGGCAACGCGCTTCCCGCAAAACGATGCAACAGCAGCGCGGCATCTGGCTGCATGCGCTGCTGCAACATAGCACGGAAGGAGTTGCGGTGGACAAGAAGGAATTGCAGCAGCGGCTTTCCATTCCGGACGATGAGATCGAACCGCTCTGGCAACACGCCCGGCACCTGCTGGTTTTGCCGCAGCTCGCGCGCTTCTTCGACACCCGGTCAATATCGAGATGCAAGCAACGAAATGCCATACATCAATGCGAAGGGCGAGTTGAAACGCATCGACCGGCTGGTCGAATTCGACGACGAAGTGTGGGTGCTGGACTACAAATTAAGTGCACCAAAGGTAGGCAATCCGCTATCAGCTGAAGCTGATGCGGAATTGACACACAGTGAAGATGCGGCGCGATACCGTGCGCAGATGCAGGAATATCAGGCTGCGATGCAGACAGTGTATGCCGGCAAGAAAGTGCGCTGCGCTTTGCTGTTTGAGGACGGGGTGTTGAGCGAGGTGTAGGATGGGTTTTCCCTTGATGTACGCTAAGTCACTTTTCCGGGGTATTCCCGGCGAAGTTGATTTTGAATTGCAGAGAATTTCACCGTGAAGCATGAAGTAGCAAAAGGCCGTGGTGCGACATTGCAGATCGAGGGGCGCTTCGAGAGTGTGGCGCGCGAGCGTGTCGACGATGGCTGGGGCACGGCGGACGAAGAACTGCCGCCGTTCAGGACGACGGTGACGATAGATTCGGCGAAGAGTGTGATCCAGCGCCAGACTTCGCCCGACATTCCGTTCGATTATTCGCTGAACGCGTATCGCGGTTGCGAGCATGGCTGCATCTATTGCTACGCGCGCCCTTCGCACGCCTACCTGAATCTTTCGCCGGGGCTGGATTTCGAAACCAAACTGTTCGCCAAGCCGGATGCTGCGAAGCTGTTGCGCGCGGAACTGGCCAAGCATTCCTATCGCTGTTCGCCCATCGCGCTCGGTTCCAACACCGATCCCTACCAGCCGATCGAGCGCGAATGGAAGATCACGCGCCAGATACTCGAGGTGCTGGCGGAACACAAACATCCGGTTTCCATCGTCACCAAGTCCGCGCTGGTCGAGCGCGATCTCGATGTGCTCGCGCAGTTGGCCAAAGACGATCTGGTGAAGGTGTACATCTCGGTCACCACGCTGGACGCGGAGCTGGCGCGCAGGATGGAACCGCGCGCGGCATCGCCGCGCCGCAGGCTGCAAGCGATAAAGAAGTTGAACGAAGCCGGCGTGCCGTGCGGCGTGATGGTCGCGCCGGTGATCCCGTTCCTGACCGACGCCGAACTGGAGCATGTGTTGCAGGCCGCGCAAGAGCATGGTGCGCGCAGTGCGGGCTACGTCTTGCTGCGCCTGCCTTATGAATTGAAGGATCTGTTCAAGGATTGGCTTGCTGTCAATTACCCGCTGAAGGCGGAACATGTGATGAACCGGATGCGCGAGATGCGCGGCGGGCGCGAGAACGATCCGGAATTCGGCAGCCGCTTCCGCGGCAACGGCCTGTTGGCCGATCTGCTGGCGCAGCGCTTCCACAAGGCTTGCGAGCGGATGGGCTTGAACCTTGAAGACAAGTCACTCGATACCGGCCTCTTCAAACCGCCATCACTTAATGGGCAGATGAATCTGTTCTAAGCCGGTAAAAATAGGCCAAGCCTTTGATTTACCGGTTGACCTGCTGTTCAGGTCGGATAAACTGTACCCGTATCCATTAGGTCAGGATCTCTCATCGCCATGTTTGAGCATAAAGACGTGCTTTCAGCATTGAACGGCAAACTGCCTTTGCCGGAAAAGATCGAGTACGTCCATGCCTTGCTGAAAGACCGGTTTGATTTCATCGACCGGATCTCGATTGCGATTTACGATTCGAAAACCGATCTGCTGAAGACTTATCTGCACAGCAGTAATGATCATGACCCGCTGGTTCTATATTCCGCCAAGCTGGCCGATTCGGCTTCGATGCAGGAGATCCTCAAGGTAGGCCGCCCTCGCGTGGTCAATGACCTCGATATCTTCAGCGATGTAGCGGCGGAACATGCGCGCCGCATTGCAACGATGAAGTACAGATCCAGCTACACCATGCCGATGTTCCTGAACGGGGAGTTTTTCGGCTTTTTGTTCTTCAACTCCCACCGGAAAAATGTCTTCGATGAGACCACCCTGCATTATCTGGATATGGTGGGGCATCTGCTGTCGCTGCTGGTGATCCATGAAATGTCCACGGCCCGCGGCCTGTATGCGATCGTCAAGACGGCTGCAAATATCACGCTGCACCGGGATGTCGAGACCGGAGCGCATCTGGACCGGATGTCCAACTTTGCACGCCTGATCGCCAAAGAGGTGGCCAAAAAATATCGTCTTAACGATGATCTGGTGGAGCATATATTCCTGTTTTCGCCATTGCACGACATCGGCAAGATCGGCATCTCGGACAGCATTCTGCTCAAGGCCGGCAAGCTGACCGATGCGGAATTCGAGACCATGAAAACGCATGCATCGAAAGGGGGCGAGATCATCGACATGATGCTGAAGAATCTCGGCTTTGATGAATTCCCGCATGCGGAAATCCTGCGCAACATAGCGCTTTACCATCACGAGGCGATCAACGGCAGCGGATATAACGGACTGATGGACGAGGAGATCCCGATCGAGGCCAAGATCGTCGCGGTAGCCGACGTTTTCGATGCGCTGACCAGCGCTCGTCCGTACAAGGAAGCATGGAGCAACGATCGGGCCTTCATGTTTTTGCAATCCATGGCGGGCACCAAGTTGGACAGCGACTGCGTGGCGGCTTTGATCAATAGACGAGCCGAGGTGGAGGATATACAAAAGAGATTCAAGGAAGACCACATTGGATAATGAATACGGAAATACCCGGCTGATTCTTGCATGAATCCCACTCTAGTCTTTGATATCGAAACTGTGCCCGACATCGCCGGTTTGCGCACTCTGCATGAACTTGACGAGCGCGTCAGCGATGCTGAAGTGGCGGAAATGGCGTTTCAATTGCGCCGCCAGAAGACCGGCAGCGATTTTCTGCCGCATCATCTGCAACGTGTCGTGGCGATCTCCTGCGCGATGCGCGAGGGAGAAAATTTCAAGATCTGGTCTCTGGGTGGACTGGAAGAGGAAGAGGGGCCCATCATCCAGCGCTTCTTCGACGGCATCGACAAGTACACGCCGCAGATCGTGTCGTGGAACGGCAGCGGATTCGACCTGCCGGTGCTGCATTATCGCGGCCTGATCCATGGGGTTCAGTGTGCGCGCTATTGGGACCAGGGCGAGGACGACAAGGAGTTCAAGTGGAACAACTACATCAGCCGTTACCATTCGCGCCATCTCGATCTGATGGACCTGCTGGCGATGTATACCGGCCGCGCCAATGCTCCGCTGGACGAGTTGGCCAGGCTGATCGGCTTCCCCGGCAAGCTGGGCATGGACGGCAGCAAGGTGTGGGAGGCATACCAGCAGGGAAAGCTGGACGAGATACGCAACTATTGCGAGACCGATGTGGCGAATACCTATCTGGTGTTCGCGCGCTTCCAGTTGATGCGCGGAGTGTTGACGCCGGCACGATACAAGAAAGAATGCGATCTGGTGCGCAGGGAACTGGGCAAGCTCGACCAACCTCACTGGAAAGAATTTCTCGCTGCCTGGCCTGAACCGAAAAAATAACCATCCGAATTTACCGTTTGCCCCGGACTCATCGAAGGGCGCTTTGATTATGCCCACAGAAAACAGAGTAACAATCGAATCGCTGGATCAGGAAGGCCGCGGCGTTGCGCGCATCGAAGGCAAGGTGATCTTCATCGAGGGTGCGCTGACCGGCGAAGTGGTGAGCTATTCTTCCTATCGCAAAAAACCGTCATTCGAACTGGCGCAGGTCGCGCAGATTTACAAGCCTTCGGCGATGCGCGTGAAACCCAAGTGCATGCATTTCGGCATGTGCGGCGGCTGCTCGATGCAGCATCTGGAGGCAAGGGCCCAGGTCGCGGTCAAGCAGCGCATACTTGAAGATGTGCTGTGGCACATCGGCAAGGTCAAGGCGGAAACCATGCTGCGACCGATCTACGGGCAAGCCTGGGGCTATCGCGAGCGAGCACGGCTCTCGGTCAGGCATGTGATCAAGAAAGGCAAGACACTGGTCGGTTTTCACGAGAAGCGCAGCACCTTTGTTGCCGACATGCAGCATTGCGAGATACTCGCACCCAAGATCGCCAGGCTGTTGCCATTGCTTGCCGATCTTATCAGCGGCCTGTCGATACGCGATCGCCTGCCGCAGATCGAAGTGGCGGTGGGGGAACATGTCGATGTACTGGTACTGCGCGTGATGGATACGCCAAGCAGCGCGGACGAGATCGCGCTGCGCGCCTTTGCCGACCGGCACGATATCCAGTTCTGGCTGCAGACCCGGGGCTATGACACCATCGCTCCGTTCCATCCGCTGGCTGCCCCGGCACTGACGTATAGCCTGCCGGAATTCGGTATCACGATGCCGTTCGCTCCGAGCGAATTCACCCAGGTGAACAGCGCGCTGAATCGAGTGATGATCAGCCGCGCCATGCGTCTGCTCGACCCGCAGCCGGGAGATCGCATCGCCGATTTATTCTGCGGGCTGGGCAACTTCACGCTGCCCATCGCGCGCAGCGGTGCCCAGGTGCTGGGCATCGAAGGCAGTGCCGCTCTGGTGGAGCGTGCCAAACGGAATGCAGTCACCAACGGCTTGGCAGACAACGCCAAATTTGCCGCCATGAATCTGTTTGGCATCACGGAAGAGGCTTTCTTCAAACTGGGGCGATTCGACAAGCTGCTGATCGACCCGCCGCGCGACGGTGCGATCGAGCTGGCCAAGTCCATTGGGGGTGAAAACGCCCCGCGCCGTATCGTTTACGTGTCCTGCAACCCGGCTACGCTGGCACGGGATGCGCAGGTACTGGTTCAGATTCACGGCTTTACGCTCAAGGCAGCGGGGGTGATGAACATGTTTCCGCACACTTCTCATGTGGAGTCGATCGCAGTGTTTGAGCTCGGGTAAAACTGAATGAAACGCTATGCCGACCTTGTTGCCGACGCACTCACGCGTGTAAAGGAGATCATGCCCTGGGACTTGAGCAGGCAGCTTGCCGAGGGGCGCGAGCTCGTGCTGCTCGACGTGCGCGAGCCGGCAGAGTTCGCCGCGCTGCACATACCCGGTGCGATCAACGTTCCGCGCGGCGTACTGGAACAATCCTGCGAATGGGATTTCGACGAAACCGTGCCGATGCTGGCCGCAGGTCGTGAACTGGATATCGTGGTGATCTGCCGTTCCGGATACCGTTCAGTCCTGGCTGCGGACATCATGCTGCAGATGGGATATGCCGGCGTGGTCTCGCTCAAGACCGGCATGCGCGGCTGGAACGACTTCGAACAGCCGTTGGAGGATGCTTCCGGCAATCCTGTGGATGCCGACGCTGCGGACGAGTTGCTCGGGCCGCACCTGCGCCCTGAGCAGCACAAACCGAATTCACGCCTGACTTGAAAAATCTATTTACAGGAGGATGCAGCTGAATACCACTGCGATACTTTGCGAGGTTACAATCCGCACCACATCGTTTGCGGATGAATCCGCAAGGAACTACGCATGAAAGCAATCAAGAACGCGCTGCTCGGTCTGTATGGCGTCATCGGCCTGTTTGTCGCGTTAATCGGCATCAGACTGCCATTTGCCGAACCGCTCGCCAAGCAGCATTACCGCTATGCGATAGGCGGGGTGCTGGTCATCCTGTTGGTGCTTGCCATCGTCGTCGGCGTGTTCATCCTTTCGTTCAATGCAAATAATTTCAAGACCGAGATCGTCGAGTATGTCAAACAGCACACCCAGCGCGATCTGGTATTGCAGGGTGACATCAAGGTGACCTTTTTCCCCAAACTGGGCCTCGACACCGGAAAGATGACGCTAAGCCAGCGCAACAGCGCCCGGGAATTCGCTACCGTCAATGATGCCCGGCTCTATATCGCCTGGTTGCCGTTGCTGCGCATGCAGTTTGTTTTCGACCATGTGGAAATAGACGGCGCGCGCATCAACCTGATCCGCTTCAAGGATGGCACCGCCAATTATGACGATCTGTTGATCCGCGATGCAAGTTTGGCACCGGTGAAGTTCGATATTGACAACATGCGCATCACCAATTCATCCCTCAACTGGCAGGACGAGATGAAATGGCAGCGTGTTGCACTGCAGAATTTGCAGGTCGAAACCGGCAGCCTCGTCGATACGGTGCCGAGCAATCTGAAGGCGAGCTTTCATCTCAGTTCCGAAGTGGCGCACAGCGACTCCAATATCGAATTTAAAAGCCGGATGTTCTTTGACCGCAAGGAGGGGCGCTATGAATTTGCCGGCATCGAAGGTACGTTGAAAGGCACGGCAGCCGGGTTCAGCAATCTTGACATGAAATTCAATGGGGATCTGGATGATCATCCGGCGCAGGATTTGCTGTCGGTCGAAAACATCGCTGTTTCGGCAAAGGGCAATTTCGGGCAGCGCAGCATCGAGACCAGTCTTGGTATTCCCAAGTTGCAATACTCCAAAAACATATTGAGCGGCAGCGAGCTCGCACTGGATACCACGCTGTCGCAGTTCGACGAGAAATGGACTACGGCGGTGAAGATGCCGGCTTTCGAGCTGGCCAACAAGGTATTCAACGCGAAGCAGTTGGACGCCGATTTCGATTTCAATAGCAACACAGGCACGCTTCAGGGCAAACTGTCCAGCCCCATCAGTGTCGACTTCGACACCACGCGCAAATTGCTGCTGAATGCCATTTCCATGGACATTTCCGCCAGGCATCCGATGCTTGCGGCCGAGCTGTCCGCTAAAGTGACCGGCAGATTGCAGGCTGACCTTGCCGAACGGAATGCGAAACTCGATCTGAATGCAAAAATCGACGATAGCAAAATCACCGGCAAGATGGCGTTGATGGATTTCAGCCATCCCGCTTACACGTTCGACCTCAGTATCAACCGCCTTCCTCTGGATCGTTACATCTCTGACGAATGGATCAAGCGCTATCAAAACGATGCCACACGGATCGATCTTTCGGGATTCAAGGTTACGAATTTGCGCGGCAGTCTGCATGCCGGCGAGTTCAAGATTGCGGGCCTGGAAGGCAGCAAGTTGTCGGCAGAGATCAAGATCGAGCAATCCTCGCTCACGATAGATCCGCTTGCAGCCAGGTTATATGGCGGCAATTTGGCGGGCAGCATCAGCGTGGCAGCGCAGAGAACGCCGCAGATCACGGTCAGACAGAAACTGAGGGGCTTTCAGGCGGATGCGTTGCTTGAAGGCACGGCTGGCGCAGGCAAGCTCACTGGCAAGGGCGACCTTGCCCTGGACATCAGCGCAGAAGGCAGCAGCATCGGCGCATTGCGCAAGTCGCTTAACGGCAACGTCTCGCTCGCCTTGACGCGTGGTTCACTGGCGGGCATCGATCTGCGCACGGCGCTGATCGATGGCAAGGATGAGCTGGGAGCCAGAAGCGGGGCGCGTGTTCATGAATACCGGTTCAGCGAAAGTACCGGGTTTTCCGAATTGAAAGCCGCGTTCAATATCAAGGACGGCAGCAGCCGCGGCAACAGTTTCGACATGAGATCACCGCTGTTGCGAATCTCCGGCGAAGGCGACTTTTCTCCGGATTCCGGCAATATCGATTATAAACTTGCCGCCACTGTCGCAGCGTCGCTGAAGCGGCGCAGCGCTGGAGATTTGGCCGAGTTGAAGGGAGTCACCGTGCCGATTCGCGCGACCGGACCTTACACTGCCCCTTCCATCGCTTTGGATTTTGCAGCCGCCAGCGGTGACGTTGTGACCAAAATGATCGCAGCCAGGTCAGCAGCGGAAAAGGCAGCGACTGCACCTTCGACCCCAAAACGCCCAGCCCCGGCAAAAAAACACGTGCCAAAAGCCACCAAAAATTAATGTATCAGTTCCGGTTAATAAGGTATCCTGAATAGCGTGTTAAATATCGCATGCGCTTGAAGCCGAACCATATTCCGTAACTTTGAAGGGCAGGTGCGAGGAAAAATTATGCTGACATCCGACTACAACTGTTATTCATTTTCATATTGCGTGAATAATTAACTTCCAATTTGGCCGATCAATACGACGTATATTGCATACGATGCAGCAATGGATATAATCATCAAAGAATTAGGAATCTCTGGCCGGCAATATCATTGACGCAACAAGGAAAGGGGAATCACATGCTATTAGCAATTTTTTATTTGGCCGCCATCACCACGATAATCCTGCACTACACCGGTTTTCTCGGGCGACACAATCTTGAGTGGCTGGTACTGGTGTTTGCCGCAGCTGTCATACCTGCAGTACTTTTCCTCTAGTCCCCAATTTATCCAAAGTCTTCTGCAGAGCCCGCTGCTGCGGGAGGATTTGTCCTGAACCACATCGTTGTATGGACATTTTGGAGGAAAACCGGTTATCTGAAACCGGTCGCAAGCAGATATTTGCAAACGGCCGGTTTGACCGGAAAGAGACCCTCAACACTGTCCTCAAGCATACTGGTTCATCGTTCCCGGGGTGAAATTCTGGTAGCATGAAACCTGCCCGCCGGAAGAATAAAAGCCCGGGGAATCGCAATTATTACCAGATAAGTAATGACAGTAGAATCCCAAAGCAAACAAAGGGTACTTGTAATCGGAGCGGGCCGCGGTGGCACGGCAATGCTCGATCTTTTTGTCGACGACCCGCTGATTGAAATTGTCGGCATCATCGATATCGACCCCCAGGCTCCGGCACTGGCAATCGCCGCGAAAAAGGGTATCCGGTATTTTACCGATCTGGCCAAAGCTATCGAGGCAAGCCGCCCATGCCTCGCTTTCAACCTCACGGATGATGACAATGTCACCTCCTATGCCGAGGCTCAATTGGGTGAGTCGAACGTCATCGGCGGCTTCCAGGCACGGTTCCTCTGGAAGGTGATAACGCGCCTCAAGCAAACCAATGAACAGATACTCAAGCTCGCCCAGCACGACACACTGACAGCACTTCCCAACCGCATCCTGTTCTACGATCGCCTTAACCAGGCGATGACAAGGGCAAGCAGGGACAAAGCGTCGTTCGCCGTCCTGTATATCGATCTCGACGACTTCAAGATCGTCAATGACACGCTTGGCCACGATGCCGGCGATGCGCTATTGCGCGAAGCAGCCAAAAGAATCACGGCGTGCGTACGCAATTCGGATACGGTAGCGCGTATGGGCGGCGACGAGTTTACGGTGATCATCAGCAATGCAAGAACGCAGAACAGCGTCGAGCGCGTGGCAAAAAAAATTGTCGCAAATCTCGCGAATCAGTTCGACCTGAATGGAAAAATTTGCTCGGTAAGTGCCAGCATCGGCATCGCCTTCTACCCCGAAAACGGAGAAACGGCAGCGCAGTTGGTAAATGTCGCCGATGACGCAATGTATACGGCCAAATCCAGCGGCAAGAACTGCTACCGGTTCGGCGGCAATTGGCTCTTTTGAAAGCAGCACGAATCTAGCGGCATGAGGATTTGGCGGGCAGGGTGCGGCAAGGCGGCATCTGCCCAGTAACTTGTGGTTCGATTGACGTTATCGAAATGACTGCCGGCCGAGGTTGTCATTCCATTTGAGTGGTGGCACGATGTGCCCATGAAGAACATATTCCTGAACCTGGCCAGGCATCACATCGACCGGGCGTAATCATGCTCTTCCGACTGGCCGCCGAAGCTGTTCTGCTGATCCATCTGGCGTTCATCTTGTTTGCACTGTTGGGAGCCGCAATCGCGGCGCGGTGGCGCTGGATCATCCTGGTTCATCTTCCGGCAGCCACATGGGGATTTTTCGTTGAACTCACAGGCCGCATTTGTCCCCTCACGTACCTGGAGAACTATCTTCGTATCAAGGCAGGCCTGTCTGGCTATACCGAAAGCTTCATCGAGCACTATTTGCTGGCGATCATTTATCCTGCCGGCCTCACCAGAGAAATCCAGTTTTTGATTGCTGCCGTGGTTCTCGCCGTCAATATAGCACTTTATGGTTGGATCTATTTCCGCGGGCGTGCTTCGCACTGAGGGAACGCTTGATCTATCCGCAAGCCATGGCTATGCATTTTGTTGTAGGCCGGTTAAATGGAAATGGGATCTCCGCTTCCGGGGAAAATCGACTGACCGCCCTTAATTTTTCTAAACAGATGCTCGTTGATAGTACAATGACACGACGAGTTATATTGAATCGGAATACTAATCATGAGACCTGGATCAAACCCGTTTATCCGCATATTGGCAATTTCCCTCCTGTTGTCCGGTTGCGCCACTGCACCGCAACAATTAACCGAGGCGAGCAAAAACGAAATCAAGAACATCGCTATTGTTTCGCTCGTACCGGAAAGCGTTAATTTTGACAAGATCGGGATAATTTCATTTTCCAGTGCATACACAGAGTTTGATATGGGCAGCAAGGTGACCGGCAGCATCCTTTCCGTGTCCCGGCAAAGGATCGAAAAGTCCCAACCGAACTGGATCGTAAAGACTGTCGAGTATGACCGAACTGCCCTGCTGGCCAAAGTGAAGTCGGAAACTGGTTTTGATGACACTCGTGTAAAGAGAGCGTTTGCCGATTTGGCACGCAAAAATGATCTTGATGCGATATTTGTTGTAAGGGCGGACGCAGACAAGGAAGATATCGTGCAACCGGTTGCCGAGAAAGGTTATTTGCGCGAGGGACTCAATGTATTGCTCAAGAACAACAGTCTCCACGGAGACTCGCGATTGGTGATTGGCGCAAATCTGCGCGTTGTAGTTGTTGGTAAGAATGGCGAAGTAATGGCTGTTGGTGAAGTACCTGCCAAACTTGATAAAGTCGAAACCCTGCAACCTGATGATTATGACGTGAGCGATGATATGAAACACAATCATCGTCCCGAGGTATTGGAAAAGCTGGGGGGAAAAGTTATCGTTGATTTGACAAGAAGGCTTAACCTTTGCTTTGATACGCTGGGTTTTGTTGACACATCCGACCCTGAAGCGCAACACAGCCATGTTGTTCCGCAAACTAATGTCGTGAATGAGCCACCTGCAAAGTCACCTGTGCAAGCTGCTCCGACCACAAATTCGTTTGACCAATGCTTTTCGAAGTGCAGGCAATACACTGATCGCACCAAAGAGCAATGCTTTGACGCTTGTAACAAGTGACCGCAAAGATCCGCGGACCGCTATCAGGAAGCCAATTACGATGATTGGAGTTCTGCTTTGTGCCACGCGCAGCCATTCACAGACAGGATAAGATAACTTGGTATTATCAGTGTCGGTAGTTGAAATTTAAGCAAAGCCTATGTGGAGAATTTCGCAATGGATCGCAAGCAACACTGGGAGCGAGTGTATAAAACCAGGACCTCCGACTCGGTCAGCTGGTTCCAGGAGCATGCTGATCTATCCCTTCGGCTGATCCACAACACTGGACTCGGTAAAGATGCAGCCATCATTGATGTCGGAGGCGGTGCTTCCACGCTTGTGGATGACCTTGTAGCCGAAGGCTATACCGACCTGACCGTGCTTGATCTGTCATCGACCGCAATTGCTGTTGCAAAGCAGCGTATTGGAAAACATGCAGACGACATCCATTGGATGGAAGGCGACATCACCCGCGCAGATTTTCCGGTTCACAGATTCGACATTTGGCATGATCGGGCAGTATTCCACTTTTTGACCGATCCGGCTGATCGGCGTGCTTATGTAGAACGGGTAATGAAATCCGTGAAGCCGGGCGGGCACGTGATCGTTGCCACTTTCGCCGAAAATGGGCCGGAAAAATGCAGTGGGTTGCCTGTGATGCGATATAAACCTGAAACCCTGCATGACGAGTTTGGAGATTCCTTCCTGCTGGTCGAGCATGAAAAGGAAGCGCACCACACTCCGTCCGGGGAAATTCAGCGGTTCGTTTATTGTTATTGCCGCAAGGGTAATAGCTAGACTCTAATCCAGGAAACACAGCTTGAATTCTGACCATCTGCTTTGTGGCAGGTGAGTAATTCTTCTAACATGTCATTTAATAAAGAGTATTATTTATTATCCACAAAACCTGTTGATAACTTTGTGGATGACTCCGAAAACAAGTGTCCTAATACGGCGAATAACAAGGATTTCCGTTACTTTGCCTGTTTTTTGATAATTGATAATAACATATATATTCAATGACTTGTCGTAAGTTAATGGTTTATTCACAGGGCCACATGCCGCAAAGCCCCATATTTCCTTGGTTAGTGAATTATTTTGGTTTGTCAATGATATTTTCTAATTATTTTTGAAGAAAATAATTTTATTCCGCATGACAGAATGACCGGCAGCAATTTGATATCGGCGGAACATGGCATATGGCCGCGATCTGTCGAAACCAGACGGCCACGATGTTCCGCCGGTTCATTTAGCGGATGTTTGTCACTCATATCTGCATTGATCAATCAGCCAGTTTTTTGTTTGCCGCATCCACCGCGACACCGTGCTTGATCGGCGCCTTCAAGCGGACCAGGACATCGTCCAGTGCGTTGAGGCAAAAGCGCACGTTGCGCGGGTTGCTGGAGTAGCCCATCAGGCCGATGCGCCATACCTTGCCGGCCATCGCGCCCAGGCCTGCGCCGATCTCAAGGCCGTAGTCGGACAACAGGATGGCTCGCACCGCCGCCTCGTCCACGCCTTCCGGCACTGCGATCGCATTCAGTTGCGGCAGGCGTTCCGCCTCCGGTACCACGAACTTCAGGCCCATCGCCTCAAGCCCCGCGCGCAACGCGAGATGATTCGTATGATGACGTGCCCAGGCGTTATGCAGGCCTTCTTCCTGCAGCATCACCAGCGCCTCATGCAAGCCGTACAGCGCGTTGATCGGCGCGGTGTGATGGTACGCTCGCTTGACCGCGCCGCCCCAGTAGCCCATCACCAGATTCAGATCCATGAACCAGCTCTGCACCCGGGTCTTGCGGTTCTTGATCTTTTCCTGCGCATTAGCACTGAAGCTGACCGGCGCGAGGCCGGGCGTGCACGACAGGCATTTCTGCGTGCCCGAATAGATGGCGTCGATCTTCCATTCGTCCACCTTGAGCGGTGTGCCGCCCAGCGAAGTGATCGCGTCGACGATAGTCAGGCAGTCGTGTTTGTGCGCGATCTCGACCAGTGTATTCGCATCTGATTGTGCGCCGGTGGAAGTTTCCGCGTGGACGAAGGCGACGACCTTGGCATCCGGATTGGCCTTGAGCGCGTCCTCGAGTTTTTGTGGATCGACTGCGCGACCCCAATCATCCTGAACCATCACCGCGATGCCACCGATGCGCTCGACGTTCTCTTTCATGCGTCCGCCGAACACGCCGTTCTGGCATACGATGACCTTGTCTCCCGGCTCGACCAGGTTGACGAAGCAGCTTTCCATCCCGGCGGAACCCGGTGCGGAAACCGGCATGGTCAATTCATTATCGGTCTGGAAAGCGAATTTCAGCAGCATTTTCAACTCGTCCATGAAGGAGACGAACACCGGATCGAGATGGCCGATGGTTGGGCGCGACAAAGCTTCGAGTACGCGCGGGCTGACATCGGAAGGGCCCGGTCCCATCAAAATGCGTTGCGGCGGGTGGAACGGTGTTATTGCCATGCTATTTCCTCTCGATTAAATAAATAATAATACTTGATTCCAGTGAACAACTATAAATTCAAATCAAGTTCCCCTCCCTGCAAGAGTGCGGGGATAGCGGGTTACCCATGTTTAGTTTCTGTCCAGCAACTCTATCCAGTGCCTTACCGGCACACCGCTCGCGCTGGCCAGATGCATCTGGCAACCGACATTGGCGGTGGCGATGACCTCGGGTTTGCCTTTATCCAGCTCGGCAAGCTTATTGTTCAGCAGTTGCCGAGAAAGCCCGGCTTGCATCAGGGTATAAGTGCCCGCAGCGCCGCAGCACAGGTGGGCATCAGCGACAGGCGTGAGTTCATAGCCGCAGCGTCGCAATATCGCTTCCACCATTCCGCCCCGTTTCTGGCCGTGCTGCAAAGTGCAGGACGACTGATAGGCCACGCGTATACCGTGACCGATATCTTCGATCGCACTCAAGTCCTCGTTCTGCAGTATCTCTCCCAGGTCGCGCGTCAATGCGCTGATGCGCGCGGCCTTGTCAGCATACGCTGCATCATCCTTGAGCGCCGCACCGTATTCCTTGACCATCAAACCGCAGCCGCTGGCGGTCATCACGATGGCCTCTGCCCCGTTAGCCACGTGCGGCCACCATGCATCGATGTTGCGGCGCATCATGGCACGCGCTCCTTCGCTGTCCGACAGATGCTGGTTCAGCGCTCCGCAGCAGCCCGCGCCCGGCGCGCTGATCAGCGATATGCCGAGCCGGTCGAGCACGCGCGCCGCGGCTGCATTGGTGTTCGGCGTACTCAGCGGCTGGACGCAACCTTCCAGCACCAGCATGCGCCGGTTGTGCGAGGTTGCCGGTGTGATCGATGCGGTCTGCCTGGACGGTATCTTGCTCTGCAGCTGTTGCGGCAACAGCGGGCGAAACGCACGCGCCAGTGCCAGCGCAACGGACATGCGAGCCGTGTAGGGGATGACTGCGAGCATGGTCTTGCGCAACAAGATCTGGTAAAGGGAACGCGGCGCAAGTCCTTCGACCATCCCGCGTCCGATGTCGATCAGGCGTCCATAGCGCACGCCCGAAGGGCAGGTGGTCTCGCAGGAGCGGCAGGTCAGGCAGCGATCCAGATGCAAACGCGTCTTGTCGCCGGCCTGTCCGGTCTCCAGCATCTCCTTGATCAGATAGATCCGTCCGCGCGGGCCATCCAGTTCAGAACCCAGCAGTTGATAGGTGGGGCAGGTCGCGTTGCAGAATCCGCAGTGCACGCAACTGCGCAGAATAGCGTCGGCTTCCGCGACTTCGGGTTGACCAAGCGAATTGGCAGTAATGAAAGTTTGCACGCTATAAATTGGCGTAAAGCCGGCCGCGATTGAAGATGTTCTTCGGGTCGAAGCTGGCCTTGAGGCGCCGGTGTATCGCGAACATGGGCGCGGGCATGGGTTGGAACCTTTCTTCCCCGTTATCAACGCTGCGGAATAGGGTGACATGACCGCCTTCCAGTCCGACGCGATGACGTATCGCTGCGGTATCTACATTGCTGTACAGCCAGCGTTGCGCCCCGCCCCAGTCCAGCAGCCAGGAACCTTCGATGGGCAGCATCGGTGTCGCGGGTTTGACCATGATGCGGTACAGCGTGCCGCTTTTCTGGAAGAAGGGCAATTGATGTTCGCGCAGCGCATACCAGAAATTCTCCGCGTCATCCACGACATCGCCGGGTATTTTGCTGCGCGCTTCCTTGACCGCTTGCGCGCTGCCGGAGATACGCACGTAACAGCGGTCCCCGTGATAGCACGCTCCGTCCACCGGACAGGGCTTGCTCAACAGCGCGCTCATGCTTGCCAGGGCTTCCGCCGGACTGCAAACGCTCGCCAGGGTGATGCTGGCGGGAGGACGCGGCAGCACCTTCAGGCTGACCTCGAGCAGGATGCCCAGCGTGCCATAGGCGCCGGCCATCAGGCGCGAGATATCGTAGCCCGCGACGTTCTTCATCACCTGTCCGCCGAAGCTCAGGATCTCGCCGCGGCCGTTCAACAGTTTGCAACCCAGAACGAAATCGCGCGCCGAACCGCTATAGGGGCGGCGCGGTCCGGACAATCCGCAGGCGATCGTTCCGCCCAGCGTCGCGCCGCTGCCGAAATGCGGCGGTTCGAATGCCAGCATCTGTCCGGATTCGGACAGCGCGGCTTCGATCGCATCCAGGGTGGTGCCGCTGCGTGCCGTCAGCACCAGTTCGCGCGGATCGTAATCAACGATGCCGCGATGCGTGGTGACATCGATCTGCAGCGCTTTGGTGGTGCGGCCCAGAAAAGATTTGCTGCCGCCGCCGGCGATGTCCAGCGGCGTCGCATCCTGCAGCGCATCCAGCACCTGCTGCTGCAGTGGAGCGCTGATATCCGACTCATACATGGGTGTCTCTAAAAATTCGAAGTTCTAAGCAAGACAAGGCGTGAGCAAAAAATTGCGACGAAATTTTAATTTTTAGAGATGCCCACATCAGAAGCGCTCCAGTTCGGGGTGCGGAAGCTGGCCGTGATGCACATGCATGGCGCCGAATTCGGCGCAGCGATGCAATGTCGGAACGGCCTTGCCGGGATTGAGCAGGCCGGACGGATCGAACGCTTCCTTGACGGCATGGAACTGGCTCAATTCGGCGCTGCGGAACTGGACGCACATCTGGTCGATCTTTTCGATGCCGACGCCGTGCTCGCCAGTGATGGTGCCGCCGACTTCCACGCACAGCTGCAGGATGCTGCGGCCCAATTCCTCGGTGCGTTCCAGTTCGCCTTGCTTGTTGGCATCGAACAGGATCAGCGGATGCAGGTTGCCGTCACCGGCGTGGAAAACATTGGCGACCGCCAATCCGTATTGTTCGGACATCTCGCTGATGCGGCGCAGCACATGCGGCAACTGGTGGCGGGGTATCGTGCCGTCCATGCAGTAATAATCCGGCATGATGCGCCCCACGGCGGGGAAGGCCGATTTGCGTCCTTTCCAGAACAGTTGCCGTTCCGCCTCGTCCACCGCGGTGCGCACTTCGGTTGCGCCGCTGCCGGTCAATATCTTGCGCACCGCCATGATGTACTCGGACACTTCGGCGTGCGTGCCGTCCAGTTCACACAGCAATATCGCCTCGGCATCGAGCGGATAGCCTGCATGCACAAAATCCTCGGCTGCCCGGATGACCAGCTTGTCCATCATTTCCAGTCCGGCTGGGATGATGCCGGCCGCGATGATCGCACCGACCGCTTCGCCCGCCTTGCCGACATCGTCAAAGGCCGCAAGCACGACCTGGGCACGTTCCGGTTTGGCCAACAACTTGACGGTGACTTCGACGATGATGCCGAGCATGCCTTCCGAGCCGGTCATCAGCGCCAGCAGGTCATAGCCTGGGGAATCGAGCGTCTCAGCGCCTAGGGTGAGCAGTTCGCCCTCCATCGTGACCACTTTCAGCATCAGGATGTTGTGCACCGTCAGGCCGTATTTCAGGCAATGCACGCCGCCGGAATTTTCCGCGACGTTGCCGCCTATGGTGCAGGCGATCTGCGACGAGGGATCGGGCGCGTAATACATCCCATAGGCTGCAGCCGCTTCGGATATCGCCAAATTGCGCACACCCGGCTGCACGGTCGCCATCGCATTAAGCGCATCGATGTTCAGGATGTCCTTGAATTTTGCCAGGCTCAGCAGCACGCCATCCGCCAGTGGCAATGCGCCGCCGGACAGCCCGGTGCCTGCTCCGCGCGCAACTACCGGCACCTGCAGTTCATGACAAAGGCGCATGATGCTTTGCACCTGTTCTATGGTATCCGGCAGTACCACGACCATCGGCAATTGCCGATAGACCGACAGCCCGTCGCATTCGAACGGATGCAGGTCCTCCGCATCGACCAGCACGGATTCCGGCGGCAATAGGCTGCGCAGTGCACTTATCAGTGCGAAATAATTTTTGCGGCGATGCGGCAAGGGGACCTCGGGGACTTGCGTCAGAAAATATTATTTATACAAGCATAGTAAATTACTCGTGTATAAAATTCCAGCGGTATGAATGGCAATACATGATGATGCCGATGAATTCGGCCCCATGAAGATACAAAATCGGACGCATGCGTGATTACTGGACGTCAATACGATTACAGATTATCCACGATACTTAGTCATTGCCGATTCGCTCCGAGCGTGACAGTGTCCATGCGAGCCCGATACCCGCAGACCATCCTGTATTGCGCCGGACCAGCGGACTGTCTGCGTTGGCTGCGCCGGCCAGTGATTCGATCCGCAATGTGCAAAACAACCGTACATCGGAAGAGAGCGGGTGTGATGCGAACAGTCCCGCACGCAGCGCGATCAGTCCGCTCTTGGCGGTGTAACTCGGGCGGGTCGGCGTTGCCTCGGCGGGTGTCACCCCGTAGTAGGTGTCGTTCAATTCCTTGTCGCCGAACAACGCGCCGAGATCGATGGAGACGGACCAGCGGTCAGGCAGGCGCTTGTCGGTAACCCATTGCGGTTCGAAAGCGACACCTTTGGAGCGAAACCCGTTGCTGACATCGATCACTTCGCGCAACGGAAATTGCAAACGCGTATCGCGTTGTCCGGATGAGACATCACCGAGGAATATTTTAAGCCGGGGGCCAAACTCGATCATCGTGCCCAGATTAGCCATGCCGCGCCGGACCCCGACGTCTGATGAATGCGACCCCAGAGATGCGCCAAAACCCACATCCATTTCGATGCGTGGAGTCATCAGCGCGCGCACACCCACGCTGCCACGCTCGGCGCGCAGGTACTTCCCGCGGTAGATCACATAGGGCAGGCCCAGTAACACGCTCGTGCGGTCTTCCGCGCCGGGATAGGCTGGTTGAGTGTATCCGAAGCCGAACAGCCCCGCTTCCCATAGCGGCAAAGCCGGGTACTCCGCCGCAGTTACCGGTTGCGCCGCAGTATCTTCAGCCAGTGCGCAGGAAGTCAGCAAGACAAAATCCGGCGGCAGCAAACATCGCGGAGAATGCTTTCAGAATTTTTCCGGCACGCAAAATCATTGCTTGGAATCTGGCAATGTAACACTCGCTGCACGCATGTCATCGATCAAAGACGATATCCTCTGATGTATATGTTCCCTTTGGGTAACCGTCAGCAGCCCAAGGACCTGGGCGATCATTTCATCCGAGGCCCGCTCAAATGACTCAATGGCAAGTTGTTGCTGCGGCAACCTTGTCGCTTCGGGAGTGAATATCCAGGACGACAGGAATGCGGCGATCTTTTCTTCGCCCGCATGGCCGTTCAAAAGTGCGATCAACCTGTTTTGATTGGCTACACGATACTGGAGGTAAATATCCCCGACAGCGGGCAAGTGGCGGCTCATATCCCTGACCTTTTGTTTCTGTTCGGCACTCAGGTTTCCTGCCAGCCATTCCAGAAATGAGACAGTCTTGTCGGCGCGTTTGTCGAGATATTCGTCGCGGCTTTGTTCGAGCTCTTCATTTTTCTGCTTTTGGTTTTCCTCGGCAAGATTTCTTTCCAGTTCCTGTATTTGCCGGTTATCCAGCATGCTTAATATTTTTGCGGCGGGACGGATCGCCGGCGCCATGGTTTTCTTGTACAAATTCATCAACTGCCCCCGCAACTGAGCGACGGTTTCCGTACTCAACTGTCCTCGATATTGAGCGGTTCCATTCAGGTTTTGCAGAAAGATGATGTATTCTGGCAGCGCGTATTTCCGATGCCAGGCCATATAATCGGAGACATCCTTGCGGATCAATTCATTCTGCTGGGCATTGAAGGAAGTGTAGCTGCCGATTTTGTGTTGCAAATACCAATCGGCGTTGCGGTAGAACAGGCTGACTGTGCTGCAACCGCTTATGAGCAGAGCAATGGCGAGGACGGAGATCAGGGTTTTTTTCATAACCACCGGTTGTTTCATTGGTTCGTTGCGTGAAAAGGTTAACATGAAATTTTGATCATCCGGACCCGGCCGGAATTTGCCAGGGCGCTGCAATGATACTTTGGGTGCGGCATGCTGCCGGTAGCGTTTGATACGGCTTGGGCGATCACTGTTTCAGCTTGCCCATGTCCGGGGTAGCAACCAAGTTGACCAGTTTCAATGTCAGAAAGTTCAGGAGAACGGTTTATGAACAGCAGTATTTGGGACGAGCGCTACGCGACGGAAGAATATTTTTTTGGCACTGAGCCCAATGCCTTTCTGGTGACACAACGTCACTTGCTCAACACCGGCGCATCCTGCCTCGCAGTGGCCGATGGCGAAGGACGCAATGGCGTATGGCTGGCAGAGCGGGGCTTGCAAGTACGTTCGGTGGATTTCTCCGGCCCTGCCTCGGCGAAGGCGGGCAGGCTGGCTGAACAAAAAGGCGTAAAACTCGAACGCGAGGTGGTTGATCTGTTGCAATGGGATTGGGGGTCGGAGCGCTTCGATATCGTGGCGGCGATCTTCATCCAGTTTGCCGGCCCGGATGAGCGCGAGATATTGTTTTCCAGGATAAAACGTTGCCTCAAGCCCGGCGGACTGTTGCTATTGCAGGGCTACACGCCGCGCCAGCTCGAATACAAAACCGGAGGCCCGCCGCTGGCGGAGAACATGTACACTCAAGCGCTGTTGCGCAACGCTTTTGGCGACATGGAAATCCTGCATCTGCGCGAGCATGACGAAGTTGTCAGTGAAGGTGCAGGACACAGCGGCATGTCTGCATTGATCGATCTGGTGGCGCGCAAAACAACATATTGAGATCATAGCGTCAGCTCGCCAAAACGTCCCGAATCTCTTTATTATCTGCGGCATGTACAGGCCGAATTTTCGGCTGAGAGCAGATTTCAACTCATAATCGAGCAGTCCATTTGACCTGATGGCTTTATATGGAGCACAATTGCCAGCAAGTATCTGTATTAAAGGAAAGTATTTAAGCAAGATTTCTTAAGTAATATTTCGTCAAAAGTTTCGTGTAAGGGGGTGCGAACATGAACACCAGATCATCTGCGCGCAAGCAAAGACAAATTCGTCTGATCACCACCTTCTGCGCCGCAATCCTGTTTGTCTTTACCCAGACCGTGCAAGCCAATCCGGTAGGTGGAAGCGTTGTGAACGGCAGTGCCGGCTTCGCAACTTCAGGCAATACCCTCACCGTCACCAATACCCCCGGCACCATCATCAACTGGCAAGGCTTCTCGATAAACTCGAACGAGGTCACCAATTTCGCCCAGCAATCCGCAGCATCTACCGTACTCAATCGTGTGGTCGGCAGTGATCCTTCAAATATACTCGGCACACTGCAATCCAACGGGCGCGTGTTCCTGGTCAACCCCAACGGCATCCTGTTCGGTGCAGGCGCTGTTGTAGACGTGGCGGGCTTGGTCGCTTCCACGCTCAATCTCAGCGATGCCGACTTTCTTTCCGGCAACAACCACTACACCCAAGTGCCTGGTGCCGGCAATATCAGCAATGCGGGCAACATTACCGCCCAAGACAACGGGCAGATCTATCTGATCGCGCCCAACGTCGAGAATACCGGCATCATCACCGCGCCCAATGGGGAGATCCTGTTGGCTGCCGGATACAATGTGGACCTGGTCAGCACCAGCGATCCCAACCTCAGGGTCAATATCACTGCGCCAGCAGGGGATGCTACCAACATTGGCCAGCTCATCGCCTCATCCGGCAGCCTCGGCCTGTTCGGCACCGTGGTCAGCAACAGCGGTATCGTCAATGCGGACAGCGCGACGATGCAGGGGGGCAAGATCGTGTTCAAGGCGAGCCAGCGCGCAGACGCAGGCGGCATGATCAGCGCCAATGGAGCAACTGGCGGCAGCGTGGAAGTGAGCGCGGAACACTCGCTTGATCCGGATGCACCGGGTGTCGTGATACAAACGGGCGTTATCCAGGCACAAGGCTCCGCAGGTGCGGGCGGCTCGGTCAGCATGAATGCAGACAGCATCCTTTCCAGCGCCGCGATCGATACCGATGGCGCTGCTGCCGGCGGGCAGATCAGCGTGCAGGCCGCCAACCGCGCGCTCTCGACTGCGTCCGCGCAATACACTGCCAACAGCACCCAGGGTCAGGGCGGCGACATCCTGGTTTCCGCCGATGTATCCAACTACACCTCGGGATCATACAGCGCGACCGGCATGACCGGCGGCAACATCACGATGGCGGGAAATGAAATCAAACTCGCCGGTGCACAGCTTGACGCCAGCGGCACGTACGGCGGAGGAACGATACATGTCGGCGGCTTGATGCACGGCGCGACAGGTTTTGCATCACAAGGGATTGGACTCGGCAACGCCACCAATGTGCTGGTCAACAGCGCGACTACACTCAAGGCCGATGCGCTGCAAACCGGCAATGGCGGTCAAGTGGTGCTGTGGTCCGATCAGTCCATGCTTTTCACCGGCAACATCAGCGCGAAGGGCGGAGCGCTATCCGGCAATGGCGGCAATGCGGAAGTCTCCGGCCTGACCTCGTTCGGCTATGGCGGATTGACCGATCTTTCTGCAGCGAACGGTTTGAACGGCACCTTGCTGCTCGATCCAAATAACATCACCATCGTGGCGGGAACCGGCTTGCCCTATCAGGAAATCATTGATCCTTACCCTAGTGCCGGCGAGGGATTTGGCGGCGCGACGAACATCGGTCTGGGTAATGGCAATATCGTGATCGCTTCGCCTTTGGATAGTTTTTCTGGAACGAATTTCGGTGCAGTTTATCTTTTCAGCCCTGTGGGTTCGCTGATATCGACTTTGGTGGGTTCGACGGCGGGCGACCAAGTGGGCAGCGGCGGAATTTCAACTTTGACCGGCAGCAATAGCAATAATTTTGTGGTGAGCAGTCCGAATTGGAGCAATGTCGGTGCAGCAACCGCAGGTGCGGTAACGTGGATGAACGGGACGACCGGCCAGTTGTGACGGGACGTGGCGGCAAGGTTTCTGCAGCTAACAGTCTGGTGGGCAGTATAGCGGGTGATGGCATTGGTAATGGCGGCGTTACTGCGCTTTCCAATGGCAACTATGTGGTGAGAAGTTATTCGTGGAATGGCGGATTTGGCGCAGTGACCTGGGGTAATGGCTTCAGCGGCACAGCAGGCGTAGTTTCTGCGGCGAACAGTCTGGTGGGGAACGCCGCAAGTGATTCGGTGGGCAGCAATGGTATTACTGTGCTTGCAAATGGCAACTATGTAGTGAGCAGTCCTAATTGGACCGATGCCTCGGGGAAACTTCAAGTAGGAGCAGCGACCTGGGGCGATGGCACGACGGGTACGGTGGGAACAGTATCCTCTACTAACAGCCTCGTCGGCAGCACGGCGAATGACCATGTTGGTATTGGCGGCGTCACTGCACTTAGCAACGGCAACTATGTGGTGAACAGTTATTCGTGGAATGCTGGATTTGGCGCAGTGACATGGGGTAATGGCTCCAGCGGCACAGCGGGCGTAGTTTCTGCGGCCAACAGTCTGGTGGGGAGTTCGTCTACCGACCAGATTGGCTTGTTCGGCGGCATTATCGGCCTCGCCAACGGCAATTACCTGGTGCAAAGTTCAGCCTGGAATAATAGTGCCGGCGCGGTTACATGGATGAACGGCGAAGACGGGACAGATGGCGACGGCGTCGACCGGAGCCGTCTCGGCAAGCAACAGCCTGATTGGAAGTAGCAGCGGTGACCAAGTGGGATCTTCCGTGACGTTGCTGCCCGGCAGCAATTACGTGGTGATCAGTTCTAACTGGAGCGACCCCTTGGGGTTTCCACTGGTTGGCGCAGTGACCTGGGGCAATGGCATTACAGGAACGGTAGGTGCAGTTTCGTCCGCCAACAGTCTCGTCGGCAGCACGCCGTATGACTTTGTAGGAAATGGCGGCGTGACTATTCTGGCCAACGGCAACTATGTGGTGGGCAGTAATTCCTGGAGTGGCGGACTCGGTGCAGTGACATGGGCGAATGGATCTGGTAGCACGACAGGCGCGGTTTCTGCGGCGAACAGTCTGGTAGGTGGCACAGCGGGTGATTCGGTCGGCAGCTATGGCGTTACTGCGCTGAGCAACGGCAACTATGTGGTGGATAGTGCTGGGTGGAGTGGTGGACTGGGCGCAGTGACTTGGGGAAATGGTTTGGGTGGCACAGTAGGTGCGGTGACCGCTGCCAACAGTCTGGTGGGCAGCACAGCGAGTGATAATGTTGGTAATGGCGGCATCACAGCGCTGGGCAACGGCAACTATGTGGTGAATAGTTATTATTGGAACAACGGCGCTGCGTCGCAAGCCGGTGCGGTTACCTGGGTAAATGGCACGAATGGCTATATTGCCGGCAGTGCAAGCAGTGGCGTCTGTCGCCACCAATAGTCTGGTGGGTACGACGACGAACGATTGGGTCGGCATGTATGGCATCACGCCGCTCCTCGGCAACGGCAACTATGTGGTGAGCAGTTCTGCGTGGAATGGCGGATACGGCGCAGTGACATGGGGTAATGGTTCAGTCGGCACGGTGGGCGCAGTCTCTGCGGCGAACAGCCTGGTCGGCAGCACAACGGGTGACAATATTGGTGATAGCGTCTTTGCACTCACCAACGGCAATTACGTGGTGAGCAGTTCTTCGTGGAATGGCGGATTCGGCGCAGTGACCTGGGGAAATGGTTCTGTTGGCACAGCAGGTGTTGTATCTGCCGCAAACAGTCTGGTCGGCAGCTCTGTATACGACCATGTCGGGAGCAATCAGGGTAAAGGCAATATCACAGAGCTTAAGGGCAATGGCAACCTTGTCGTTACAGACTACAGCTGGGGCAGTGCAGGTGGATATGGCGACGGTTTTGGCTCAGTCACCTGGATGAATGGCGCCAACGGGAAACTGGCAGACGGCACTTCCGGCGGGGCGATCTCGGCCACGAACAGTCTGGTGGGCAGTACGCTTGGAGACCTGGTGGGGAGTTCCTGCGACTGCACTAACAGCGGTTACGTGATCAGCCTTGCCAATGGAAACTATGCGGTAATGAGCCCTTCCTGGAGCAATGGCTTACTAAGTGGTGCGGGTGCCGCCACTATGGGTAATGGAGTAAAAGGAACGGTAGGAATAGTCTCTGCAGCGAATAGCCTGGTGGGAACCGCAGCGAATGAATACTTCGGTAATAATGCATTTGAATTGACCGGGCAACCCGGCAAAGTCTTGATAGCCAGTGCTGCAGCAAACAATGGCAATGGCGCAGTGTATTTGCTCGGCGCTACCGCTACGCTGGCGAGCGGGAAATTGTTGTTTACAGACAGCCTTGGTGTGGATGCTCCCACAGGTGCGGCCTTGATTGCCAGCACGCTGAATGCGGGCACGGACGTGGTGTTGCAGGCGTATAACGATATTACTCAATTGGCCGGTGCCGCGATCAATGCGACCGGTGCCGGCAACCTGACATTGCAGGCTGGGAACAATATCATTTTGAACGATGTGATCAATGTCAAAGGCAAACTCGACATTTCGGCCAACGATCCGGCTGCGGCCCAGGCATCGGCAACAGGTGTGCTGGATACCAGCAAAGCGATTCTGACGGCAAGCCAGATCAGCCTCATCAATTACGGCAGCGGAAACGTTGCTATCGGTTACTTACACGGCGGATCGGGTGCGGTTACTGTGGCAGCCACCGGCGGAAACTTCATCAACAACTCCGGCAGTACCAAACCGATCACCACCACAGGCAAGATCAGTGTTTATTCGACCGATCCGACTCTGGATACCTTGAACGGGATGGGCAGTAACTTCCATCGTTACAACTGCACTTATGCGCTCGGTTGTCTGACTCCTGGAACGACCAATCCAACCACCGGGACAGGGTTCTTTTATTCGTTAGTTCCTGCGCCGCTCATAGTTACGGCAAACGCTATCTCCAAAACATACGGGACTCCCGATTCCTCTGTTTTGACTTACACCGCCACGGGATTTATCGGAAGTGATACGGTTGCGGATGCTCTGAATGGCAACCTTTCACACGCTGGTGCTGGTGGGGAAAACGTCGGTACTTACACGATCACCCAAGGTTCGCTGCTTAGCCAGATGGGATATAGCATTGCCTTTACCGGCAATACGCTGACCATCACGTCTGCGTTGCTCACTGTTGCAGCGAATTCCACTAACAAGATACTGACTACGGCAGACCCTCCGCTGACCTACTCGGTATCGGGATTGCAATGGTCTGACACCGCGGCAACTACTTTGAACCCAGTAACTTTATCCCGCAGTGCAGGCGAGACAGTTGGAAACTATCCTATCACCGTTTCAACAAGTTTGACGGCGGGTTTGGCCAGCACCAACTACACGCTGAGCCTGGTGGGGGCAAACTTCACCATCCTGGCTCCTACCGTGATCAATGAAATAGTGGAAATCAGCAACCAGAAACAGAAGGAACGGGAGGAATTGCTCGCATCGAACTTGCCGGCAGGCGATCGCGGCAATTTGCAGGGACTGCCGATGTGCAACTAAACCATCGTCATTTCAGACCGGGAATTCATGAGACATAAGTTGCTGTTCATATCTCTGCTGTCTAGCGTGTCGACTTTTGCTCTGGCAGCGGATGTCGTGCCCGCTGTTCCAGCAACGACCGCTGCCGATCAGGCGCTGCTGCGTTTTACGATCGAGCACTACATAGTGGAAGGCGCGACCCTGTTGAGCAAGGCGGAGCTTGATGCCGCGGTCGCGCCCTACGCCGGCAAGAACAAGGATTTTTCCGATGTGCAGCGCGCCCTGGAAGCGGTCGAGGCCGCGTATGCAAAGCGCGGTTATTCTGCAGTGCGCGTGCTGTTGCCGGAACAGGAACTGGAAAAGGGTACAGTTCGTTTTCGCGTGGTGGAAAGCCGCTTCGGCAAGGTGACGGTAAAGGACAATCATTTTGTCAGCGAGGCCAACGCGCTCAACGCGATCCCTTCGGTGCGTCCGGGCAGAGCGCCGCGCACCAGGCAGATCTCGCGCGAATTGAAGCTCGCCAATGAAAATCCGGCGCGCCAGATGAACGTGGTGCTGAAGGGTGGTGAAAGAGATGATCAGGTGGACGCCAATGTGATCGTCACCGACAGCAAGCCATCCAGCTGGGGTGTCTCGCTCGACAACACCGGGTCACCGGAAACCGGCCGTGCCCGGCTGGGCCTTTCCTATCGCAATGCCAATGCCTTCAATGCAGACCATGTTGCAGGGATCCAGTATCTGACTTCGCCGCAATATGTCGACCGGGTGAAAGTACTGGGCGGCAGTTACAAGATCCCGTTCTATCGAAACAGCAGCAGCCTGGAATTCTTTGCCGGATATTCCAACGTGAATTCAGTGGTGGGCGGGCTCTCCAATTTTCAGGGCGGCGGCAGGTTGCTGAGTACGCGTTACAACCTCATGCTGGATCGGATGGGCGTGTTCGACCCGAGCTTGTCGTTCGGTCTGGACTGGCGCGATTTCCGGCAAATCGAGCAGTCCAATCCGCCGGTGTCGGTGTTGTACAACGAGATCGTGGTGTTGCCGGTCAGTGTCACTTATGCGGCACAGGGAAAGTTTACCCGGAGCGATCTGGGTTTCAACGCCTCGTTGTCGGCCAACCTGCCGGGATTGAGCAAGGGGAAAGAGGCAGATTTTGCCGCGTATGATCCCAGCGCAACCATCATGCCCGACCCCCGTTACCGGGTGGTGCGTTATGGCGCGAACTACTCGCGCCTGATAGGCGCGGACTGGCTGTTCCGCTCTGTCTTGAATGGGCAGTGGAGCAGCAACGTGCTGGTGTTGGGTGAGCAGATACGGTTGGGCGGCGCCGATGCGGTGCGTGGTTTTACCGAGGGCAGCGAAGGCGGGGACAAGGGTGCACGCCTGAATCTGGAAGGCTATACACCTGATTTCGGCAGAGGCGACTACAGCATGCGCGCGCTGGTGTTCTATGACGCGGGTCAAGCGATCTCCTCCGCCAATGCGGCGAAGACAACGATCTCCGGCGCAGGGATCGGATTGCGCGCCTATTACAGCAAGCGATTGTCGTTGCGCATCGACTGTGGCGAGAATCATGAAAGCCGGCAACGACCCGGAGCAGCTGGCGGGTGACAGTCGCGTTCATCTGAGCATGAATTCAACCTTTTAGCGCCCCCTAAATCGATGAGGTACAAGATGAAATCCGCCATTTTATTATTTTCAGCTTTGTTGGCTTTCATGTCGACTATGGCACAAGCGGCAGCGCCGGAAGCCGCGGGCAGGGTAGGGAATATGAGCGGTACGCTGGTGGTGCAACGCGTGGATGGAACGGTCAAGGTGGTCGGACCCAAGTCAGAGGTATTTGCAGGCGATATGCTCATCACTGCCAAGGACAGTTATGCGCAGGTGGAAATGAATGACGGCACAAAAATGACGATACGCCCCAACTCAAATCTGCGGATCGAAGCCTATCAGTACCGCAAGGAAACTCCCAAGGAAGACAACATTGTGCTGCGTTTGCTCAGGGGAGGGTTTCGAACGGTGACCGGCTTGATCGGCAAGCGCGGCAATACCGACGCTTACAAACTGCGTGCCGCTACGGCCACCATCGGTATACGCGGCACTGATTTTTCCACACGATTGTGTGCCACCAAGGATTGCGAGGATGACGAAGCGACGGCCAAACCGCTGGCCAAGCCCAAGCCGGCGATATCTGCCGTGGTGGGGCGGGTGATGTTGGCGCAGGGCGAGTTGTCGGCGAAGGAGGAGAGCGGCAAGGAGCGCAAGCTCCAGTTGGGTGCGCCGGTCTATGAGGGCGACACCCTGATGACCGGTGCGAAATCCTATGCAGTCGTGGCGTTTCGCGATGAGGGGCGCGTGAGTTTGCAGGAAAGCACGCAATTCCGTGTTGAGAAATTCAAGTACGATAAGGTCAAGTCCGAAGAGAACGCTGTGCTGAGATTACTCAAGGGCGGGGTGCGCGTGGTGACCGGTTTGATCGGCCGGGTGAAACACGATAATTATCATTTTAATTTGGCAACTGCCACGATCGGGATACGCGGCACCGGCTTTGATGCGTGGTGCAACGGGCCTTGTGCGAGCGGGGCAGGTAATCCCGGGGCGACGCAAGGCAACCCGCTGGATGGTGCGGGCGTGTTTGTATGGGCAGGTGAAGTGGTCATGGTCTCGCCGGGCGGGTCGTTTGTCGTGGCATTGCAACAAGCCGCCATCATCGCTCGAGATACCGGCAAACCGGTGCGTATCATAGCGATCCCTCCGGCCATTACCAATAATAGTACACCGCGTCCGGATAGCATCCCGTTTGATATGGAAAAGCTGTTTGGTGACGAGTCTGAAGCGGGTGATCCGGGCCTTTATGTGACGGTGCACGATGGCCATGTGGTATTGACCATGGGCGACAAGTCGCTGGATTTATTCCAGGGCGATACTGGTTATGCTGATAGTCTTATCCTGAAATTGTTGTCGAAAACGCCTGGTTTCATGGGGGATAGCATGGAGATCACCAGGACCGGCAATAATGGCAACAGTTGCATGATAGGTTCATAGCAAAAAAACATATCATCGAATAAAGATGGGCAACCGTGCGCAGCGGTTGCCCATCTTATTTGTGACTGTGCAAATCAAGCATGCTGGCTGCGCGCCCAGCGCACGATGCCGCCGGTATCCATCGCACCTGCTTGCCGTGCAATCTCGCGCCCGCCCGCGAACAGCGCAAGGGTGGGGATACTGCGGATGTTGTAGCGCGACGCGAGATCACGGGCATCTTCGGTGTTTATTTTAGCCAGACGCATCCCGGGCTCCAGTTGCTCTGCAGCCTGTGCAAATGAGGGAGCCATCATACGGCAAGGCCCGCACCACGGTGCCCAGAAATCCACCAGTACCGGGATGTCGCTGCGGCTGATGTGCTGGCTAAAATTCTTGCTGCCCAGTTCTACGGGGTGCGCATCGAACAAGGGCTTTTTGCATTTGCCGCAAGTGGATTGCTCGTGACGCTTGGCGGCGGGTACGCGATTTACGCTATCGCAATGCGGGCAGACGATGTGCAAAGACTCACTCATAAATATTCCCCTTTAAATTTGTTTTATTAAAAGTAGACTGAAATAATTCACGGAAGTTCAAATCAAGCTCGGTGCATTGAACTGACTTGACTGGGTCTCAAGCTGAGTCATTACACGGCCGTCATGAAACATCCAAGAGGTGCCGGGTTCCATTGACATCCCTGCTGCTGCCGCGCTTCAGGAATCCGGTGGGAAAACAAATGTCTGTGGGGGTGTTGCAGTTCATGCCCAATAGCCGGCACATGGTCTGACTGTTTATGTATTAAAGCGCATCGACAGATCGATCGTCTGCAAATCTTTGGTCAAACTGCCGATCGAGATGCGACCAACCCCGGTCAGCGCGACTTCACGCAGACCGTCTATGGTGATGCCGCCGGATGCTTCCAGTTCGGCGCGATTGCCGGTTTGGCGCACAGCGGTGCGCAAATCATCCAGATCAAAGTTGTCGAGCAATATCAGCTTGGCACCGGCATTCAATGCCTCATCCAGCTGGGCCAGGTTTTCAACTTCTATCTGCACGCTGATGCCTGGTTTGGCGAGGCGGAAAGCTTGTTCCAGCACGGGCCTGATGCCGCCTGCTGCAGCGATGTGGTTTTCCTTGATCAGGATGCCGTCGAACAAACCGATACGCTGGTTATGCCCGCCGCCCACCCGCACCGCGTATTTTTGCGCCTGCCGCAATCCGGGCAGGGTCTTGCGCGTATCCATGATCTTCACGTTGATGCCGGCTACCGCATCCACGTAACTTCTGGTGCGCGTGGCAGTGCCGGAAAGGGTTTGCAGCCAGTTCAGCGCGCAGCGTTCGGCGCTGAGCAGCGCGCGCGCGCGTCCTTGAATATTGCACAGCGTTTGCCCTGCGCGTATCCGGTCCCCGTCTTTTGCCAGCCAATTGATTACACAGTCGGGATCCAGCACGCGAAAGCATTCTTCGAACCATTGCGCTCCGCATAACACGCCTTGTTGCCGGGTGTTGATTTGCGCGGTTGAGATTAGTGATGCGGGTAAAAGTTGAGAGCTTAAGTCACCGGTGTAAATGTCTTCATCAAGCGAGTCGGTGACATTGCGGCGGATGAATGGGGCGAGCTCGGACTCAGGCATGGTAATTCCTCTGACCGGTTATTAAGAGTCGCGGCACCTCTAAAAATCCGGACTTCCCCCGGCCAGGATTTTGGCGAACCCAAATATTTTAGTGGCGCCCATTAACACGGGCCGGCCTATCCCGGAGAGTTAGTAAAGGATGCTAGAACCCGTAATAAACCTGGCCGCCTAGGAAGTTGTTCGAATTGCCGTTGGAATATCCCCTCAGCACAAAGCCCCGTGCTTTGAAATTCTTGTCGAGCTTATAATCTACATAAGCACTAACTTCCTGCTGCATTAATCCCGAGGAAGCAGGTTCCTGGGATAAGTTCATATCGACACCGGTGCTGGTTTGTTCTGTGAATTGGTAGATACCCCCGAAGGATCCATAAAGCAGCGGGCTCAGAGTAATTCCGGTCGGGCTGCCCAGCACCTTGGAGCCAAGGGAGCCTTTGGCGGTGAATTTGTCCATGTTTTGATAAACATCCATCTGAGCCGCGTAGTCATTTTGGCTCAAGCCGAATACCCTGCTTTGATCCGACATATTGACTCTGACTTTGCCGGTCAAATTGATCTCGGGGCTGGATGCGCTGCCAGAAAAGATATTATACGAGGCTGCGGCTTCGGTATCAGCCAAGCCGAACCCCGTGCTTCCTGCAGCGCCGGTCGCTCTGATACCTCCGATACCGGGAACCACACTTGCTGCACCTGCAATACCGGAAGGAACAGTCAGTTTGAATACCCAGGGACCGGTTTCATATTGATTGGAACCGTTGTCCATCCCGGAAGAAAGACTGAATCTTTGATCGCCTGCCCATGCAGTCGGGGCGGCAAATACCAGCGCGGCGCCCAGAGTGCTCGCTATCAAGGCTATTAAAATGTTGTTCTTCATGATGCATTCTTCTTAATACTGCCGCATAACCTGCTCAACGGCTGTGATATTTCATAATTTCGGATCGTTCTGTTAGCCTGGTCCGAACTCCTCAGCATAGTAATCTATCATCCAGAACAGGGAAGTATCCTGGACAAGGGAAATTATTGAATCAGCTGGAGGCATTATACGATAAACAGGCGATTATCGACCAGAGCCATATTCATCTGACAATTTCACTTCAACCACTTGAAATCGAACGTAACTCCCTCCATTACAAGAACAATTGCCAATATTTAGGAGTGCTTCATGCGATTCGACAAATTTACCACAAAGTTCCAGCAAGCCCTGTCCGATGCACAGAGTTTGGCTGTGGGCGCGGATAACCAGTTCATCGAACCGCAGCATCTGCTGTTGGCGTTGCTCAACGATGCGGATAGTGGCGCAGCGTCGTTGCTGGCTCGCGCAGGCGGCAATGTCACACCATTAAAGGCCTCGCTGAACGAGGCGGTGGAGCGCCTGCCCAAGGTTGAAGACCACGGCGGAGAAGTGCAGGTTGGGCGCGATTTGTCCAATCTGCTCAATCTCACCGACAAGGCCGCGCAGAAACGCGGCGACCAGTTCATCGCCTCGGAGATGTTTCTGCTCGCGGCCTGTGATGGCAAGGGCGAGACCGGGCGGCTGCTCAAGCAGCATGGCGTGGCGCGCGCACCGCTGGAACAGGCGATCAATACCGTACGCGGCGGCGAATCAGTCGGCTCGCAGGAAGCCGAGGGCCAGCGCGAAGCGCTGAAAAAATACACCATCGACCTGACCGAGCGCGCCCGCCAGGGCAAGCTTGACCCGGTGATCGGGCGCGACGACGAGATCCGCCGCGCGATCCAGGTGCTGCAGCGCCGCACAAAGAACAACCCGGTACTGATCGGCGAACCCGGTGTGGGCAAGACCGCGATCGTCGAAGGGCTGGCGCAGCGCATCGTCAACGGCGAAGTGCCGGAGTCGCTGAAGAACAAGAAGGTATTGTCGCTGGACATGGCCATGTTGATCGCCGGCGCCAAATACCGCGGCGAATTCGAGGAACGCCTGAAAGCTGTGCTCAAGGAACTGGCGCAGGATGAAGGCCAGACCATCGTGTTCATCGACGAGCTGCACACCATGGTCGGTGCGGGCAAGGCCGAAGGCGCGATGGACGCCGGCAACATGCTCAAGCCGGCGCTGGCGCGCGGCGAGCTGCATTGCGTCGGCGCGACCACGCTGGACGAGTACCGCAAGTACATCGAGAAGGACGCCGCGCTGGAACGCCGCTTCCAGAAAGTGCTGGTCGAAGAGCCGAGCGTGGAATCCACGATCGCGATCCTGCGCGGCCTTCAGGAACGCTACGAACTGCACCACGGCGTGGACATCACCGACCCGGCCATCGTCGCGGCGGCGGAGCTTTCCAACCGCTATATCACCGACCGTTTCCTGCCGGACAAGGCGATCGATTTGATCGACGAGGCCGCCGCGCGCGTCAAGATGGAGATCGATTCCAAGCCCGAAGTGATGGACAAGCTGGACCGCCGCCTGATCCAGTTGAAGATCGAGCGCGAAGCGATGAAGAAGGAAAAGGACGAGGCGTCGCAGAAACGCCTTTCCCTGATCGAAGACGAGATCAAAAAGCTGGAACGCGAATATGCCGACCTCGAAGAGATATGGAAAGCCGAGAAGGGCGCGGCACAGGGTACCGCGCATCTCAAGGAAGAGATCGACCGCGTGCGCGCAGAGATCGTCAGGCTGCAACGCGAAGGCAAACTGGAAAAAGTGGCGGAACTGCAATACGGCAAGCTGCCGCAGCTCGAGGCCAAGCTGAAGGAAGCCGCAAAAGCCGAAGAGATCAAACCCAAGAACCGTTTGCTGCGCACCCAGGTCGGCGCGGAAGAGATCGCCGAAGTGGTGAGTCGCGCGACCGGTATCCCGGTCTCCAAGATGATGCAGGGCGAACGCGACAAGCTGCTGCACATGGAAGACAAGCTGCACGAACGCGTGGTCGGTCAGGACGAGGCGGTCAAGTTGGTATCCGATGCGATCCGCCGTTCGCGCTCCGGCCTGTCAGACCCGAACCGTCCCTATGGTTCATTCCTGTTCCTCGGCCCGACCGGCGTGGGCAAGACCGAGCTGTGCAAGGCTTTGGCAGGATTCATGTTCGATTCCGAAGACCACCTGATCCGCATCGACATGAGCGAGTACATGGAGAAACATTCCGTCGCGCGCTTGATCGGCGCGCCGCCCGGCTACGTCGGCTACGAGGAAGGCGGCGGTCTGACCGAAGCGGTACGGCGCAAGCCTTATTCAGTCATCCTGCTGGATGAAGTCGAGAAGGCGCACCCGGACGTGTTCAATGTGCTGCTGCAAGCGCTGGACGACGGTCGCATGACCGACGGCCAGGGTCGCACCGTGGACTTCAAGAACACCGTGATCGTGATGACCTCCAACCTCGGCTCGCAGATGATCCAGCAGATGGCGGGCGATGATTACCAGGTGATCAAGCTGGCGGTGATGGGCGAAGTGAAATCCTATTTCCGGCCCGAGTTCATCAACCGCATCGACGAGGTGGTGGTGTTCCATGCGCTGGACGAAAAGAACATCAAGTCCATCGCGCGCATCCAGCTGAAATACCTGGAAACGCGATTGGCCGCGATGGAAATGAAACTGGACATCAGCGAAGCAGCATTGGCAGAGATCGCCAACGCGGGCTTCGACCCGGTGTACGGCGCACGTCCGTTGAAACGCGCGATCCAGTCGCAACTGGAGAACCCGTTGGCAAAGCTGATCCTGGAAGGAAAGTTCTCCGCGAAAGACACCATCAAGGTGGATTGCAAGGGCGGCGTGATGAAGTTCGACAAAGGTTGATCGCTACGAACCGGTAAGCGGGCTTCACTGAGCCATTGAAACATGTGACGACAGCCGCGGTCCCAGCGCGCCGATGACATAACCCAAGTCGCACCAGAAGTGTCCGCCGGGCCGGCGATTCCCTGCTTGCCGCCCAAGCCTGCGTTTTACTAATGCAAATGCTGCAGGTCCAGTTTGCGCAGCTTGGGTGCGAAATATGCGGTCGTTGCGACCACCGCCAGTGTCATGGTGCCGCCGAATATCACTGACGGGATCAAACCCATCAGCCTTGCAGCCACGCCGGATTCAAATGCGCCCAGCTCATTGGAAGAGCCGATAAAGATCCCGTTGATCGCGGAAACGCGTCCCCGCATCGCATCCGGTGTTGCCAACTGCATGATGGTGGTGCGCATCACGACGGACACGCCATCGAAAATGCCGGACAACATCAGTAATAGCGCTGCAAACCAGAAGTTGGAGCTGAGGGCGAATAAGATGATGCACATGCCAAAGCCGGCTACGGCTGCAAGCAACAATCTTCCCGCATGCTTGTTCAACGGAAATCTTGCGAGCGTGATACCGATGAGAATTGCGCCAACTGCAGGAGCGGCTCGCAAGATTCCCAGACCTTCAGGCCCGTAATGAAAGACATCTTGTACGAATGCCGGCAACATGGCTACCGCGCCGCCGAACAATACCGCGAACATATCCAGCGCTTGCGCTCCGAGGATAAGCTGATTGCCATATACAAACCGCAAGCCTTCTCCGATGCTGGAGAACACGGGCGAGGGTTTGGCAGGTGGCGGCTCGTCGATGCGCAATGACAGCAAGGTGATGGCTGCGCTCAGCGCGAGGGTCGCGGATACCGAATAGGCGGCAGTCATGCTGGCCCATCCCACCAGCGCGCCGCCCAATGCGGGCCCCGTTACCAATCCCAACTGGAATACCGAACTGCCAAATCCGGCAGCGCGGGCATAATGGTTGCGTGGCAAAACCAGCGCGAACAGTGCATTGTAGGAAGGCCCGATGAAGGCGCGGGCCACCCCAGTGGAAGCGATGGTTGCATAGATCCACAGCGACTGGTCGTCCGGCGCCACGAACGCAGTCACGACCACCAGCATCAATGCATTCAGGCTGGTGACGACGCTGGCCCATACGCCGAACATGCGCCGGGAATGATGATCCACGGCATAACCGGCGAACAGCGCGCAGCAAAAATACGGGATGACTTCCGCCAGCCCGATCAAACCGAGCGCGAGCGTGTCGTGCGTCAGCTCGTAGATGTGCCATCCGACCACGACCATCATGATCTGGTATGCAAGAACGGCCTGTATGCGGAAGGCCAGAAGTTTGAGAAAACCGCGATCGCGCAACGGGGCTGTCGATCGGATTAATGGCGATGGTTGCATGGATGGGTGAAGGTATATTCCGGGCAGGGATTGATTGCGTCTTTTTCGGGATAGAGCGATGAATCAGAAAATACCGGATCTCCGCTTCGTTTGCTCATTGAAATATCAATATCCCAACGCCCTGGCTCCCTGATAGAACGCGAAGCTCACCAGCCATGCCAGCCCCAGCGACCAGCCCAGCGACAGCGCGGTGAACTTGAATTGCTTGGATTCGCTTTGCAACGTGGCAACGGTGGCAAGGCAGGGGGTGTAGAGCAGTGTGAACAGCATGAAGCTGTAGGCCTGCACCCAATCCAGTTGGTGCCCTATCGCGCCGCTGAGCGCATCACCGGAAAGACTGTAGATCACGGCCAGCGCGCCGATCACGATCTCCTTGGCGATGAAGCCGAAGATCAGCGCAATGGTGAGTTGCTCGTTGATGCCGAGCGGCGCGAAGAACGGATGCAGCGCGCCGCCTATCAAGCCCGCGAACGTGTCGGCGCTCGCGGGAACAGCAGAGGGCGGAAGATTGGTGAGCAGCCACACCATCACCACGCCGGCGACGATGAACTTGGTGGCGCGGCGCAGGAAGTGGCGCACTTCCACCCAGCCGCGCAGCACCATCTGGCGCACGGTGGGGAAGCGGTAGGGAGGCAGTTCCAGCACGAACGGTTCGGTGTTCCTGAAACGGTTCTTGAAGATCAGCGCGGTGACGATCGCGGCTGCGAAGCTGAACATGTACAGGCTGAACAGCACGATAGGCGCGGCCTTGTGAGAGAACAGCGCGGCGGTGAAGAAGATGAATACCTGCAGGCGCGCCGAGCACAATGATAGCGGTATCACCAGCATCGTCAGCAATCGCATCGCGCGCGAGCGCATCACGCGCGTGCCCATCAGCGCGGGCACGTTGCAGCCGAAACCCATCAGCAGCATCACGAAGCCGCGCCCGTCCAGACCCAGACGCGCCATCAATGCGTCCATCAGGAACGCGGCGCGCGACAGGTAGCCGCTGTCTTCGACGATCGCCATGAACAGAAAGAACAGCACGATGACCGGCACGAATGCGGCGACGGTCGCGACGCCGTTGTAGACACCGTCCAGCAGGAAGCCCTGCATCACCTGCGGCAGTCCGCCCAGCAGCGGCACCAGCGCGTTCTCGCGCAGCCAGCTGAATGCGGCCGCGATGCCGCTCTGTATCGGCTGGCCGAACATGAAGATGCCCTGGAACAGCAGATACATCACGCCGAAGAAGATCGGCAGACCCAGCCACGGATGCAGCATCACGCTGTCCAGTCTTTTCGGTAAGTTTGTCCGACAGCTGCGCGGGAACCTGCACGGTATGCTTCAGCACGCGCGCCATCTCCGATTCGATATGCCCGTCTTGTTCCAGCTGGCTGCGCAGATGCTCCGCCATGCCGGGTGTGGGATAGCGCAGCGCCCTGATGATCGCTTGCAAGGCCTCGGGATAGCCGCTGCCGTATTTCGCGCTGAGCAAAAAGATCGGCATCTCCAGCAGTGCGGACATCTTTGCCGCATCGACGCTGATGCCGAATTTCTTTGCCTCGTCGGCCATGTTGAGGATGACGACCAGGTTGATGTCGAGCTGCTTGAGTTGCAGCAGCAGGCTCATCTGGCGCTCGATCTGCGTGGTGTTGAGGATCACCAGCGCGAGGTCCGGGACGTTGTCGTGCAGGAAGTGGCGCACCACCTGCTCGTCGTCGGAAAATCCGTGCAGGTCATAGATGCCGGGCAAGTCGATGATCTCCACCATGTCGTTGCCGAGCAGTATCTTGCCGCTGAGCAGCTCTACCGTGATGCCGGGCCAGTTGCCGACCCGCGCCGTGCCGCCGGTCATGCGGTTGAACAGCGTGGACTTGCCGGTGTTGGGCATGCCCAGCAGTGCGATCCGTTTCATGTCAATTGCACTTTGATCTTCTCCGCCTCGCCGCGGCGCAACATGACGTCGGTTGTGCCGACGCGCACATGCAGCGGGCCGGAAAAGCTGGCTTTGCGTATCAGTACGACCTGTTTGCCATTGCGAAAACCCAGCGCTAGCAGGCGCAGGTGCAGCGCTTCTTCGGCATGGATCGAGACGATCATGGCGGTGTCGCCGGGGTGCAATGTGGCGATGGTTGTTGCGGACATGATGGTAGCTGAACTAAATAGTTCGGGCATTATTCCACAGTCATGCGCTATTTGTCGCGCTACGCTTTGGGGTGCGTTGCCAATTTACGGTAGAATGCGGACTTTATTTTCGGCAGGCATTCCAAATGATTCTGGGCAGTATTGTTGCAATCGTCACTCCGATGCAAGAGGACGGTAGTCTCGACCTGGCGGCGTTTCGCGCGCTGATCGATTTTCACATCGAACAGGGCACTGATGGCATCGTGGTGGTGGGAACGACCGGCGAATCACCCACCGTGAATGTGGAAGAGCATGAATTGCTGATCGCGGAGGCGGTGAAGCACGCCGCAAAGCGCATCCCGATCATTGCCGGAACCGGCGCGAATTCCACTGCCGAAGCGATCGAACTGGCTGCGTTCTCGAAAAAAGCCGGCGCGGATGCCTCGCTGACGGTGGTGCCCTATTACAACAAGCCCACCCAGGAAGGCCTTTATCAGCATTTCAAGGCCATCGCCGAGGCGGTGAACATGCCGCACATCTTGTATAACGTGCCGGGGCGCACCGTTGCCGACATGAGCAATGACACGGTGATGCGGCTGGCGCAGATTCCCAATATTGTCGGCATCAAGGACGCGACCGGCAATATCGAGCGCGGCAGCGATCTGTTGCAGCGCGCGGCCTTATTGAAGCGCGCTCAAGGGGATTTTGCGATCTACAGCGGCGACGATGCCAGCTCGCTGGCATTGATGCTGCTGGGCGCGCACGGCTCGATCTCGGTGACCGCCAACGTCGCGCCCAAACTGATGCATGAGATGTGCGGCGCGGCGCTGAACGGCGAAGTTGCCAAGGCGAGAGAGATCAACTTCCGCCTGCTTGGCCTGCATCGCCACCTGTTCGTCGAGGCTAACCCGATTCCGGTGAAATGGGCGGTGGCGCGCATGGGCAAGATGAAAAACGCATTGCGCTTGCCGCTCACTCCGTTATCGCAATCCGCGCATGCGGTAGTCGAGGCGGCGATGCGCCAAGCGGGCGTGCTCAGTTGAATATGTCGTATAGCCGGAGAGAAACAATGAAAGTTTTGCAGATCTGGATTTCCAGCGCGGTGCTGGTTTCGTTGGTGAGTTGCAGCGTGCTCGGATCCAACGGCAAGCGCATCGATTATGGTGCCGCGGCGGTGCAAGTGCCGTCGCTGGAGGTGCCGCCGGATCTGACCGCTCCGACCGGCAGTGACAGCTACAAGGTGCCGCAGGCGGCGACTGAAACGGCGACTTATTCCGATTACAGCAAAGGCGGCAAACAGAATCGTACAGCGGTGTTGCCGGAAGTTCAGGGCGTGCATATTGAACGTAACAATGCCGAGCGTTGGCTGGTGGTCAACCAAAAGGCAGAAAACGTCTGGCCTGTTGTCAAAGCGTTCTGGCAGGATCTCGGACTGACCATCAGCAGCGAAGACCAGGCAGCCGGCGTGATGGAAACAGCCTGGGCAGAAAATCGCGCCAAGAATTTGCCGGGCGGATCCAAAATTAGCCCTAACGACGAGTTCAACAATGCATATCAAGCCAGTGAGCGCGATCAATATGTTACGCGTCTGGAACGCAGCAAGGACGGTGCGAGTACCGAGGTGTATATCAGCCATCGCGGAATCAAGGAGGATTATTCTCCTGCCAAGCAAACCTCCCAATGGGTGGCGCGTCCTTCTGATCCGGAGTTGGAGGCGATCATGCTGCAACGCCTGATGGTGCGTTTCGGGGCCAGTGAAACCAAAGCAGCCAAAGAAGTGGCTGCGGCCAGTACGGTGGCAGCGGCAAGTGCGGTACCTGTGGCCAGTCCTGCAACACCCGGCGTATCCGAGCCCGAGGGTATGGCAAGTCTGCGCGAGATTTCCGGGGGCAATACCGTCATCGTGGTGAACGATCCGTTCGACAGGTCGTGGCGCAAAGTGGGCTTGGCTATCGACGGAGCAGGCCTGAAGGTGGAAGACAAGGATCGCCAGAAGGGTATCTACTACTTGGGTCCCGTCAAACTCGAGAGAGGCTGGCTGGATAAGCTGAAATTCTGGAAGAGCGACGAGGATACCACCAGGCATTATCACGTGTATGTCAAGGATGGCGGGAAAACGTGCGAAGTGTCCATCACCGATCAGGACGGTGCAAGCAACAAGGTCAGTAAACAGATGATTGAAGCCCTCTACAAAAATATGAATCAGCAGTAATGTGATTCGCTGATGTCGATGCGTTTCTCATCTCTGGGCAGCGGCAGCGAAGGCAACGCGCTGATGGTTGTGGTCGGGCGGACGCAAGTACTGATGGATTGTGGTTTTGGACTTCAGGATACCCTCTTGCGGCTGGCACGTTTGGGTGTGACTCCCGGGCAGCTGAGCGGCATCGTTGTCACCCACGAGCACGGCGATCATATCAGCGGCGTGGCGCGGCTGGCGCGCAAATTCGACCTGCCGGTCTGGCTTACCCACGGCACATTGCGCGCTCAGGCGAAAGCTCTAGCCGGCATTGCCGACATCCGTGAAATCGATCCTCATCTTGCATTCGCGATCGGCGACATCGAGATCATTCCTTACTCCGTTCCTCACGATGCGGCCGAGCCGGTGCAATTCGTCTTCAGCGATGGCGTGCGGCGGCTGGGTGTATTGACCGACACCGGATGCAGCACGGCGCATATCGAACAGACGCTGAGCGGTTGCCACGCTCTGGTGCTGGAGTGCAATCACGACATCGAGATGCTGATGAACGGCGATTATCCTTACAGCCTGAAGCAGCGTGTGGGCGGCCGCTTCGGGCACCTGAACAATCAGGAAGCCGCTGCCATTTTGGCCAGTCTGGATAGGAGCCGCTTGCAACACTTGATTGCCGCGCATCTCAGCCGCAAAAACAACACACCAGAACTGGCCGTGCGGGCATTGAGTGCCGCGGCGATAGTGCGAAGAAAGCTGGGTGGGAGTGGCAACGCAGGAAGACGGGTTTGCCTGGCGCGAGATTACCTGAAGGGCACCTCTAAAATTTCTTCCGCGCCTTGCATTTGGGCGAACTCCGAATTTTTAGAGGTACCCAAGCGGATTAGTCCAGAATAAGAACCGCGCACCAGTGGCGGATATGCGCCATTGCTGTAGGCACGACGAAATCGAATCCATCGCCGATCATATTGTGCGGGATGCGATGACGCTGTCTAAATGATGGTACGAAATTTGCGGCTGTTCAGGTGGACTTCTTTTCGTTTCGACCATAATGACTGAACGCATCATCCCTATTACCGCGCAGGATTATCGCAAGTTTGACGTGGCGCGCGATTACGCGACACCGGTTCTGGATAATCTGCAGCGACCACTGCGCGATTTGCGTATCTCGGTCACCGACCGCTGCAATCTGCGCTGCACGTATTGCATGCCGCGCGAAATATTTGACGGGCATGCCTTTTTGCCGCGCACCGAATTGCTCTCTTTTGAAGAGATCGAACGCATTACACGGTTGTTCATCCGGCTCGGTGTACAAAAGATTCGCCTGACTGGCGGCGAGCCATTACTCAGGCACGGCATCGAGCAACTCATTGAAAAACTCGCCTGCCTGCAAACCGTGGAAGGCAAGCCGCTGGAAATAGCATTGACGACCAACGGCGTAATCCTGGCCAGAAAAGCGCGAGCGCTCAGGGATGCAGGTTTGGCACGCGTGACTGTCAGCCTGGACGGCTTGAGTGAAGCCACTTTCCGCCACATGAGCGATTCCAGAGTGCCGGTCGGCATGGTGCTGGAAAGCATAGCTGCCGCACAGTCGGTTGGTTTTGCACCAGTCAAGGTCAACATGGTGCTCAAGCGCGGCATGAACGACCACGAGATCGTTCCGATGGCAGAGCATTTCCGCAACAGCGGCATCATCCTGCGCTTCATCGAATATATGGATGTGGGCTGCAGCAACGGCTGGAGCATGGATGATGTGGTCACCGCCAAGGAGATCCATGAACGTATCCATCGACACTATCCGCTGCAAGCGGTAGAACCCGGCTATCCGGGCGAAGTCGCAGAACGCTGGCGATATATGGATGGCAGCGGTGAAATCGGATTGATCGCCTCGGTGACTCAAGCCTTCTGTCACGAATGTACCCGCGCCCGTCTGTCAACGGATGGCAAGCTTTACACCTGTCTGTTCGCCACCGCTATCGGAGCGGATTTGCGTGATGCTATTCGGCGCGGTGGAAGCGATCGGGAATTGATCAACCTAATTGCCGCTTGCTGGACGCAGCGCCGCAACCGCCACTCATTATTGCGCCACTCGGCAATCGGAGCATCCGGACAGAAAATAGAGATGTCCTATATCGGTGGTTGAAGCTATCAATTAACCTGATTACCAAACAGTAATATCTGTTTCGGAAATGGCACTAAGTGGTAACGTCAGTCGAAAAGACTGATGATATTCGTCAAGTAATCATGCCGGCTCGTCAGCATATCTTGTGGATGACTATGGCCATGGCGGGAAAGCCGGTGGTTTGGCTGTTGCTGGCGAAGATCCGAAAGGCTTTGGTGTTGGTCTGACCTACAATTTCTGAGAAAACGACTGGCCACCTTACCAGGATGATTGAAAGTAAAACCGGCATCTTCGGATGTCGGCTATTTATGATAGCCGACAAGGTAGCGCAGGACTTACACTCGTGCCCGCGGGATATAACTCTACTCCCTAACCGCTCTGTCCTTGTCCGCGTGGATATCAAGTTTCTTCATTTTTTCCCAAAGGTTTTTGGGGCTGATGCCAAGCGCGGCGGCGGTGTTGCGGTAGTGCCAATGGCTGTGTTCCAGTGAGTGCAGGATGAATTTGCGCTCACAGTCGCGCAGATAGGCTGCCAGATTGCCATCGCCTGAAATTTCTTCGCTGTGATGTTGGGCTGCGGCGGGGGTATCGTCGAAGAATGCGTCCGCTTCAAGAACAGGATGCGGAGACACGATGCAAGCTCTTTCTACACTGTGTTTAAGCTCGCGCAAGTTACCCGGCCATGGGTAGTCGAGTAACACGCGCTCGGCGAGTGGCGAGATGGAGTGGTTTTCTCTGCTCATCTGCGTAAATTGGCGCAGGAACAGCTTTGCGAACCAGAGGATGTCTTCCTTGCGCTCGCGCAGCGGAGGGATGCGCAAACGTATGACGTGGATGCGATAGTAGAGGTCTTCGCGGAAACTGCCTTCCTCGACCATCTTTTTCAGATCGCGGTTGGTGGCGCAGATCAGATGCACATCAATCGGTATCGGGGTCTCACCACCGACCCGAACGATGCGGCGTTCCTGGATCGCACGCAGCAGCTTGATCTGCATCGTCAAAGACATATCGCCTATTTCATCGAGGAACAGGGTACCGCCATGCGCCTGTTCAAAAACGCCTTTGCGGGTGCGCGTCGCGCCGGTAAAAGCACCTTTTTCATAGCCAAACAATTCGGATTCGAGCAGGGTCTCGGTGATCGCGCCGCAGTTGACGGGTATAAAGGGCTGGCCGTCGGTCCCTTTACGGGCGTGCTGGTGGATGAGTTGTGCAACATGCTCCTTGCCGACTCCGGACTCACCGGTGATCAGGATGATGTTAGCCAGGCGTGCCAGACGCGGAATACTTTCCTCGATGTCGCGCATGGCGGGAGAGATGCCGAGGATATGCTGGTTCGTGTCTGCTGACGTTGCGGTTTGAGCAGGCGGGCATAGCTGGCAAACTTTTTCGACCAGCTGGTCGAGATCGAAGGGTTTGCTGATGTAGTCGGTGGCTCCTTGTTTGAGTAGCTGTACCGCACGATCTATCGAGCCGTAGCCGGTGATGAAAATGAACGGAGGTAAATTACTCTTGCTTGCGAGCAAGCGGGTGAATAGTTCTTCGCCGTTCAGATCGGGAAGGTGGATATCGCTGATGACCAAATCGAATTTATTGCTGCTTATCGCGCGTAGTGCTTCGCTACCGGTTTGGTGCCATTCGACGCGCAACCCTTCCAGAGCGAATCGGTCACACAGCGACTCCCCCATGATCTCGTCATCCTCCACCAGGCAAATAACAGGTTGTGCAATTTTACTCATTATTGTAGGTCTTTCTGCAAAGGTAGTTGAACGGTAAACCGGGTTTCATCCGGTTCGCTTCGGACTGTGATGAGGCCGCCCATTTGTTGTGTTATCTGGTAGATAACCCATAGTCCGAGGCCGCTTCCACTTCCACTATCGTTCAGTGTAGTGAAGGGCTCGAACAAATAGGCTACTTTATCCGGAGGAATGTAGGAGCCGTTGTTGGAGACATCAATCACGAAGTTTCCGCTGTCGCGATAGATGTGCAGATGGACATGCCCGTATTCCTGGGTTTCACGTATCGCGTTCAGTAACAGGTTGATGATGACCTGTCGCACCAGGGTGGAGGGTAAGGCCTGAGTGGCAATGATGTCGTTTTCGTGGGTAAAGTTGACGTGTTTTGCCTGCACGTCGGCATTTATCAGGGTGCAGATGTCTTCCACGTCGTTCCGCTCGAACGGGTGGCTGCGCGCCTTGGCCTCCACCAGCAAGGCCGCTACCGTCTCCTTGATCTGGATGAGGCCGCGCTCCAGAATGGAAAAAGTTTTCAGAGTGAGAGGGTCTTGCGCGCCATGCCGTTTGTAGGTGCTGATGGAGTTGAGCATGCCACCCAGCGGATTATTGATTTCATGGGCAATGCCGGCAGCCAGTCGGCCGACTGCGGCAAGCCGGTCAGAGGCGATAACCTGGAGTTGTAAATTTTCTTTTTCCTTGAGTTCGGCAATCATGCTTTTGAAGGATTTGCCCAGCTTCCCTATTTCGTCATTGGATTCTTCTAGCATGATTTCGCCTGGCTCCGGCAGGTTAGGCGTAATCTTGTTCATTGCATCGGAAAGCTGCAGCAATGGCGCTGCCATTTTTTGGCCCCAATATATACCCAGCGGCAGCAATACGATAAGGACCAGCAGGGTGATCAGGACAGCATCTTTAGCCAGCCGGTAAAAGCGCGATGTGAACGGCGACTTGGGGTAACTCATGACCAGGGTGCCGATACGCATCTGCTCGGATTGAATCGGTATCAGCAAAAACAAATCGTCCGATTTGTGCGGCTCGATAACAGTTGGGCGCAAATCGTGCAAATCCGGCAGTGCTTTCAGCAGTTCGCTGTAGCGCGGATCGATCGCGGCCGGATCTTTCAGCATCGGGAAACGATCGGGTCGCGTCGACGCATAAACCTTGTTAGAGGCATTGAGTATGAGGATATACCCCGCTTTCTCGTCCGGGGTTTTTAGTGTCTGAACACGGTACGGTGTGTTGATGATTTCATAAGAGCGCCACACATCATCGTGCAGCATCGGTTCAACCAGGTTATTGGCGATGACGAGCCCCATTTTGTCGGCATTGTCGATCAGATTGTTGCGCAGATCATCGATGCCGCGATATATCAGCGTTGCTGCCAGGACGACGGCGGTCACTATCACCAATACGGCAACCCGCAGTGGGACCTTGTATTTGAGACTAAGGTCTTGGAGGCGAGTCATTTTTGCTTTTGCCCACAAACCTGGACATTTCTTCGATCCCATCATAAAGATGATTCTCGCCAAGGACAAAACCATCCAGATTGAGATAGCCCAATAGCAGCTGGCCATAGGTATCATGCGCCATATGCAGGAGCATCCGCTGCATGGCAGCGATATCGCGTTTTGAAGTGGCGTTATTCGCCACGATGGGTGGATGCCCGAATTGCGGCGATCGGTTCACGATACGGGTCTGTGCAGTCAGTTCCGGATGCGACAGGGCCAGCGTGTCCCACACATAACCGTCAACCGCGCCTCCCTGCGCCAAACCGGATGCGACCGCTTCGATCACTTTGCGATGACTCCAGGTGAAAAATGTCCTGGAAAAAAAAGAGGACGGACTTTCTTCCTGTTTTGCCAGCAGGTATTCGGTGTAGAGGTGGCCTGAATTGGAGTCTGGGTCAGAAAAGGCGAAAATCTTCCAACGCAGATCAGCCAGTGATCTTGTCTGCTTGTCGGAGCTTGGCACGATCAGATAGGATCGGTACAGGGGTTCCCCTTGGTAGAGTGGCACTGCAACGAGCCGGAAGTACTTCTTGTTGCGTACATACGGGTAGCCACACAGCCAGGCAAAATCGAGCTTACCCTCGCGCAGCATGTCGACTATCTCGCGATAACTGCCGCGTTGTACGAATACGACGGGGCGCTTCAGATGGCGTTCCATGTATTCGC
>CAWDWW010000004.1:0-17213 GCA_963806115.1 uncultured beta proteobacterium
GGACGCGATGGAACTCCAAATAGTCAGTGAAGGTTCGGAACAATTCAATGAGAACAAAGACCGAAAGCACGTCGATAACCAGCTCCCGATCTATGCTATCAACGATGCCCAAAGCGAGGTTATGGGTTTTCACACCACTATACAACGCATTTGCTGCTGCGAAAAAATCAAGTACCAGTCCCGCAACGGCGCCCATAAGCGTAAGCAGCATGACAATTATCAAGGCGGTAACGATGACGTCCAGAATCCTGCCATAAACCAGCAGTGCCCGGCTCTTTACTTCGGTCTTTGAAATTTCTTGCGGCAGATCGCCTTTGTGCGGTTGCTCTGTCATATTTCACCCGGTTGGCCCCCTTGAATGTTCCCGCGAACATTATCACATTCTGCAGGACTTCCGGTTACAGACGCAAGGTCACTTCATAAAGGACCGATCCCGGAACAGAGCAGACTCGATCACTAAACAAGAAAGCGGGTATCGCCCCCTGCGGGGCTGCAACTATTCGTCCTGCATTTCCTGCCCGGGAAACAGTTCTTCGTTGTAGCCGAACTTGCGTCAGGTCGCGGATGCGCATCGGATACAGGATCCCGTCAAGATGATCGCATTCGTGCTGCACCACGCGGGCATGGAATCCGCTCACGGATCGGTCGATCGGTGCGCCGAATTCATCCCGGCCCTGGTAACGGATATGCGCATGGCGCGGCACCAGGCCGCGCAAGCCGGGCACGCTCAAGCAACCTTCCCAGTCCTCTTCCATCGTCATACCCAGCGGCGAGAGGATCGGGTTGATCAGCACCGTCTCCGGCACGGTCTCCGCATCGGGATAACGCGGGTTGTGCTGCACGCCGAAGATCACCACGCGCAGCCCCACGCCGATCTGCGGCGCGGCCAGCCCCGCGCCGTTCAGCGCTTGCATGGTGTCGCGCATATCTGCCAGCAGCCCGTGCAATTCCTGCGTGTCGAACTTGCTGACCGGCTCGGAACGCTGCAACAAACGTACATCGCCCATGCGCAATACGGTTCTAATCGTCATCGTTCACCACGCATTCAAGTATCCTGCACACCCGTTCCATCGCTGCAATGGCAGTGGCATTGACGTTTTCGATATTGATGCCAGCCGTGCTATCGCCGCGACCTGCAGCGTAATTCGCCACCACTGCGATAGCAGCGTAATTGAGCTCCAGTTCCTTGGCCAGCGCGGTCTCCGGCATACCGGTCATGCCTACCATATCCGCCCCGTCGCGTTCATAACGGTTGATTTCGGCGATGCTGTCCAGACGCGGACCTTGCGTGGCCGCATACACCCCGCCATCCACACAGGGTTGCTGCGCGGTTTTCGCGCTGCGTAAAATCTGGCTGCGCAATGAGGCGCTGTACGGAAAGGTGAAATCGGTATTGATGAAAGGCTTGTCGCGCCCTTCAAAAAAAGTTGCGTCGCGCCCGTGGGTGAAATCGATGATCTGGTCCGGCACAACGATCACACCGGGTGTGAGATCGGCGCGGATGCCGCCCACGGTAGCCACCGAAATGATTTTGCTGGCTCCCTGTTCGCGCAGCACCCACAGGTTGGCGCGATAGTTCACCAGATGCGGCGGGATGGTGTGTCCGTAACCGTGGCGCGCCAAAAAGATCACCTCGTGCTGATTCAGCGTGCCGAACAGAAACGCGCCGGACGGCTCGCCGTAAGGTGTACGCATCACCTGTTGATGGGTAATCTTGAAATTTACCAGTTCGGTGAGACCGCGACCGCCAATGATTGCCAGCATACTCATTACTCCTTGACTGCATAAATGGCGGGCAGATTGCGCCACGCCCCTTCAATGTCCATTCCATAGCCGAACACAAAACGATTCGGCAATTCCATCCCGACAAAATCCGCACGGATCGGTTTTGCGCGCTCATGCCGTTTGTCGGCAAACACGGCGCAGTAAAACCTGCGCGCGCCCAGCTTCATCACGCGCTGACGCAACGCATCCATGGTGTGGCCTTCATCCAGAATATCGTCCAGCACCAGCACGACGCGATCGCGCACATTCTCGCGCGGCTCGACCTTCCAGTGCATCGCGCCGCCTTGTTGCGCATTGCCGTAGCGCGACACATGCACATAGTCGAAATCCAGCGGAAAATCCAGCAGCGGCAGCAGCTGCCCGCTGAACACCACCGCACCACCCATCACCGACAACACCAGCGGATGGTCTTCCGCAAGCTTGGCATTGATTTGGCGCGCGACCTTGTGCAGGGCCGCCTGCACTTGCTCGGGTGTATACAGCATTTCGGCCTGTTGCATGATCTTGCGAGCGTGCTGTATTGAAATGGTCATGGATCAAAGCCGACTTTACTGGTATTTATTTCAAGCTGTCGAGATAGGCAGCGAAGCCCTCGCTTACCTCGGGATGCTTGAGCCCCAGCGCCACCGTTGCCCTGAGATATCCCAGCTTGGAGCCGCAATCGTAGCGCGTACCGCTGAAGCGGTAGGCAAGCATCCGTTCCTCCTGCATCAATGCGGCGATGCCGTCAGTCAACTGTATTTCACCGCCCGTGCCGGCCTGTACTTTTTCCAGGTGATGAAAGATGCGCGGCGTGAGTATGTAGCGTCCCACCACCCCAAGCGTCGTAGGTGCATTTTCCGGCTCGGGTTTTTCCACGATGCCATTCACTTCCTCGATATTGGTTGACATCGGCACGCTGCTCACGATGCCGTATTGGCGGGTCTGCTCGCGCGGCACATCCTGCACGCCCAGGATCGAACACTGGTACTGCTGGAATACGGCAACCATCTGCTTGATGATGGGCGGATCGCCATCGATCAGGTCATCCGCCAGCAGCACCGCGAATGGCTCATCCTGCACCACCGGTCTTGCGCACAGCACCGCATGACCCAGCCCCAGCGGCTCGGCCTGGCGGATATAGATGCAATTGATATGCGCGGGAGTCACTTCACGCACGATGCGCAGCAACTCTTCCTTGCCGCGCATCGCCAGTTCGGCTTCCAGCTCATATGCCTTGTCGAAATGATCCTCGATCGCGCGCTTGTTGCGCCCGGTGATGAACACCATGTCGGTGATGCCCGCCTCCACGGCCTCTTCCACCGCATACTGGATCAGCGGCTTGTCCACGATGGGCATCATCTCTTTCGGGCTGACCTTGGTGGCGGGCAGAAAGCGGCTGCCCATGCCGGCGACCGGAAACACTGCTTTAGTGATTTTTTTCATGTTCTTTCCAATAGCTCGAAAAACTGCCGTTCATCCAGCACTGCCACACCCAATTCCCGCGCCTTGTCCAGCTTGCTGCCCGGTTCGGCGCCGGCCACCACGTAATCGGTTTTTTTCGACACGCTGCCCGCGACTTTCGCGCCCAGCGCTTCCAGTTTTTCCTTCGCTTCCTCGCGGGCCATGCCGAGTGTACCAGTAAGCACAAAAGTCTTGCCAGCCAACGGCAGCGTTTCGACCGGCACGCCTTCGCTTTCCTTCGGCGTTATACCGCTATCAAGCAAAGCCTTTATTACATCGACGTTATGCTTTTCCGCGAAGAAAGCAACGATGCTTTGCGCCACCACCGGACCGACATCCGTCACCATCTGCAGCTGCGTTTCATCCGCATGCATCAGGTTTTTCAGCTTGCCGAAATGGCGCGCCAGATCTTTTGCGGTCGCTTCGCCCACGTTGCGGATGCCCAGTGCATAGATGAAACGCGCCAGCGTGGTCTGTTTGCTGTGTTCGATCGCCTCAAGCAGGTTTTGCGCGGACTTCTCGCCCATGCGCTCCAGCCCGGCCAGCGTCTGCAAATCCAATTTGTGTCTGTCATACAGATCGGCCGGGGTGCTCACGATGCCGCCGTCCACCAGTTGCTCTACCAGCTTGTCGCCCAACCCCTCGATGTCGAGCGCGCGGCGGCTGGCAAAGTGCAGCAGGGATTGCTTGCGCTGCGCCGGACAGAACAGGCCTGCGGTGCAGCGCCAGTCCGCCTCGCCCTCCTCGCGCACGATCGCGCTGCCGCATACCGGGCACTTTCCATGCAGCAGCCGGAACAGGTCGAAGGGTTTTCCCGCGTTTTTCGGACGCCGCTCGTGCACCACGCTCACTACTTCCGGGATCACGTCGCCTGCGCGGCGCACGATCACCGTGTCGCCGATGCGCACGTCCTTGCGCCGCGTCTCGTCTTCATTGTGCAGCGTGGCGTTGGAAACCGTGGTGCCGCCGACGAACACCGGCTCAAGCTTCGCCACCGGCGTGAGCTTGCCGGTGCGCCCGACCTGGATATCGATGCCATGCACCACCGTCATCTGTTCTTCGGCCGGGAATTTGTGCGCCACCGCCCAGCGCGGTTCGCGCGTCACGAAGCCGAGCTGCGCCTGCAATGCGAGGCTGTTGACCTTGTACACCACGCCGTCGATATCAAACGGCAAGCTGTCGCGCCTGGCCGCGATGCGGCGGTGGAACTCAACCAGTCCTTGCGCGCCCATTACCACCGCGCGCTCATTGCATACCGGCACACTCGTCGCAGCCAGCGCGTCCAGCACTTTGCTATGCGTCGCGGGCAATTCCCAGCCGCGCACCTCGCCCAAGCCATACGCGAAGAACGACAGGGGCCGCCGCGCGGCCAGTGCAGGATCGAGCTGGCGTATGCTGCCCGCCGCGCCGTTGCGCGGATTGACCAAAGTAGGCAAGCCCTGCGCTCTCTGCTTGTCATTGTAGTGCTCGAAATCATGGCGCGACATGTAAACTTCGCCGCGCACTTCCAGCACATCGGCATCGCAGCCCTTCAGGTGCAGCGGGATGCAATGGATGGTGCGGATATTCTGCGTCACGTCTTCGCCGGTCTCTCCGTCTCCGCGCGTAGCGGCCTGCGCCAGCACGCCGCGCTCATAGCGCAGGTTGATCGCGAGGCCGTCGAATTTCAGTTCACAGGCATACTCGACCAAGGCATCAGGTTCGCCTAGCTCGCGCCGCACCCGCGCATCGAACGCAATTGCACCCTGATCGCTGATGTCGGTTTCGGTGCGGATCGACAGCATCGGCACGGCGTGGCGCACCGGCGCGAAGACGTCGAGCACCTTGCCGCCGACACGCCGCGTCGGGGAATCGGGAGTTGCGAGTTGGGGATGCTGCGCTTCGAGGGATTGCAGTTCGCGGTACAGCTTGTCGTATTCCGCATCGGGTATCAACGGCTGGTCGAGCACGTAATACTGGTAATCGTGCTTCGCAATTTCATGGCGCAGCCAGGCGGCACGGTTGCTGGCTTCTTTCAGACTCGCCATCAGGAAAACAGTCTGCGTGCCTGCGAACTGCCCGGGGTCAAACCCTTGGCGCACATTTTCAGCTCGACATCGTTAATCCGCTCGCGGATCAGCGCCAATCCGCTTTCGCTGAGCGCCATACGATGATCGTCCACCATGCTGAGCTGAAGTTCCCTGGCCAATACGCGCGCAACCTGCAACATCTTGTCGAACTGGTTGCCGGGATCTTCCACGCGCGGCACGTCCAGCAACAGGGTGATGCCCGCCGTGCTGGAAGTATCCAGGGTGAGATGCTGGAATGGCTGATTATCCTGGTTGATCAGGCTGAACAGGCTCTTCCCCTGTGTATCGAGCAGATGAAACGCGCCATCCGCTTCCAGCGTCATGCCCAGCCGTGCCGCAGCTTGTGCGACTTGCCCGCCACGCAACAGGCGCCCTTTGGGCGGCAGCAGATTGACCCCGACCATCTGGTCCACTTCGGCGCAAAACGCGTCCAGCTCAAGCGCATGGTGATTTGTTTCGCGAATGTCCGGAACAGTGGCATCCGCCTTGATTTGCTTGGCGACACCCAGCACCAGATCGCGGAAATCCGCCAGCTTGGCCTCACTGATCGCGCCGCCCCTGTCCACCAGTTGCAGCGCGACACGAAAGCGCTCATAGAGCACCTGGCTCTCGGCGATCACCCGCTCCCATTTTTTTGTGGTCAGCGTCAACCCGCACACCTGCACCGGCTTGCGGAAATCGAACTTGCGTTGCCAAAATCCATCCAGCACAGCGGCAAGACTGGGTTCGGCCAGGCGCAATTCGATGATGAAATCGCTGCGCGCATTCAACAGTTGGCAGGAGTCATCCAGCATGTTGGTTGCCGAAGACTCGGTGATGGACACGCCGGAAACTTCAACTTCAGAGATGATAGCGTCGACTATCGTTTCATCAATCATCAGCGCCGATGCCGATCGCTGAACCTGGCCGGTACTTTCGTCGCCACTCCCCTGATACAGCGCATCCGCATGGCTGGACTTGAATGCCGTGCCGAACCGGCGCCGGTAACTCCTTTGCTGCCACCATCCAAAGAGATAGACCGCGACGATCACGCCGAAACCGATCATCAACAGGGCTTTCTGTAATTCGCTCATAGGGGAACCATAACAAATATCCGGAATATGGCTTAGATTATCTCACGCCGCGGAAAGCCTTCATAATCTTGACTGATTACCGGTCATTCAGGCCAGCGGCAATTCAGCGTTGCTCATGCCGATCGCCGCAACTTCATCCAGCGCCTTTAGAAATTGATGCTGCTCATGCAACTTTGCCAGCGAATCGGGGTGAGGCTTGCCGCGCATCTGGGCGAGCCGGGCGCGGCTAGCCGCGGGCATCTCCCAATTCAATCCGCGCAACAATTCGTCCGCTGATTCCGGCTTGTTGCACACCAGCACCATGTCGCAGCCGGCATTCAGGGCAGCCTCGGCGCGCTGCACGATGCCGCCCGCGACGGTGGCGCCTTCCATGCTCAGGTCGTCGCTGAAGATGCAGCCTTCGAAGCCCAGTTGACCGCGCAGGATTTTCTTTAACCAAACCGGCGAATATCCTGCCGGCCGGCTGTCCACTTTCGGATAGATGACATGGGCTGGCATCACGGCAGTCAGTCCGTAATTCACCATCTGCCTGAACGGGATCAGGTCGCACATTTCGATATCGACGAACTCGCGCTCGTCCACCGGAATGTCCAGATGCGAATCGGCTTCAACATAACCGTGTCCGGGAAAATGTTTGCCCACTGTGTGCATGCCGCCCTGCCTCAATCCCAGCAACAGGCTGTGCGCCAGTTCGGCGATCGCCTGCGGGTCGCTGTGGAACGCACGGTCGCCGATCACGCCGCTTTGCCCGTAATCCACGTCCAGCACCGGCGTAAAACTGAAGTCCACGCCACAGGCGCGCAATTCTGCCGCCAGCACATAACCGGCTTGTTGTGCCAGATGGCGCGCGCGCTGAGGATGCGCGTCCCAGATCCTGCCGAGCTCGCGCATCGCGGGAATTTTCGTAAAGCCCTCGCGGAAACGCTGCACCCTGCCGCCCTCGTGATCCACCGCTATCAGCAACGGCGGCGTGCGCAGCGCGTGGATCGCGGCAGTGAGTTCGGCCAGTTGACCGGGCGATGCATAGTTGCGGGCGAACAGGATGACCCCGCCGACCAGCGGATGATTCAGCCGCACTTCATCTTCGGCAGTCAGTTGCGTACCGAGCACATCCAGCATCACCGGCCCCAGGCTCATGGACACTCCGAATTATTATCTTCAAAAAACAGCATAGCTGCGGATTATAAGGCCATTACCGAATAAACTGCGATGACTACTGCATCAGCAATGAGGTTTTACAGGACGTTTGGAATGTTGACCGCCTATCGGATTGCTGCAACACTGTAATCTGGTAAAGACGCAAGCGGCTGATTCACACAAGCAGCGGTCTATCCCTGTTTATGCGAATGGAATTTGAAGCTGTGCTCCAACTTCACGATGCATCCATCAGCGTTCCCGAGCTATGTCGTAAATCCAGCTCCCACCGAACGGTGAATCGAAAGGAGAATTGACCATGACCACAGGTACCATCCGGCTTCACCGCGTTCTCCGGGCAAACCCGGAGCGCGTCTATCGGGCGTTCTTGGACGCTGACGCAATGGCCAAGTGGCTTCCGCCATACGGTTTCACCTGCAGGGTTCACCACATGGATGCCAAAGTTGGCGGCACCTACAAGATGTCGTTCACGAACTTCACGACAGGCCACGGCCACTCCTTTGGCGGCGAGTATCGTGAACTCGTGCCATTCGAAAGGATTCGCTATACGGACAGGTTCGACGACCCGAACTTGCCCGGAGAAATGCAGACGACGGTGACCTTGAAGCAAGTGTCGTGCGGTACCGAGCTCGACATCGTGCAAGAAGGGCTGCCTGAGGCCATTCCGCTCGAGATGTGCTATCTCGGCTGGCAAGAGTCGCTCGCACAACTTGCGAAGCTCGTCGAGCCCGAGATTCCGGAGTAACGAGAGACTCATGCCAAAAGGGTACTGGATCGTACGCGTCGACATTGCAGATCAGGCCAAATACGAGGCTTATGTTGCCGCCAATGCCGGGCCCCTCAGGAAGTACGGTGCCCGCTTTCTGGTGCGAGCCGGCCGATTCGAGAATCCCGAGGGTACAAGCCGTGCCCGCAATGCGGTCATTGAGTTTCCAACGTATCAGGCGGCACTCGATTGCTGGAAGTCGCCCGAATACCAGCAGGCAATCAAACTGCGGCAGCCTGCTTCCACCCTCGATATGGTCATCATCGAGGGATACGAAGGCGCGCAGCCAGGTTGAGGTTTTGAATCCCAATCTTGTTTCTGCTACATATGCCCGACCCAACCATCAAGAAGGATTGGCTTATGCGCGCCCCTTTAAGTCAGGCGACAGACATTGAACCAATAAAATCATGAAAATCGACATCCTCGACCATATTGTCTTGACCGTTAACGACGTCGACACCACCGCAGCTTTCTACTCACAGGTCTTGGGCATGGACATCATCACTTTTGGCGGCGGGCGCAAAGCCCTGTCTTTCGGTGCGCAGAAAATCAACTTGCACCGGTACGGGAGTGAATTTGAGCCAAAAGCTCATCGACCAACCCCTGGTTCGGCCGATCTATGCTTCATTACCTCAATCCCTCTGTCTGCGGTGATGAGTCACCTTGCTTCGTGCAAGGTGGCGGTAATTGAGGGGCCGGTTCAACGCACAGGAGCAACGGATTTGATTATGTCAGTCTATTTCCGCGACCCGGATATGAACCTGATCGAGGTTTCCAATCGTGTATCTGGCCACTCCTGTCCTTGAATGCGCCACGGCAAAAGTGCATTTCTTATCTTGACCTCAGGCTAACTAGCATAAGGGGAACAATAAGATGAGCGGGATTGTGCTGCTGAGAGTGATTTTTGCAATTGTCATCATCATTGTCATTGTGGCCGCCGTTTTGGCCCTTCTCAAAGGCAAAACCAAGGTGCAGGGTTCCACTGGCGATGCGGTGAACCACAAGAAGCAGTTCTCTATGACATTGGTTTCGAGCATATTGCTGACCTTCTTTCTGTCGCAGCCCCATGCGGGATTCATGATTTACATTTTTGCCTTGCCGCTTTTGATATGGTTCATCTACAGCTCTTATGTTGCGATCACAAAGCCTGAGCAACGCAAATGGCAATTGATCCGGATGGCTGTTTGGATTGCTTCAGTCCTGGTGATTTTAGGGGTCCACCACGATCGCCGTGTCACAACGCGACATTACGCAGACGGCATAGTCGCCGCCATAAATGAATACAAAAATGAGCACGGCGTATATCCCGACAGCCTGGATACGATTGGCGTAAGCCGGCAACAGCTAAAGGAGCATCTCGGCCTTTCTGGTTATTCCTACGACAAAGGCAAACCCAGTCTGTTTTACGCGGATACGTTTGTCGTCTTTCAAACGCATCATTATGATTTCCAGAAAAATGCCTGGTCATATCACGCTGACTAGCGAACTCGCGGAGGCGTTCGATCGCCCGACCGACGGTGCTATCGACACCCACCCTTCGTACGCGGCTGGGCAGTGTCAATTCCGCGCGCTTGTGCAGCCAGGGCAGTGGATTGTCTGCCTTTGCTGAAAGCGCCCAGGCCGGTAAATTCTGACGTTAGTTCGTTAACCGTTTTCCAGCACCACGAACGCAACGATCAAGTTGCGTTCATCGCTGATGGACAGGTGATGGCCGGTGATACCCAGTTGTGCCAGATGGGTGCGCAGCGCTTGGTCGAACTGCAGTACCGGCTTGCCGAGACCGTCATTCGTGATGCTGATGCGGCGCAGGCTGACCGGATCGCGCAGCCCGCTGCCGACCGCTTTGGCAAAGGCTTCCTTGGCGGCAAAACGTTTCGCCAGAAATCGCGCGGCACGGGGGCTTGTTTTGAATGCCGGCAATTCCCGCTCGCTCAGCATACGATCGGCAAGCCGGTCGCCATAGCGCGCGAGCATACTCTCAATACGGGCATAGTTCGACGATGTCCGTGCCGATGCCGAAGATCACTGCTGGCTCGCCAACAATGCTTTCATTTTCTTCACCGCTGCTTCCAGCCCGATGAACAGCGACTCCGAGATGATGGCATGGCCGATGTTGAGTTCGACCAGGCTGGGTACGGCAACGATAGGCTGCACATTGTGGTAATTCAAGCCATGACCGGCATTCACTTGCAGACCATGCGCATGGGCGTGTTCCACCGCGCTGCGGATGCGTTCCAGCTCGCGCTCGAATTCGGGCACACTGTCGGCATCGGCATATTTTCCGGTGTGCAATTCCACCACCGGTGCGCCGGTGCGGCGGGCAGCATCGATCTGCTTTTCGTCCGGGTCGATGAACAGGGACACGCGGATACCTGCCTCGGCACAGCGCACGCAGGCTGCTTTGATATTGTCGAAATAGCGCTCTACATCCAGCCCGCCCTCGGTGGTCAGTTCTTCGCGGCGTTCCGGCACCAGACACAGATCATGCGGCTTGATGCGCAGCGCGAAGTTGATCATTTCGTCGGTGACGGCGCTTTCCAGATTCATGCGCGTTTGCAGCATGTCGCGCAACACTTCCACATCACGGTCCTGAATGTGCCGGCGGTCTTCGCGCAGGTGCAAAGTGATCGCATCGGCTCCGGCGGATTCAGCCATCAATGCGGCACGCACCACGTTGGGATAAGGCGCGCCGCGTACCTGGCGCAATGTGGCAACATGGTCTATGTTCAACCCCAGTTTGATCATAATTTTTGCAGCTCCTTAATCAATTCGCGGGTATGCAATATCTTGCCGCCAAGATGATGGTTCAACAACACCCGCATCAGCTGCTTGCTCTGTTGCACAGTGGTCGGGTCGGTATAATCGTCCGCCGACATGTCCAGCATGGTCTTGCCCAATACCTGCAAACCTGTCCGTGCATCGCCGTCATCCGGAAGCGCACCCCGCTCGACGGCATAACGATAGCAGAGATCCATCTGTATCGCCTTGCCGCTATCGGCTTCACGGTCCAGCACCAGAGCATAGCCCAGTTCCTGCAGCAGGTGTTTTTCAAAACAGCGCAGCGTGGCGGCCTGATCGGCCTGGTGCGCCAAACGATGCAGGGTATCGCGATAGTAATCGAACAGCTGCTCGTGCGGATCATCGCGCGCCAGCAGGTTGAGCAGCAACTCGTTCAGATAGAACCCGCACATCAGCGCGGTGCCCTGCAAATAGGGCTGTCCCCCCTGCCACTCGGCGCTGTGCAAAGTGCGCACTTCGCCCTTGCCGAACCAGCTCAACAACAGCGGCTGGAAATTCATCAGCACACCGCGCAAGGCGGATTTTGGACGCCGCGCCCCGCGCGCCACCATCGCCAGCCGCCCATGTGATCGGCTGAATACATCGAGAATCAGACTGGTTTCACGAAACGGATAACTGTGCAAGACAAACGCCGATTCATCCTGATATCTGTTACGGTTCGCAGCAGTCATACGCGGTTCTTGGTTATTCGCAACCCTTGGTCATTCATAACCAAGACTGCGCAGCACCCGTTCGTCATCAGCCCAACCGCTGCGCAACTTGACGAACACTTCCAGAAACACCTTGCCGTCGAACATCTTCTCCATATCCAGCCGTGCCTGGGTTGCGATCTCCTTGAGCTTCTCGCCTTTTTTGCCGATCAACATCGCCTTGTGCGCTTCACGGTCGACCAGGATCGCGGCATGGATACGTCGCAACTTGCCTTCCATTTTAAACTGCTCAATCACCACGCTGGTCGAATAGGGCAGCTCGTCTCCGGTGTAACGGAATATCTTTTCGCGCAACAATTCCGCGGCCAGAAAACGTTCGCTGCGGTCGGTGATGTCGTCCTTGTCATAGATCATTTCGCCTTCCGGCAAATGGCTTCGTATCGCAGCCCGCAGTTCGTCCAGCTTGCTGCCCAGCTTGGCGCTGACCGGCACGATTTCGGCAAATTTGAAATCCTGAGCAACCCGTTCTGCAAACGCGAACAACTGGCCCTTGTCCGCAACCTGGTCGATCTTGTTGATCACCAATAAAACCGGACGGTTGTCCGGCAGCAGCTTGAGCACCTCCTGATCGCGCTCGTCGTAGCGCAACGCTTCCAGAACATACAGTACCACCTGCACATCCCTCAGGCTGCTGGTCACCACGCGATTCATGCCGCGGTTCAAGGCATTGAGATGTTTGGTCTGGAAGCCCGGCGTATCGACGAAAATGAACTGGGTGTGCTCGTCGGTATAGATGCCGTGGATACGATGGCGCGTAGTCTGTGCCTTGCGCGAGGTGATGCTGATCTTCTGCCCGATCATGTGGTTGAGCAAAGTGGATTTGCCGACGTTGGGGCGGCCTACGATGGCGATGTAGCCGCTGCGCAGCCCGGCATGTTGTTGCAGTTCTGTCATTTTGCCGCGGTCAGTAGTTGATAGGCTGCCTGTGCTGCCTGCTGTTCTGCATTGCGCCGGGTGGTTCCGCTGCCTTGCGCGGATATCTTTAATGACGGGATGGCACATTCAACCTCGAATGATTGCGCATGGGCCTCGCCTTGCATGGCAATGACGTTGTAGTTCGGCAATGGCATGTGTTTGCCTTGCAGATATTCCTGCAACAGGGTTTTTGCATCCTTGCCCAGATTTTGCACATCCATCACTTCAAGATAGGGCAGATACAGATTCAACACTGTCTGTTCTGATGCCGCGAATCCCGAGTCCAGCAACACCGCGCCAAACAACGCCTCCAAAGCATCCGCCAATATAGACGGGCGACTGACGCCCCCGCTTTTGAGTTCGCCTTCACCCAGCTTTAAATGACTGCCTAGGTCAATCTGCTGGGCAAGTTTCGCCAGCGTTTCTTCCCTGACCAGATTGGAACGCAGACGGGACAATTCACCCTCGCTCAACTGCGGATAGTTGCTGTACAGGTGTTTGGCGATGATGCAACCCAGGATGGCGTCTCCCAGGAACTCCAGCCGCTCATTGTGCTCCGCGGAATAGCTGCGGTGAGTAAGTGCCTGTTGCAGTAATTTCGGCTGCTTGAAAGCATATCCGAGTTTCTTGCTCAGCGCATTGCCGGGCAAAGATTCCCGTGTGTTCCGGCTATCTATATTATTTACCTTCACTGCTGGGGTTGAATTCCATATATAGACTGATGTTCCCGACCAGCGGGACCTTGACGAAATAGTTGGCGCTCAGCACCGGAGTGTCCCCCTCGCTGGAAATATCGATGTCTTCTGACCTAATCGCGGTGATAGCGTCGACTGAGGCGCGTCTGTCGAAGGATTTTTGAATGTCGTGCGGAGTGGCCTTTTGCATGTCCGGATCATGCGCGATATCCCTGAAGATACTATTAATTTGCGCATCCTGGATATAAGCAGGAACGAGCTTCATCAGGGTGATGCCGACTATCACAAACAGAAAAGCCCCAAAAATAAATCCGCTAAGAGTTATCCCTTGTTGTTGGTTTGGCAATGCAGTATTCATCCCCAGCTCCTCGTTTAGTTGATCGACATGCCTATGCGCTTCAAATCCGAAAAATTCATCCAGATAAAAAATGCCTTGCCGACTATCTGGTCGTCCGGCACAAATCCCCAATAGCGGCTGTCTCGGCTGTTATCACGATTATCGCCCATCATGAAGTATTGTCCATCCGGCACCTTGCAGCGAACAAGTTCGATGTCATAGCTGCAATTCTCGCGACCGGGGAATTCGGCCACAGCGCCAAGATGCACCGTTGGTTTCTCCGGATTGATCAGCACTGCGTGTTTGCGATCCCCCAATGTTTCGATACGTTTCTCGGTATGCACGAAATTCAGCCCGGACTCGACGTAATTGTATTCTCCATCGGCTTCCTGTGGCTGTGCGACCCCATTGATCGTCAGCCGCTTGTTGCGATATTCGACGATATCGCCGGGAAGTCCGACCACGCGTTTTATGTAATCCAGCGATGGGTCTTCCGGGTAGCGAAACACCATCACATCGCCGCGCTGCGGGTTGCTTAGCGGGACGATCTTCCGGTTTATGATAGGCAGCCTCACTCCATAGGTAAACTTGTTCACCAGAATAAAGTCGCCGACTTGCAGGGTGGGAATCATCGAGCCGGACGGTATCTTGAACGGCTCGATCAAGAAGGAGCGGATGAAGAACACCACCAGAATGACCGGGAAGAAACTTTTGGCATATTCCACCCACCATGGTTCGATGGCTCCGCTGCCGCGCTTGGCTGCCAATGCGAAACTATCCAGCAACCAGATGCAGCCGGTGACTACCAGCAACACAAACATTATTAATGCAAAATCCATTACCTCTCCTTATCAATCAACACGCAGAATCGCCAGGAAAGCCTCCTGCGGGATCTCCACACTGCCCACCTGCTTCATGCGCTTTTTCCCGGCCTTTTGCTTTTCAAGCAGTTTCTTCTTGCGTGAAATATCGCCGCCATAACACTTTGCCAATACATTCTTTCGCATCGCTTTGACATTCTCTCTCGCAATGATATTCGATCCGATAGTCGCCTGTATCGCCACATCATACATCTGCCGGGGAATGAGCTCGCGCATCTTGGCTGCAACTTCGCGGCCGCGATGCTGGCTATTTGCGCGATGCACGATCACCGACAGCGCGTCCACTTTCTCGCCGTTGATCAGCATGTCCACCTTGACCACATCGGCCGCCCGGTACTCCTTGAATTCATAATCCATCGACGCATAGCCGCGCGAAATTGATTTCAACTTGTCAAAGAAATCCATCACGATTTCCGCCATCGGCATTTCGTACACCAGCAACACTTGCTTGCCGTGATAGCTGATGTTGATCTGGGTGCCGCGCTTCTGCGTGCACAGCGTGATGACCGCGCCTACATATTCCAGCGGCATGTAGAGATTGACTGTCACGATCGGCTCGCGGATCTCGTCGATCTTTGATGGGTCCGGCATCTTGGACGGATTGTCGACGACCAGCACCTTGCCATCGCGCTGCACCACCTCGTAAATCACGGTTGGCGCGGTGGTGATCAAATCCATATCGAACTCGCGCTCCAACCGTTCCTGCACGATCTCCATATGCAGCAAGCCGAGAAAGCCGCAGCGAAACCCGAAGCCCAAGGCCTGTGACACTTCCGGCTCATAACGCAGTGCCGCGTCGTTCAGCTTGAGTTTTTCCAGCGAGTCGCGCAACGCCTCGTACTGGTTCGACTCCACCGGGAATAATCCGGCGAACACCTGCGGCTGCACTTCCTTGAAGCCGGGCAATGCCTGCTTTGCCGGCTTGCCCAGGTGGGTGATGGTATCGCCGACTTTGGCCGCCTTCAGTTCCTTGACGCCCGCGATGATGAATCCGACCTGGCCTGCGCTAAGGCTTTCCCTGGGTTGCGATTTGGGGGTGAACACGCCTATATTCTCGGTCAGATGCTGCGCACCTGTGGCCATGAACAGGATCTTTTCCTTGGGCTTGATCGTTCCATTCATCACCCGCACCAGCATCACCACGCCAACATAATTGTCGAACCAAGAATCGATGATCAACGCCTGTAACGGCGCATCCGGATCTCCTTTTGGAGCAGGCACTTTGGCGATCAATGCCTCCAGCACATCCTGCACACCTTCACCAGTCTTGGCAGAACAGCGTACCGCATCTTGCGCGGCTATGCCGATCACTTCTTCGATTTCCTCAATCGCGTTTTCCGGATTTGCCGATGGCAGGTCGATCTTGTTCAGTACCGGCACTACTTCGACACCCAGATCCAAGGCAGTGTAGCAATTCGCCACTGTTTGCGCTTCCACTCCCTGCGAGGCATCCACCACCAGCAGCGCTCCCTCGCAAGCCGACAGCGAGCGCGATACCTCGTAGGAAAAATCCACATGCCCGGGTGTGTCGATCAGATTGAGGTTATATATCTGGCCATCGCGCGCCTTGTAGCTTAACGCGGCAGTTTGCGCCTTGATGGTGATGCCGCGCTCGCGCTCCAAATCCATCGAGTCGAGCACCTGCTCTTCCATTTCACGGTCAGACAAGCCGCCGCACAGTTGTATGATGCGGTCAGCCAATGTGGATTTGCCGTGGTCAATGTGTGCAATGATGGAAAAATTGCGGATATGCTGCATAGAGTCCAAGATGAAAATCCCGCCGAAACCGGCGTTTTCGCAAAGGGCGAATTCTAGCCGATTTAGGCGGGACACGCAGGGCGAGATTACTTTTCGTCCAGCTTGATCGCTATATACGTGGCGTTATCGCCCCTGCGTACCAGCAATGCGACATTACGCCCGTTGGGAACCTGTTTGAGCATTTCGTTCAATTGCGCCAAGGAACGAATCGGCACATTGCCGATGGATAGCAGGATATCCCCCTGTTGCAGTCCGGCAGCCCGCGCAGATGAACCCGTGACTTCTTCCACCAGCAAGCCTCCGCTGACTTGAAGTTCCTGCAGCTGATCGGCGCTCAATTCGCTTACAGAAATGCCCAGGCGCGCGATCTTCTCGCCGGTTTTGTCGGAAGGCTGTTTCGGCGAACGCGCAAGCGCGGCATCTTCAGGCATCTCAGCGACCTCGATAGTGACTTGCTTGGGTTTTCCCTTGCGCCACAACTCGACCACTACCTTGGTGCCCGGTTTGACCGCCGCAACCATGCGCGGCAAATCATTGGAATTGTTCACCGGCTTGCCGTCAAACTTGAGGATCACATCGCTTACCTCGATGCCCGCCTTGTCGGCCGGAGCGTTCTTTTCCACGTTGCTGACCAGCGCCCCGTTGGGCTTGCTCAAACCGAATGATTCAGCCAGTTCGCGGGTCAATTCCTGTATCGTCACCCCGATGCGTCCGCGCGTGACTTTGCCGGTAGTGCGCAATTGGTCAGCCACCTGCGTCGCCACATCGATCGGTATCGCAAAAGATAGGCCCATCGAGCCGCCGGAGCGGGTATAGATTTGCGAGTT
>CAWDWW010000005.1:0-75231 GCA_963806115.1 uncultured beta proteobacterium
CGGCTTCATCCGCCGGGCGGAGTCGAGACATGCACGTTGAAGTCAAGCACTTCCGCAGCTTGTGCCCAGGTGTTGTATATGTTGTTCGGATCGTGATCATGGCACGGTCTTGCCCTGTATCGAGCCTGCTGTTCGATGTAGGTGTAGATGTCCGCAAGCGACCCCGGACGGGGTGGTATTCGTTGGCTCAGGCCGTCGATCACCGGCACGCGCGAATTCGCCGCAAAGCGTTCGATGATGGATTGCTCGAAGGTGCGGATCATCACGATGTCGCTCATGCGCGAAATGACTTGTCCCGGACTCCACCGGCTCGCCGCTGTCCCAGTCTGCGATCGGCGCGTGTTCATAACAATCGCCGAACCGCCGAAACCATGCGGCCTCGAAAACAGGCGCGTGCGCGTGCTGGCTTTCTCGAAGACGTCTATCACCAGCGCGCGGTCCGTCAAGCGGCCAAGATGCCGATAGGACTTGAATCTCTGCTTGATGATGCGGGTGCGCTCGAACAGATATTCAAATTCTTCGCGGGTGCAGTTCAACTGCAAAATGTTTTACCGGTGCTGGTTGCTTTGTTGATACGCGCTGGGCTGACATGGGTCATCACCGATCAGGTTTGAAGTCTTCTTTATCAGCGGGCACAGGATATCGGAGTAATGCTGCGCTTCAGTTTGCGACATTAATTATGGTGGCAGCAACCATGTCGGCGGTGACATTGGTCAGCAGTCCTTTAGCGAGGGCCAGTTCAACCAACAATCACCACAGGGTTTGTCGAGTTCGATGCCTATCATCAACCCCTGGCCGCGTTGACGCCTGTTTACGCCTTGCAACGCGGTGGGCGGAGCCCTGATGAAGGACATCTGAAACGGCGTGCGCCAGCAATTTGTCCTGCTCCAGGATATTGAGCGTGGCCTTAGGCCCGCGGTGCAAGCCAGCGGATTGCCGCCGAACGTCGAGCGTGATTGCCGGGCTGGCAAGTTCCGGCCGCCTTGCCGGCCGCAATGCATGCGCCGACAGGCATGCCCGAGCCCAAGCCTTTGGCCAGCGTCATCACGTCCGGCAGAATGCCGGTGTGCTGGTAGGCGAACCACTTTCCGGTGCGGCCGATGCCGCATTGCACTTCGTCCACAGAATCAGTTGTCGCAAATTTTGCGGAGTTGTTTCAGATACTCGATGCCCGCGTATGCCGCCTTCGCCCTGGATAGGCTCGACCAACACCGCGACCACACTGCTGTTGTGCTGGGCGACTTGGCGGATAGCCTCAAGGTCGTTGTAAGGCACGCGCACGAAGCCGCTGCACTAGTGGCTCGAAACCTGCCTGTACCTTGCGGTTGCCGTGGCGGAGGGTCTCGCTGTGCGCCCGTGGAGCGGCCCTGACCCAATTTGTGGGCGCTTCGATGCCTTGCTTGTGGCCATACATGTGCGCCAGCTTCATTGTCGCCGCTTCATTCGCTTCGCAGCCGGAATTGCAGAAGAACACTTCCTGCATGCCGGTCAGCATGTCCTGCCCGTTCACCTGATAGACGTTGGAAGCAGCGAATCACTCCTTGCTCATCTCGGACCCTTGAGCGCGGCGGCTGGATGCGCGTGGCCCAGCGTGTTCACGGCGATGCCCGCCAAAACTGTCACAATAGCGTTTGCCATCGGTATCCCACAGCCACACGCCTTCGCCGCGCACGAAAGCGACGGGGAGGTACTGTAGGTATTCATTACATGTGACATAAAATATAACCACGGCGACCAGCCGCCGTTCAGTAAAAAATCCCGTTAATCAAAAATCCGAGTTGCGTATTTGAGCCAAACAGCCCCGTCTAGGCAAGACAAACAATCCGGTGCTCGAAAACAAACAAGCCGACATCGCTGTCGGCTCGTGCGGTGAATCAATGCGATGGGGCGATTACGCCATTGCCTCGATGGCCGCAGACAGGCGGCTCTTGTGGCGGTCTGTCGTGAATGACCTTCTTGTCGGCGATGGTCAGTCGACAGCGCTCACGGACTCTTTGTAAACGGCTTGTGCGGCGGCCTTGTCACCGGCCGAGTCTTGGTGACCTTGGCAATCGCAGTGCCGATTTCCGAGTGCAAAGTGTGTCATGGGAATTCTGCAACAACTGCCTGACGTGCACGTTTGCGGGCTTGTGTGCTATTTCCCACGACCGCTCCTAATAGATTCGAGATTAGCGAAAAAGGCGCGCATTCTAGAGACTTGCGCCTATTTTTGCAACTTATATTTTATGCATGGCGCAAGGCCAGTCAGGTTGAATGAAAAAGGTTCCATGTTTTGGGATAACTGGCCTTGAGCACCACTTAAACATCAGCAATGCAGCTGACAAAACGGTTATTGATCCGATTGCAAGGATTGGGTCGAGCTTTCGCTGTAAAGCAGGAAACAAGTCCGGCAAAAAATCGTCACGGCTCCTACATGATGCGCAATGAACTGGATCTTGGCGGTGATCTGATTCACGCGGGCGAGCCACAGTTTGTGGATTATTTCTGTAGCCTGAGCGAAAAGGACAAACCCGATCAGGTTGATATGGGCGCTGATGTTTGGGCGTTCCACGCGACGCTGCCATACGACAATCCCGATAACGATGTAACCCAATGCCCAAATCAGATATTTTATCAAAGCTCAAGGGGAGGCATCTTGAGCTTTGATAAAAAATATCTGATTTGGGCATTGGGTTACATCGTTATCGGGATGTGCCTGGGTATCTTTATGGCAGCATCACATGATCACGGAGAACACCCAACGCACGCCCATATCAACCTGATCGGGTTTGTCCTTTCGCTCAGCTACGGAATAATCCACAAACTGTGGCTCGCCCGCGTGAATCAGATCACCGCCAAGATCCAGTTCATCGCGCATCATGCAGGAGCCGTGACGATTTTTGCCGGACTGTTCCTGCTTTACGGCAATTTCGTTCCCGAAGCAAAGCTCGACCCAATCCTTGCAATCGGATCAATAACCGTTTTGTCGGCTGCATTGCTGATGTTTTACATGGTGCTCAAGGCCAGTTCTGCCAAAACATGAAATATCTTCATTCAACCTGACTGGCCTTGCACCATGCATAAAATATAAGTTGCAAAAATAGGCGCAAGTCTCTAGAATGCGCGCCTTTCGTCGTACCGAATCTATTAGGAGTAGTCATGGCAAATAGCGCACAAGCCCGCAAACGTGCACGTCAGGCAGTAAAGCAGAATTCCCATAACAGCAGCTTGCGCTCGGAATTGCGCACTGCGATCAAGAAGGTCATCAAGGCGATCTCGGCCGGCGACAAGGCCGCCGCACAAGCCGTTTACAAAGAGTCCGTGAGCGCTGTCGATCGCATCGCCGACAAGAAGATCATTCACAAGAACAAGGCGGCCCGCCACAAGAGCCGCCTGTCTGCGGCCATCAAGGCAATGGCGTAATCGCCCCATCGCATTGATTCACCGCACAAGCCGACAGCGATGTCGGCTTGTTTGTTTTGAGCACCGGATTGTTTGTCTTGCCTAGACGGGGCTGTTTGGCTCAATATACGCCTCTTGATTCGATTACTGAACGGCGGCTGGTCCGCCGTCGTTATTTTATGTCACATGTAATGAACACTTATGCCCGCCTCCCCGTCGCTTTCGTGCGCGGCGAAGGCGTGTGGCTGTGGGATACCGAAGGCAAACGCTATCTGGACGGTTTGGCGGGCATCGCCGTGAACACGCTGGGCCACGCGCATCCGCGCTTCACCGCCGCGCTCAAGGAGCAGATCGGCAAGATGATCCACTGCTCCAACGTCTATCAGGTGAACGGGCAGGAACTGCTCGCCGACAAGCTGTGCAGCCTGACCGGCATGCAGGAAGTGTTCTTCTGCAATTCCGGCTGCGAAGCGAATGAAGCGGCGATCAAGCTGGCGCGCATGTACGGCCACAAGCAAGGCATCGAAGCGCCCGCGATCATCGTGATGGAAAAAGCCTTCCACGGGCGCACGCTGGCGACCCTCTCCGCCACCGGCAACCGCAAGGTGCAGGCAGGTTTCGAGCCGCTGGTCAGCGGCTTCGTGCGCGTGCCTTACAACGACCTTGAGGCGATCCGCCAGGTCGCCCAGCACAACAGCAGTGTGGTCGCGGTGTTGGTCGAGCCGATCCAGGGCGAAGGCGGCATACGCACGCTGGACATCGAGTATCTGCAACAACTGCGCAAAATTTGCGACGAGCAGAACTGGCTGCTGATGCTGGACGAAGTGCAATGCGGCATCGGCCGCACCGGCAAGTGGTTCGCCTACCAGCACACCGGCATCCTGCCGGACGTGATGACGCTGGCCAAAGGCCTGGGCTCGGGCGTGCCTGTCGGCGCATGCCTCGCGGCCGGCAAGGCGGCCGGGACTTTCCAGCCCGGCAATCACGGCTCGACGTTCGGCGGCAATCCGCTGGCTTGCACCGCAGGCCTGACCACGCTGAATATCCTGGAGCAGGACAAATTGCTGGCGCACGCCGACAAACTCGGGAAATATATTCACCAGGGCTTCACCACCGCGTTGCAAGGCGTGAACGGCGTCAAGGAGATCCGCGGCCAGGGGCTGATGATAGGCATCGAACTCGACAAACCCTGCGGCGACCTGGTCAAACTGGCCCTCGCCCAAGGACTGCTGATCAACGTCACCGCCGACAGCGTGATACGGTTGCTGCCGCCGCTGGTCATGTCGCAAGACGAAGCGCAGCAGTTGCTGGATATCCTGTGCCCGCTGATAAAAGAATTTTTGCAATCCTGATCGGTGATGACCCATGTCAGCCCAGCACATATCAACAAAGCAACCAGCACCGGTAAAACATTTTTTGCAGTTCAAGGACTTCACCCGCGAGGAATTTGAATATCTGTTCGAGCGCACCCGCATCATCAAGCAGAGATTCAAGTCCTATCAGCAGTATTGGCCGCTGACGGACCGCACGCTGGTGATGATCTTCGAGAAAGCCAGCACGCGCACGCGCCTGTCTTTCGAGGCCGGCATGCAGCAGCTCGGCGGTTCGGCGATCTACCTGAACACGCGCGATTCGCAACTGGGACGCGGCGAGCCGGTGGAAGATGCCGGACAAGTCATTTCGCGCATGAGCGACATCGTGATGATCCGCACCTTCGAGCAATCCATCATCGAACGCTTTGCGGCGAATTCGCGCGTGCCGGTGATCAACGGCCTGACCAACGAATACCACCCGTGCCAGATCCTCGCGGACATCTACACCTACATCGAGCAGCGCGGCTCGATACAGGGCAAGACCGTGGCGTGGATAGGCGACTCGAACAACGTGTGCAACACCTGGCTGCAGGCCGCCGAGATACTGGACTTCAACGTGCATGTCTCGACCCCGCCCGGCTACGAAGTCGAGCCGGAACGCGCCGGATTGTTCGGCGAGGATCACTACGAGGAATTCGCCGACCCGATGGAAGCCGCGCGCGGCGCCGATCTGGTGACCACCGACGTGTGGACCAGCATGGGCTTCGAGGCGGAGAACGAGGAACGCATGAAGGACTTTGCCGACTGGCAGGTGGACGAAGACATGATGCGCGTCGCCGCGAAAGACGCGCTGTTCATGCACTGCCTGCCCGCGCATCGCGGCGAGGAAGTTTCCGCCGGCGTGATGGACGGCCCGCAAAGCGTGGTGTGGGATGAGGCCGAGAATAGATTGCATGCGCAGAAAGCGCTGATGGAATATTTGCTGCTGGGGAAAATAACGGCATGAGCGACGAATCACCACTAAAAAACGCCCCCAGCCAGGGCAAGGAAAGCAAGCTGGCCGATCATATCCTGCCGTCATCAGCCACGATGATCGGGGTGTGCATGACGGTTATCAGCGTGGCGCATCTGATCCCGAAGAACAGTATCAGCAAACACGTCCACGAGATGCTGGCATTCGACAGCCTGCTGTTTTTGGGTAGCGCCATGCTGTCCTATTTTTCGATACGCCGCCCGATGCTGGCGGAAAGATTCGAGCGCCTGGCCGACGTTATTTTCTTGCTTGGCCTGGCGCTCATGGTGGTAGTGGGATTTGTCATTGCTTTTGAATTACTGGTTGATTAACTCGGTTGATAAAACATGTCTGACATCAAAAAAGCCGTACTCGCCTACTCCGGCGGGCTGGACACCTCGGTGATCCTGAAGTGGTTGCAGGACACCTATCATTGCGAAGTCGTCACCTTCACCGCCGACATCGGCCAGGGTGAGGAGCTGGAACCGGCCCGCGCCAAGGCGCTGAAGATGGGCATCAAGCCGGAAAACATCTTCATCGACGACATGCGCGAGGAGTTCGTGCGCGATTTCGTGTTCCCGATGTTCCGCGCCAATACCGTGTATGAAGGCGAATATCTGCTCGGCACGTCGATCGCGCGCCCGCTGATCGCCAAGCGCCTGATCGAGATCGCCGCCAAGACCGGCGCGCAGGCCATCGCGCACGGCGCGACCGGCAAGGGCAACGACCAGGTGCGCTTCGAATTGGGCGCCTATGCGCTGAACCCGAACATCAAGGTCATCGCGCCGTGGCGCGAATGGGATCTGCTGTCGCGCGAGAAGCTGATGGCCTATGCCGAGAAGGCCGGCATACCGATCGACATGAAACACAAAAAAGGCGGCTCGCCCTATTCGATGGATGCGAACCTGCTGCACATCTCCTTCGAAGGCCGCCATCTGGAAGACCCGGCCGCCGAAGCCGAAGAGAGCATGTGGCGCTGGACTGTGTCGCCGGAAAAGGCGCCGGATGCCGCCGAATATCTGGACATCGAATTCGCGCGGGGCGACATCGTCGCGCTGAACGGCACGAAAATGAGTCCGGCGCAGGTGCTGACCAAGTTGAACGAACTGGGCGGCAAGCACGGCATCGGCCGCCTCGATCTGGTCGAGAACCGCTACGTCGGCATGAAGTCGCGCGGCTGCTACGAGACGCCGGGCGGAACTATCATGCTCAAGGCGCACCGCGCCATCGAATCGATCACGCTGGACCGTGAAGTGGCGCACCTGAAGGACGACCTGATGCCGCGTTACGCATCCATGATCTACAACGGCTACTGGTGGTCACCGGAGCGCAAGACATTGCAAACCCTGATCGATCATACCCAGAAGAACGTCAACGGCTGGGTGCGCGTAAAGCTGTACAAAGGAAACGTGATCGTGGTGGGACGCGATTCCAAGACCGACTCACTGTTCGATCCAACCATCGCCACCTTCGAGGACGACAAGGGTGCATACGATCAAAAGGACGCGGCGGGTTTCATCAAGCTGAACGCATTGCGTCTGCGCATCGCGGCGAATCTGAACAAAAGAAAGTAGCGGATCGTGATTCACGAATTGAGCGGAGACATTTTGTTCAGCGGTGCGAAAGCCATCGTGCAAGGTGTCGCGCCCAATGATGATTTTCATCATGGCCTGGCCTTGCAACTGCGCGAGAGGATGCCCGCGATGTACAAGGATTTCCGCCACTACTGCCAGACCAAACATCCCAAGTCCGGCGGACTGTGGTCATGGATGAGCGCCGATGGACGTTACATCGTCAATCTGTTCACCCGGGATGCCGCATACGATTATGGCAGCAAGCCCGGAAATGCCAAGCTCAATCATGTGAATCACTCGCTGCATGCGTTGCGAGATTTCGTAAAAAAGGAAAAAGTGGGCAGCGTTGCTTTGCCGCGTCTGGCTTGCGGCTTGACCGGCCTGGACTGGAATGAAGTCAAACCTCTGATTGAAAATCAGCTCGGCGACCTTGGTATTCCGGTTTACATATATGCCACTTATCAAAAGGGAATAAAAGCAATCGAACCTACCGGGAAGAAATAACATGCAACAATTTGATAATGTCAGCGTAGTAAAGAAGGGCAATGTGTTTTTCGACGGGAAATGTGTGTCTCACTCGGTGTTGTTTGCCGACGGCACGCGCAAGACCGTCGGTGTGATCCTGCCCAGCACGCTCACATTCAATGTCAGCACACCCGAACTGATGGAGATCACCTCAGGGACCTGCCGCGTGAAGATCGGCGATGAGCCCGAGTTCAGGAACTATGGTCCTGGTGACCGATTCTCGGTCGCCGCCAACAGCCGCTTCGTGATCGAAACAAACGAAGTGGTCAATTACGTTTGCAGCTTTGGTTAGTCCTACCCCTCTCCCGCGCTAACGCGCACCCCTCTCCCGCTAGCGGGAGAGGGGCTGGGGGAGAGGGAACTCAAAGAATCAAGGAGCCACGCCATGCCCACATTCGACATCGTTTCAGAAGTAGACAAGACCGAAGTCAAGAATGCAATCGAGCAGACCAACAAGGAGGTCAGCACCCGCTTCGACTTCAAGGGCTCCGATGCACGCGTGGAGCAGGCAGAACTCAAGCTCACGGTCTGGGCGGACAACGAATTTCAGCTGAACCAGGTGCAGGACATCCTGAATGCCAAGCTGACCAAGCGCGGCGTGGACATCAAGTGCCTGGAGATCAGCGACAAGATCGAAAAAGTCAGCGGCAACAAGGTCAAGCGCGGGTGTGAAGTGAAGGTCGGCGTGGATATCGAACTGGCAAAAAAGATCGTCAAGCACATCAAGGACAGCAAACTCAAGGTGCAGGCCAGCATCCAGGGCGACACTGTGCGGGTGACCGGCAAGAAACGCGACGACCTGCAGGAGGCCATTGCCTTCGTCAAGAAAACCATCACCGACTTCCCGTTGCAGTATCAGAACTTTCGCGACTAAGCCTCTCGGCAAACCATATCGCCCTGCTCAATCTCGGCCAGCCACAAGCCAGGCTTATGAACATCTGCCCGCGAAAGCGGTCGTGCTGCCGGAAATCGCCCCGGGACTGACAGGCGTGCGCATCACAAGCAATTTTTAGGGCACCCCCAAAATGAATGCCATCCTGAAATCACGAAACCTAGTCGTTTTTCGACACTCCAATGAGTGCTCATCAAGGTATCCATTCTGAGGAGGTGCACATGAAAAACGTTCTGGTTTTATTCGCCGATGGCAGTGAAGAGCTGGAGGCCATCACGGTCGTAAACATTCTGCGCCGTGCGGGCGTTTCGGTGACTTTGGCAGGGTTGGATGCGGGAGAGTTGACGGGCAGCCGGGGAGTGATGTTGATGCCGGATAAAACGCTTGAAGATGTGTTTCATGAAGACTTCGACATGATCGTCCTTCCCGGCGGTCAGCCAGGCACCAATCATCTGAAAGACGATGCCCGCGTGATAAAGCTGGTTCAACGCATGGCGCAACAAGGCAAATATGTCGCGGCGATCTGTGCCGCGCCTTCGGTGCTAGCCGCTGCCGGATTGCTTGACAGCAGACAAGCAACCAGTTTTCCCGGTGCACTGACTCCCTACCCGAAGGTGAAACTACAGCAAGCAGCCATCGTCGAAGACGGAAAGATCATCACCTCGCGCGGACCGGGCACTGCGATGGATTTCGCGCTGACCCTGGTAGAACGACTGGCCGGTTCCCCGAAACGACAGGAAGTTGAGGCGGGTCTGCAGAGATAAGCCTCTGGCCGGTACCCGTATCCGGTTTCTGCGGGGCTATTTGACCACGGCGATCTCGCTGATCGCGTATTGCCCCTTGCGTCCTTCGACCAGCGTGAATGCGACTTTCTGTCCCTTTTTCAGACTTGCCAACAAGCTCCTGTTCTGAACTTCAAAATTCGTGGTCTTCGCCTTCCACCCCAGGCTGGAAATCGGCCCGTAACTCAAATTCACCATGCCTGCTTCTGCGTTGACACTGTTGACGGTGCCTTGGCCCTGATAGCTTTCTGTGGGAGCCCTGCCATCCATGGGCATGATGAAGCCCCCCTCCTCTGCAGCTGCAGGAATCGCAGTCAGCGCCAGAAGAGCCAAAACGATCAAACAAAATGTATTATGTTTCACGCTGCCTCCCGCGCAGAGTTATAAATGACCGGATTGCGACAACGATAATACTTAAATCCCTGACTCATATCAAAGGCTACTTGCACTGCACGTTCGTGTTCAGAAGTTAAATTTTCAGGCGGGATAGCACCGGGAATAATTGCGGAAACAGAACCGCCGGCCGGATCGATCGCGCACAGGTTCATCTCAAGCTCATCACCTTCCAGCGATGCTGTTCTGCATGCCGGCGCAGTGTGTCATCCGGGTTCACCGCAACCGGATTTTTCACCTTGGCGAGCAACGGCAAATCATTGAGCGAGTCGCTGTAAAAAGTCGTGTCGGCAAAACTGCTCCAGCCCAAGCCCGATTGCGCCATCCAGTCCTCCAGACGGGTAATCTTTCCTTCGCGAAAGCACGGCACGCCGGCGACACGCCCGGTGAATTCACCGTCCTTGCTTTCCGGCTCGGTGGCGATCAAATGCTCGACACCAAATTCACGCGCGATCGGCGCGGTGACAAAACTGTTGGTTGCAGTGATGATGGCGCACATATCGCCCGCCGCTCGATGGCGATCGACCAGGTCGCGCGCGGCCCGGGAGATCATACCCAGCGCCTGCTCGCGCATGAATCGTCGATGCCACTCATCCAGGGTCTTGCGCGCGTGGCGCGACAGCGGCTTCAATTGAAAATCGAGGAACTCCTGGATATCCAGGGTCCCGGCCTTGTAGTGTTCGTAGAAAGCCAGGTTCCTGGCCTCGAACAATTCACGATCGAGCACACCGATACGGATCAGGAATTGCGACCATTCAAAATCGCTGTCGCCATCAAGCAGGGTGTTGTCCAGATCGAATAAGGTCAGGTTCATTAAAATAATCCATTTCACGTCATCGCCGCGCGGGCGGAGTAAAGCTTTTGTAGGAGCGGGCCATGCCCGCGATTATCATTTTGTTCGCGGGCATGGCCCGCTCCTACATTAAATTGATTTCACTTCAACTCCTGTTGCAATACTTCCTTGAGCAAAGGTACCGTCGGCGGCCGGTGCAGCCGCAGCGAATGCTCATCCAGCGCGTCCAGCGCCGCCATCAGGCTGGGCAGGTCACGCCGCCCATGGCGCAATAAATACCGCGTTACCTCCGTCGGCAATTCAAATCCGCGCGAGTGTGCATGTTGCTTCAACGCCCGGGCTTTTTCTTCATCGCTCAGACCATGCAATTGATACACCAGACCCCATCCCAAACGGGTACGCAGATCATCGCGCAGTTTGAGATGCAGCGGAGATTCCTTGCCGCTGACCAGCAGCATGCCGCCACTGTCGCGCATCTTGTTATAGAGATTGAACAACTCGATTTGCGCCGCATCATCGAGCTCCTCCACATCATCCAATGCCACGACCGCGGCGGCCATGTCCCTGACCAGTGGCGGGACACTGCCATGCGCATAGATCGCATCCCGGGATTGTTCCTGCGCGGCATGCACGCTGGCTCGCAGCAGATGGCTCTTGCCGCTGCCGGTTTCACCCCACACATAGATACAGCGCTCGCTGCTGATGCCCGCGCCGTGATTGCCATACAGGGCATGGCGCAGTACCGATAGCAATTCCAGATTGCGCCCCACCACGAAATTATCCAGCGTAGGCTGTCTGTCCGGAGATATATCGAGCAATAGCTGGCTCATGCAATGTCTGACAATAGCAATGCTGCAAAGCGGGACTGGGTCATTTCGGGTAAAATTCACGAATAATCGTGCGGCACTTTATCCTGAAGAAAGCGAGAACTCAACTTGAATATCCCGACCAGCGATCCTTCATCTGTCAACAACGTTGGCCTTACCTACAGAGATGCCGGGGTAGACATGGACGCGGGCGATCTCCTGGTAGAGAACATCAAACCTTTTGCCAAGCGCACCATGCGCCCGGAAGTGCTCAATGGTATCGGCGGGTTCGGCGCGCTGGTGGAGGTTTCGAAGAAATACCGCGAACCAGTCCTGGTATCCGGCACAGATGGCGTTGGCACCAAACTCAAACTTGCTTTTGAGTTGAATCGTCACGACACGGTTGGCATCGATCTGGTCGGTATGAGCGTCAACGACATTCTGGTGCAAGGCGCCGAGCCGCTGTTTTTCCTCGATTACTTCGCCTGCGGCAAACTGGATGTGGATGCAGCCACCGAGGTAATCAAGGGCATTGCATTCGGTTGCGAACTGGCGGGTTGCGCGTTGATCGGCGGTGAAACCGCCGAGATGCCCGGCATGTATCCTGCGGGAGAATACGACCTGGCTGGTTTTGCCGTCGGCGTGGTGGAGAAGGCAGACATCATCAGCGGGGCTAACATCAAGGCGGGGGATGTGGTGATCGGCCTTGCCTCGAACGGGGCGCATTCCAACGGCTATTCGCTGGTGCGCAAGATCATCAGCACCCACAAAGCCGATCTCAAGCAAATACTCGATGGCAAACCGCTGGCCGATCTGATCATGGCCCCCACGCGCATCTACGTGAAGCCGCTGCTGGCACTGATGAAATCGCTTACTGTCAAAGGCATGGCGCACATCACCGGCGGCGGCCTGCTGGAAAATGTGCCGCGCGTGTTGCCGGAAGATGTCGTTGCGCAACTGGACGGCAAGTCATGGCACACCCCTGCCCTGTTCGACTGGCTGCGCAACCTGGGCAACATCGCCCCGCAGGAAATGTACCGCACCTTCAATTGCGGCATCGGCATGGTGGTGATCGTGGACAGCCGGGACGCGGAACAGGCACTGCGTCATCTCAACGCCGCAGGTGAAACAGCTACTGTTATCGGCGCGATACGCGCGCGCAAGAGCAAAGAGGCGCAAACCCAAGTCGCCTGATTTACGATAACAATTCACGATGAAAAAGCTGGTCATCCTGATCTCGGGTCGCGGCAGCAACATGCAAGCCCTGCTGGAAGCAAGGCTGCCATGCCGCATCGCGGCGGTGATCAGCAATCGTGCGGATGCGGAAGGACTGGCCATCGCCAAAGCGCACGGCATCCCCGCCATAGTCGTCGACCATCGCAGCTATGCTGATCGCGAAAGTTTCGATACCGCGCTGGCGCAAGCTATCGATGCGTTTGATCCGGACATCATTGCGCTTGCCGGTTTCATGCGCATCCTTGGCGCATCTTTTGTGTCCCGTTATCGCGGCAGGCTCATCAATATCCACCCCTCGTTGTTGCCTGCATACGGCGGGCTCAATACCCACGCGCGAGCACTGGAAGACGGGATAAGGATCCATGGCTGCACAGTGCATTACGTAACCACGGATCTCGACCACGGGCCCATCATCATTCAGGCAGCCGTTCCGGTGTTGCACGACGACTCCGAGCAAACGCTGGCGGCGCGCGTGTTACGCGAAGAGCATCGCATTTATCCCCAAGCCGTACGCTGGATCTGCAAAGGGTACGTTGCGCTCGGAGAGGACGGCAAGCTCGGTTTCACCCGCATGGAGCAGCCCGCCCCAACGCTGATCTCGCCGGCACTGGACTGAATATGCGAAGCCTGTTGTTCATGCTTGTATCAATGTGTTTCGCATTCCCGTCATATGCCGCGCCGCCGGGCATCATCCATGCACATTACGATTTGTTCTATGGCAGCATCAGGGGCGCTACAGTCGACGAGACTTTTACTCTGGTACGGGATCATTACGCGATAGAAAGTATCAGCCACGCTGTCGGCCTGGTTGCGTTGTTCAAGCCGGAAACCATCCGCATCACCAGCGAGGGCACGCTGACGTCTCACGGCCTGCAACCACTTGCCTTTGCCAGCTCTCGCAAGCTGGATTCCGAACGCAATACACGCGCCGATTTTGACTGGTCTCGCCAGCGAATCATCCTGACCAATCGCACCGGCAAGCACACCCTGCCGCTCCCCGCCGGAACCCAGGACCGCCTCAGCGCGATGTACCAGTTCATGTTCATGGAGCTGGCAAATACCGACAAGCTGGATTTCCATATGACCAATGGCGACAAGCTGGACATTTACAATTACCGCATCACGCATGGCCAGAGCGTGACGATTCCGCTCGGCACTTTCAAGGCGCTATATGTGGCCAGCGTGCCGGAAGCCGGTTCAAACCGCACCGAAATCTGGCTGGCAGAGGAACACGCCAACTTCCCATACAAGATGATCATCACCGATCCGGACGGAAGCAAACTTTCCCAAGTGTTGATCAAATTCGATTCCGTGCCGTGACCGCAGTCTTCCGCACCCCTGCCCGCCGCATCCTGCTGGCCATCGCACTCTCCGTGCTGATACACGCTGCCATCTTGTGGCTGCCCTATATACAGTTTCCGCTGCAAACCAGGGTGCAATTGCCGCCACTATCCGTCAGGCTTGAACCTCTGCCCAAACCCGTCGAAGCGGTCCCTGAAAAACCGCTATCTGCAAATCAACAATCCACAATTCACTTGACCAAAGCCGATGACAGGGCATCGGCCGGGCCGGAAACCAACGCGGTGCCCGCGATGAATAGAACTGCAGACACCACAGCGACTCAACCGCTTCCCAAGCAATTGCAGCTCAGGTTCACCGTTTACAAGGGTGCGGACGGATTCAGGATCGGCGAAATTCTCCAGCAGTTTGACATCCGCGGAGACCGGTATACCCTGAAGTCGGAGCGGCAGACTTCCGGGCTGGCCAGTCTGCGCAATAGCGACCGGCTTGTCCAGACCAGCAGCGGCAGAATCGGCGAGCACGGGCTGCAGCCTGAAATATTCGACGAACAAAGAATCAGCAGGGGCGGCAAGCAAAGCGTGCAAGTCAGTTTCGACCAGACAGCAGGGAAACTGCGCTACTCGAATGGCGGTGAAACCGCGTTGCCTGCAGACGCGCAGGACGTCCTGAGCTTTATGTACCAACTCTCGCAGGTTCCGATGAACGTTGAATTTTTCTCGCTGCCGGTCAGCGATGGTGAACAACTGCAACAATACCAGATCGAGATCGGGGCCAAAGAGGACATCTCTACCCCGATCGGCAAGTTGCGCGCACTGCATTTGCGTAAAATGCATACCCGCGGAGAAGCCTATTTCGAAATCTGGCTGGGGCTGGAATACCGGCTGCTGCCGTTGAAATTCCGCCTGGTTGACGGTTCGGACAACGTGACCGAAGAATACGTGGTTTCGGACATACGCGCTGCGGATCAATAACTGCATCAGCCGGAAAGCACCTCACTGGCCGGCGGATGCCGCACCGGCAATCCTGTTAAACTGCCGTCTGAATTTGTGTAGCCAACTTCCCCATGCTGATCACCGAATACCGTTTAGACCTCGTCATCCAGGCGCTGCGTGCGATCCTGCCGCTGGCGCATCCCGCCGACACCACGCTGCGCTATTTTTTCAAGAATGAACGCATCGGCTCCAACGAACGCGAACTGGTCGCCGAGACCGTGTTCGGCGTGCTGCGCCACCGCCTGCTGCTAGAACATGCCTGCGCCGGCAACCCTACCCCGCGCCGCATGGCGCTCGCCTGCTTGATCAGGTTCGGCGGCTACAATCTGCGCGAACTCGAGCCGGTGTTGAAACGCGACGAGAAAGACTGGCTCGCTACCGTAAAGGGTGTGAAAGTCGAAGATCTGCCGCTTTCTGTGCAAGCCGAATTGCCGGAATGGCTGGTGGAAATGATGCGAAGATCGTATTCGGATGCGGATATCCTCGCGATAGGCAAATCGATGCAGCAAGGCGCGCCGCTGGATATCCGGGTCAACACCCTGCTGGCAAAACGCGAGGACGTGTTGCAGCAACTGCGCGACAAAAATATCGAGGCCAGCGCCACGCCCTACTCGCCCATCGGCATCCGCCTCAAGGAAAAGATCCCGCTCAATCGCGATGCACTCTACGCGGAAGGCAAGATAGAAGTGCAGGACGAGGGCAGCCAGTTGCTCGGCTTCCTGCTCGCCCCGAAGCGCAACGACATGGTGGTGGATTTCTGTGCCGGTGCGGGCGGCAAGACGCTGATGTTGTCCGCAATGATGAATTCGCAAGGGCGTATCTATGCGATGGACGTTTCTGAAAAGCGTCTCGCCAATCTCAAGCCGCGCCTGAAACGTTCGGGGGCCAGCAACATCCAGCCGATGCTGATCGCGCACGAGAATGACCTCAAGGTAAAACGCCTGGCCGGCAAGATCGACCGCGTGCTGGTGGATGCGCCCTGCAGCGGCTTGGGCACATTGCGGCGCAGCCCGGACCTGAAATTCCGCCAGTCGCCCGGCAGCATCGAGGAGTTCACCCGCCAGCAAGCCGCGATCCTCGTCTCCGCCAGCCGTCTGCTGAAAAAGGCCGGTCGTCTGGTATATGCGACATGCAGCTTACTTCCGGAGGAAAATCAGCATATCGTGCAAGCGTTCCTGGCCACCCATCCCGACTTCATGCTGCGACCCGCAGGTGAAGTACTGAAACAACAAAAGATACCGCTGGATGCGCTTGATTATTTGGAGCTACGCCCCCATTTTCACAACACAGATGGGTTTTTTGCGGCGGTGCTGGAACGAATTTAGCCGCCAATACTTCGTATGCTTCTGTAAAATGGCAATACTTGTACAACGATTAATGTAGCAATCAGGAGATAGCATGTTTTCAGGTTTACTGGATCTACCGTGGTGGGGTTACGTGCTCACCACACTGGCACTTACCCACATCACCATCGCATCGGTGACCATCTATTTACACCGCCATCAGGCACATCACGCGCTGGAACTGCACCCTGTCGCCAGTCATTTCTTCCGTTTCTGGTTGTGGCTGACCACTGGCACGGTAACCAAGGAGTGGGCTGCAATACACCGCAAACACCATGCCAAATGTGAAACCGCAGAGGACCCGCACAGCCCGCAAATAGTGGGCATCAAAAAGGTGCTGCTGGAAGGGGCGGAACTGTATCGCAAGGAAGCCAGAAACCTTGAAACGCTGGAAAAATACGGCCGCGGCACACCGGACGACTGGCTGGAGCGCAACCTCTACGCCAGGCACAGTATGCTGGGCATCTTCCTGATGCTGGCCATCGACGTGCTGCTGTTCGGCCCTATCGGTATCACCGTCTGGGCGGTGCAAATGATCTGGATACCGGTGACGGCGGCGGGCATCATCAATGGTGCCGGACACTACTGGGGTTATCGCAACTTCCAGCCTGCCGATGCATCCACCAACATCGTGCCATGGGGCATCCTGATCGGCGGCGAAGAACTGCACAACAATCACCACGCCCATATCGGTTCCGCCAAGCTTTCCAGCAAATGGTATGAATTCGATATAGGCTGGCTGTACATCCGCAGCATGGCCGCGCTGGGGTTGGCCAGGATCAAAAGGGTCGCGCCGAAGGTGCATCTGAATACCGCCAAAACGGTATGCGATATCGATACGCTGCACTCGGTGATGGCGCACCGCTACGAAGTGATGGCCAAATATGCAAAGTCCCTGAAGAAAACTTACCGCGAGGAAATCGCACAACTCAAGCTGCGTATGCCCGGCTTGGGTAAAGTCGATCTCAAACGCGTCAAGCACTGGCTGCATGTCGATGTAACCGTGCTGAGTGAGCAGGAAAAATTGAAATTGGGTTTGGTCATTCAGACCAGCCGGAAATTGAATATTGCCTATTCGCTGCGCCAGGACCTCATCTCGATCTGGCAGCGCTCCACGGCGACCAAGGAACAGATGGTAAAGGACCTGGAGGACTGGTGCCGCCGCGCCGAAAACTGCGGCATCGAAGCGTTGCAGCAGTTTTCCAGACGCCTGCGCTATTACGCATAAGCCCGGAATTATTCCGCGGCGATCAAGGATGGCCAGTTGCGCAAGCAACTGGCCTTTTCTTTGCGCTGACAACGGCGGTCATCGTCAATTACTCTGGAAATATCCAATGATCGCTTCAAGTTCTGCCGGATTCGGCGTCCGCCTGTGGGCTGATTCCATATAGCCTTCCATACGCGACACCACATATGGCCATGCGGCAGGAGGATGCTGGTCCCCAAATGGCAACGCGTGGCATTGGGAACAGAAAGTCTTTGCCACCTGATAACCCGGCTTGGCTCTATCCAGCGCCTCACGCTGGGCCGCACTTTGCTTGCCGCATCCACCCAGAAGCAAAGCAAGAAACATAATTGCGATCGACACCTTCATTTCCAATTCCTCCCGACAGAATATTTGGACGCATGGAATTGTAACAGGTGCTCCGCTTTTGAATATCCGCACATGAAAAAGGGAGATCATCTCGTGCCATGGCTCCATGCTATCGTCTTTGACTTCTCTCGGCTACACTGATAAAAACACTGCATTCGAAGGACGCGATGGCAGGGATGAACATTCAATGACGCATCCGCAATAAATGCCGGACGCAAGATCCAGGACACAAGGAGTTTGACATGCGAATTGTCATAATGATATTTGCGGCTTTACTGATAGCCGCCTGCGCCTCTTACAGCGGAACAGGTCTCAAGCCGGGTGAAGCACGGCTCGAAGATGTGCTGAGCGTTATGGGCAACCCGGAGATGCGCTGGAAGGATTCCGACGGTTCTCAGCAACTCGCCTACCCCGCGGTATCCACACGTTCATGGTGCGAATCGGAACAGATGGCAAGTTGCAAAGAATCGAGAATGTGATGAACATGAAGACTTTTGTGCAGATCCGCCCCGGCATGACCCAGAGCCCAGGTGCTCCGCATCCTGGGTCCATCTTATCCGTCCGGTACCGCTTACTACAAGTCGCGTGATGAACTGGTGTGGGAATGGCGTTACTGTGACGAATGGAATGAAGCGGCCCGCTTCGACGTTTTGTTCGACGGCAGCAAAGAAACAGTGCGCAAGACCATGAGCCTGACCGAATCGCAAAGGGGGCTGTGCGGCAGTGAAGGAGGTTGTTTCTGCGCGCACGCCAGATGATTTTCTTTAAGGCCAGTCCAAGATCGGACTTCGCCTTTCAATTTTCTGGAGAATAAAGCATCGTGAAAAATAAAATGGTAGTTATCGTATCGGTTTTTATATTCGTGCTGATCGTGGTTCTGGCCGGCATATCGAGCGACTGGGGCATAGACCTGTTGACCAGAATATTTAAATAGATTTTCCTGATCCATAACCGAACAGTCGTTTTGAACTTCACATGAGTAACTCGGTTTGACCATGCTAATCCAACCCTACCTGTATTTCGAAGGTCGCTGCGAGGAGGCGATCGAGTTCTACCGCAACACGCTGGGTGCGGAGGTAACGATGCTGATGCGCTACAAGGATAGTCCGGAACCGCTACGGCCCGGCATGTTGCCGCCCGGCAGCGAGAACAAGGTGATGCACTCCAGCTTGAAAATCGGCGATACGACGATGATGGCGTCCGATGGCCGCTGTTCTGGTAAGCCCGACTTCAAGGGCATGTCGCTGACAGTCTCGGCCGGCAATGACGGCGAAGCCGAGCGTCTGTTCACTGCACTGGGGGAAGGCGGCACGGTACAGATGCCGTTGACCAGGACTTTCTTTTCCTCGCGCTTTGGCATGGTTGCCGATCGCTTCGGAGTATCATGGATGATACTCGTGTCAACCCGGTGACGTTCAACGTTGCATGAAACATGAACCCTGACAAATGGAGGCACAACATGAATGATAAAAACAATGCGGCTTCAAATTCATCCGGTAAGGAATTCGTCATCTCGCGCGAGTTCAATGTATCGCGCGATTTCATGTTCCAGGTGTGGACCGATCCGGAGCACATGCAGCACTGGTGGGGACCCAAAGGCGTCAAAGTTGTTTACAGCAAGATGGATTTCCGCCCGGGGGGCAGCTATCACTACTGCATGCACACCCCCGACGGACACGACATGTGGGGCAAGTTCGTTTATCGCGAGATCGTGAAGCCCGAGCGTATCGTGTTCGTCAATTCCTTTTCCGACGAGAAGGGAGGCTTGACCCGCCACCCGATGAGCCCGTCCTGGCCGCTGGAAATGCTGAGCACGATCACCTTCGCCGGACATTTCGGCAAAACGACTGTTACCGTGCACTGGGCGCCGCTGAACGCGACGGAGGAAGAACGCAGGACTTTCGCGGAAGGATTCGAATCGATGCAGAAAGGCTGGAGCGGGACGATGGACCAACTCGCCGAATATTTGACAAACCTCTGAGGCTTCCCGGCAAAGCAAACAGACCGTCGACCAGACGGCCTTTTATTTGCATGTTTCCTGCTGCAGACTAGAACGGAATATCGTCGTCGAAATTATCGAAGCTGCCCTTCGCAGGCGCAGACTTGGCGGGTGCCGCGCCGCCGGATGCCGCAGCGGGTTTGTTCTCCACCACTTCGAAACTGCCGGCGCCGGAAGACTTCCCGCCCAGCATGGTCATTTCGTTGACCACGATCTCGGTGGTGTAGCGGTCCTTGCCCTCCTTGTCCTGCCACTTGCGGGTTTGCAATTTGCCTTCGACGTAGATCTGCGAGCCTTTCTTCAGATATTCCCCGGCGATCTCGGCGAGACGGCGGTAGAACACCAGGTTATGCCATTCGGTTTTTTCCTGTTTCTCGCCGCTCTTGTCCTTCCAGTTCTCGGAAGTGGCCAGCGTGCAGTTGGTCACCGCTTCGCCGCTGGTCATGTATCGGGTCTCCGGGTCCTTGCCCAGACGGCCTATCAGAATCACTTTGTTCACCGACATGTCATGCTCCTTTCGTTACAAGTTTGTCCACCGCCGCTTCATCGTATCCCTTCATGTCGACCTTGAGGCAGGCGATGCTTTCTGCCGCCACCACCATCGCCTCGCGCACGCCCTGCAATTGCGCGAGCTGCTTTTGCAATTCTAACGCAGCGGCTTCATTCATCCCGGACAAATGATACAGCTTGGTGCGCACCAGCGCCGGAGGCTGCATCGTGGATGCGACGATCAGCCACACCAGCAGCAGTGCGATGGCGAACACGAACACCGCGTCACTGCCGACGAATTGCAGCAACGCACCCCCTACGGACGCGCCGAAGAATGCGCCGAGGAACTGCATGCTGCTATACACGCCCATCGCGGTGCCTTTCGAGGCCAGCGGAGCCACCTTGCTGATCATCGAGGGCAGCGTCGCCTCCAGCACGTTGAACGAAGTGAAGAACACCAGCAGCGCCACGGCCACTCCCCACAGGCTGTCCTGCCCGAGCATCAGCAAGACCTGCGCGCACATCGCCAGGAATATAGACAGTATGAAGATCTGTTTCATCCTGGCCTTTTTCTCCGCGATGACAATGAGCGGCACCATCAGCACGAACGCGACCAGCATCACCGGCAGATAGATATACCAGTGATGCGACAGCGGCAACCCATCCTTCTGCATCACGAACGGCACCCGCATGAACACCGACATCAGGATCGCGTGCACCGAGAAGATGCCGAAGTCGAGGCGCAACAGATCCTTGTTGCGCAGCACCTCGGCGAAATGTTTCCCACTGGCTTCGGTGTCGCTGTGGAAGCGCGTGATCGCCGGATCAGGGATCAGGAACTTCGCCACGCCCATCGCCAGCAGCGCCAGCACACCGGTCAGCGCGAAGATGCCGGGCACGCCCATCAGGTTGTTGAGCAACGGCGAAAGCACCATCGAAATCGAAAAGGTGACGCCGATGGTGATGCCTATCATCGCCATCGCCTTGGTGCGGACCTCTTCGCGGGTCAGATCGGCAGTGAGCGCCATCACCGCCGCGTTCAGCGCGCCCGCACCCTGCACTATCCGCCCGAGAATGATTACGTAGATGTTGCTGGCATCGGCGGCGATGAAACTGCCCACCGCGAACAGGATCAGGCTGATGTAGATCACCGGCTTGCGCCCGTAGCGGTCGGACATCAAGCCGGCCGGTATCTGCAGGATCGCCTGCGTCAATCCGTAGGCGCCGAGCGCGATACCGATCAACAGATGGCTGTCGCCTCCGGGCAGCTGTTGCGCGTAGATCGCAAAGACCGGCAGGATGATGAACAACCCCAGCATGCGCAATCCATAGATGCTTGCCAAGCCAATGCTGGCGCGACGCTCGGTCGCGGTCATGATAAAGGGTACTGGTTGCATGGATGTTTTGAAGGGTGATGAAAGGATCCGTATTTTAACAGGTCATGATGGCTCAGGCACCCTCCCCCTTTCAGGGGAATAGTCGTCTAGAAAGCACAATAGACAATCACTTCGTGGATAATTCCTGGTCCTCTACGGGTTTCACTTGATTGCTGGCGATCAACATGTATACCGCAGGCACCACGAGGAGCGTGAACACGGTACCGATGGCCAGGCCGCTGGCGATCACCAGCCCCATGTTGAAGCGCGATGCGGCGCCGGCTCCGCTGGCGGTGATCAGCGGGATGACACCCAGAACCATCGCGGCGGTCGTCATCAGGATCGGCCTCAGCCGGATGATAGCGGCCTGTTCGATCGCTTCGCGCTTTGTTTTGCCTTCCTGGCGCAGGTTATTGGCAAACTGCACGATCAGGATGCCGTGTTTGCTGATCAGACCCATCAGAGTCACCAGTCCGACCTGGGTGTAAATGTTCAGGCTGGAACCGCCAACGCCGAGGCTGATAAAGATCATCGCGCCGGCGATTGACATCGGCACAGACACCAGGATGATGAAGGGATCGAGAAAACTTTCAAATTGTGCCGCCAACGCCAGGAAGATGATGACCAGCGCAAAGGCGAACATCACCACGAAGCCGCCTGATTCCTGCATGAACTGCCGGGATTGGCCAGCGTAGTCAATCGAATAGCCTTGCGGCAAGGTTTTGTCGGCCAGATCCTTCAGATAACCGAGCGCCTCACCCGTTGTCACACCCGGCAGCGCCACGCCCTGCACGGTTGCGGCATTGAGCTGCTGGAAATGGTTCAGCGACTCCGGCGCCGTCTTGGTAGTGATATGGACGATGCTGGACAACGGCACGGAAGTGCCGCTGGCAGTGCGGACGTAATAATCGAGCAATTGCGCGGTGTTCAGGCGGTAGCGTTGCTGCACTTGCGGGATGACCTTGTATGACCTCCCCTCAAGGCTGAAGTAATTGATATAGCCGCCGCCCAGCATGGCTGCAAGCGAATTGCCGATATCCTGCATGGACAGGCCGAGCAAGGCGGCCTTGTTGCGGTCTATCACCACGGTGGATTGCGGCAGGTCGATGCGCAGGTCAGTATTGATGAACATGAACATGCCGCTCTTCTGAGCCTGCTGCAAAAATTCCTGAACGACATCGTTGAGTCGCTCGAAAGGCTCGGTGGTACCGATGACGAACTGTATCGGCAGGCCGCGGCTGCCAGGCAGCGAAGGCGGCTGGAAGGATACTGCCTGCGCGCCGGCAATGCGGCTCAATTCCTGCTGCACCACCGGCTGCAATTGATTCGACGTCTTGCTGCGCTCGTCCCAAGGTTTCAGCACCATCCCGGCAATCATCCGGCCCGGCATGTCTATCTGAAAAACATGGTCGGTCTCGGGGTGCCCGGCAAAAATGCGGTAGTTTTCCTGTGTATAGGGCTCGTGCTGCTGTAACGTCGAATCAGGCGCTGCAGTGAGTGATGAAATGATGACGCCCTGGTCTTCCTGAGGCGCCAGTTCGTGCTTTGCTGCAGCATACAGGAAGTAGATGCTGCCCAGCACGATCAGCGCAAATACCGCCGTGACCGGCAGGTAGTCGAGCGAACCGTGCAAAGTACGCGCATAGATGCTACGGACTTTTTCAAAGCTAGCGTCTATGTAATGGACGACCCGTGACTCCAGGCTGGTATCCTGCGCAAGATGCGGCCTGAGCAGCCGCGAGCACATCATCGGCGACAGCGTCAACGCGACAATGGCGGAGACGGTGACGGTGCCAACCAGGGTGAAGGCGAATTCGGTGAACAGCGCGCCGGTAAGCCCGCCCTGAAACCCGATCGGCACATAAACCGAGATCAGCACGATGGCCATCGCGATGATCGGACCAGCCAGTTCGCGCGCCGACTGAAGCGCGGCCTGCATCGGCGCCACGCCTTCTTCGATATGGCGGTTGACGTTTTCCACCACGATGATGGCATCGTCCACCACCAGGCCGATCGCGAGAACGAAGGCCAGCAGGGTCAGCAGATTGATCGAGAAACCCAGGGCCAGCATGATGGTAAAAGTGCCGATCAGCGACAGCGGAATGGCAATTATCGGAATCAGCACCGAACGCGGCGAGCCGAGAAAGGCGAATACCACCAGGGTGATCACCAGCAAGGATTCGGAAAGGGTCTTGAGCACTTCGTGGATCGAACTGTTCACGAAACGTGTGGAATCGTAGACGATCTTGCCCTCGATACCCTGCGGCATTTGCGCCTGGATATCCGGCATCAGATCGCGAACCCCTTTGATCACATCGAGCAGGTTGGCGCTGGGCGCCACCTGGATGCCGATATACACCGCGCTGTTGCCGTCAAAGGCCACCTTGGTGTCGTAGTTTTCCGCGCCCAGCGTGACGTTGGCGATGTCCTGCAACCTCACCATGGCATTACCCGATTGCCTGATCACCAAGTTGCGGAATTCTTCCACCGAGTGCAGATTGGTTGAAGCATTCAGGTTGGTCTGCACCATCTGCCCCTTGGTGTTGCCCACGCCCGACAAGAAATCGTTTTGCGCCAGCGCCGTGCTGACATCTGCAGCAGTCAGGCCATATGCCGCCATTTTTTTCGGGTCGAGCCATGCGCGCAGCGCGAAGTTCTTGCTGCCGAGCAGTTCGGCGGTCTGCACTCCGTCCACCGCCTGCAGCCTCGGCTGCACCACCCGCAACAGATAATCAGTGATGTAATTGGATGGCAGCACTTTGCTTGAAAAACCGATATACATCGCATCAAGGGTCTGGCCGATGCTGATGGTCATTACCGGCTTTTGCGTCTGCGGTGGCAACTGGTTGAGCACAGAACTGATCTGCGCGTTCATCTCGGTCAGCGCCTTGTCGGAATCGTAATTCAGCTTCAGGGTCGCGGTGATCACGCTGCTGCTGTTGGTGCTGGTCGAGCTCATGTAATCTATGCCATTGACCTGGGCGATGGCATTTTCCAGCGGCGTGGTGATGAAGCCGGCGACCAGGTCGGGGTCGGCGCCGAAATAGGCCGTGTTCACGGTAATCACCGCATTTTGCGTTTGCGGGAACTGCAACACCTGCAGAATGCCGAACGAACGCAGCCCCAGCACCAGCAGAACCAGGCTGATTACCGTGGCCAGAACCGGCCGCCGGATGAAAGCATCGGTAAATTTCATTGCGGCTGTCCCCTATGATTCATCCTTTGGTTATTCATCCTTGGGCTGGGGGTTCGGCTCATTGCTCGGCTGGATGTCATTGTTGACCACGATGGGAGAGCCGTTGTGCAGCTTGACCTGCCCTGAGCTCACAACGATGTCGCCTTGCTTGATCCCTTTGAGTATGGCCACCTGGTCGCCGCGCGTTTCGCCGGTCGTGACGAAAACCTGCTTGACGATGAGTTTCGGCTGGCCCTTGTCATCCTTGCCCTGCTGTTCAGTCAGGTAAACGATATTTCCATACGGGTTATAGGTGACCGCGGTTTGCGGCAGCGTGATATAGCGCTGCGGCTTGCCGGTGGAGATGTCCACGGTTGCGTACATGCCCGGCAGCAGACCGATGCCGGGGATTCTTCAGTTCCGCCCGCACCTTTACGTTGAGCGTGCCGCTATCCACTTCAGGGTTGATCACTGAGATCTTTCCGGAAAATAATTCACCCGGATAACGCATCGGTCTTGGCCGACACCTTCTGCCCTGGCTTTATCATGCTGATATTTTGCTGCGGCACCGAAAAATCCAGATAGATCGGATCCAGCGCCTGCAGCGAAACCACCGGGGTACCTGCATTCAGGTATTGCCCCACGCTCACCATGCGGATGCCGACGCGTCCGGAGAATAGCGCAGGGATGAATTTCTTGTCTACCAGCGCCTGCTGTTCCGCTACGGCGGCATCGGCCTGCATGAGATTGGCCTTGTCCACGTCCAGCGTCTGCTGGCTGATCGCCTTGAATTCGAATTGCTGCTTGTCGCGCTCGTAGGTGCTCTTGGCCAGCGCAGCGGCGGCCTGCAGCGCGCGCAGCCTGGCAATGTCGCTATCGGCGACCAGTTCCACCAGCACCTTGCCCTTCTTGACGTCCTCGCCCTGCTTGAAATGCAGCGCGGCAACGATGCCGGACACCTCGGGGCTGACCTGGACTCCGTCTATCGCGCGCAAGCTGCCTACCGCTTCCAGCTTTGGCAACCAATCCTGATAGCCGGCGGTAATGGTTGAAACAGTTTGCGGAGCACTTCCCATGGACGACATGAATTTTTTCATCATGTGCCCCTTGAATGCCTGGAAGCCGAATATGCCGCCGAATACCACACCGGCCAAAACGAGCATGATCACCATTCGTTTTGTCATAGTAACTGTCTCCGTTTTTTCTTCTGCTGATTGGTGACGAAAGTCATTGTTTGCCTTCTCCTGTTTTTTGGTCTGCAGCCTCGGCTGTTCCATCGACACGATTCCACCAACCGCCGCCCAATGACTGGAACAGCGCGGCAGTGTCGGCAAAACGGCTGGCTCGTGCCTGTGCCAGTGCAATTCGCGTTTGCTGGTAAGCCTGCTGGGCGTTGAGCAGTGCCAGATAACTGGCCGCCCCGATCTGGTATTGCTTGCGCGTGATGTCCAGGCTGTCGGCGGCGGATTGCGCAGCAACCATTTGGGCTTGAACGATACCCGCGTCAGACTGCAATGCGTCCAGCACATTGGCCACGTCCTTGAAAGCCGACAACACGACGCTGCGATATTGCGCTGCCGCCCCGTCATAGGCGGCGACTGCGGCTCTGCGCTGGTGCAGCAAAGTGCCGCCATGAAAAATCGGTTGCAATAGATTGGCACCGGCGCTCCATACTCCCGTTCCCGCTGTAAACAGGTTGCCTGCGCTGGTAGCAACCGAACCCGCGCTGCCGCTGATGGTGAATTGCGGGAACATGTTGGCGGTGGCTACGCCGATCTGGGCGCTGGCTGCATGCAACTGCGACTCCGCTGCACGGATGTCGGGACGCTGCTCAACCAGCTTGGAGGGCAGGCTTACCGGCAATTCCTGCGGGAGTTGCAGCATTTCAAGATCAAACGCTTCTACCTCATTTTCGCTGGGGAAATAGCCGGCGAGCGCGGCCAATTGATTGCGGATCTGCGCCAGTTGCTTTTCCAGCAGCGGCAGGTTGGCGCGGGTTTGCGCCAGCAAGGTTTTTTGGGCCAGCACAACTGGAAAGTGAAACTGCTCCCACGTCGTATTGTTTCTGCAGCATATCGAGTTGCTGGCTTTCGGCATCAATGATCTCCCGGGTTGCCGCAATCTGCGCGCGCAACGAAGCTTCCTGCACAGCCGTGGTCACCACATTCGAGGTCAGCGTCAGATAGGCCCCCTCCAGCTGGAAGCGCTCGAACTCTTGTTGCGCCTCAAGGGATTCCAGAGTCCTGCGCGCAATACCGAACAGGTCTATGCCATAGGAAACGCTGACTGTAGCGTTATATACCGTATACAAGGAGCCCGGATTACCCGGCTGGCCAAACTGGGCGCCATTGGTGTGTTGCCGGACAGCCGATCCGTTGGCATTGACAGCGGGCAACAGCACACCTTGCGCCGCATAGGACATTTTCCTGCGCCTGCCGCAATGTGGCCTGTGCCGCTTGCAGATTGGGGTTGGCCTTCAGCGCACGCTCTACCAGCCGGCTCAGGGCCGGCGAGTGGAACAGCGTCCCACCATTGTGCCGGAATATCCCGGCCTTCCACGAACTGCTGTGATTGGCCTTCGGCAGCATCCGTTGAAGAAGACTGGGCTGGTAGCGGCTCGGCGGTAAAATTTTTCACGGACGGGGACGCCGGCCGTTGAAAATCCGGCCCCACGGCACAGCCCGCCAGCGCCAGAACCATGGCAGAAGCGATAGCGGATTTTTTTACCAGCTTATACACAATACAACCCTGGCGGATCCCGGTCACAAGAGTAGCAGCTATCGGTCTTTACGAAATACATCACGCCGTTGTACCTTTTCATTCCATCCGTCTCGTCTACCCTGTCCGCTCACATAACTACCAAATAGTTAACGTCCCGATTGAGGTGGCAGATGCAAGCGAGGCCGGGGATTTTATAGCAGGTGCTCTTATATCAACAAATTATCAGCCTATTGCGTTTGTGGGAATGGCACCATCCTCTGCTATCGGCTTAACGTTCCCCGGACACCGCCAGCACAAATCGCTGAATATTCGCCGGCATCACAAAACCCGAGTTGATCAGCGTTTCCCTGCCTACCTGCCCGGCTAATCGCTGGCCTCAGCCGCTTCATCCTTGCTCTTGCCGCAGCAGCCTCGCATGCCGGCCTGGAATTTCTCGCGCTCTTCCGGCGTCATCTGTTCCCAGCGATGGCGATGCCAGCGCCCATGGCAGCCGCGCCCGCGAAATCCGCCGAACAAATATCTTGCTCAGCACCAGCAGCCCCAAGGCTTGCAGATAGCCGATCTCCTTGGTGCCGACAAACAATGCCGGCATCAACCAGTTCCATAGCGCCATCACCACCCAGCCCAATGCCGCGATACCAACCAGCACCAACAGACCGATCTTCCAGCATGACGATTTACAGCAATTCATGCCCATCTCAGTTCTCCTTCACAAGTCAAATTCATCATAAATTATCTGCAGCCGTGCGCGCAGATGCTTCACCGCATAACGCTTGCGCGCCAGCAAGGTATTCACCGCCACACCGGTTTCCGCCGCCAGCTCCCTGTAGCCGTGCCCATCCAGTTCATGGGCGATAAATACGTCACGCTGTTCTCCCGGCAGTTCGGCCAGCGCGGCATAAAACTCCTCCAGCAACACTGCCCGCGCATAGGCCGCTTCCGGCCCGGCATCAACCGATGGCAGTACCTCATCCAGCCAGGTTCCCTCTTCGGCCTCGCCCGACGCTTCTGGAAACAGCTGCTCCTTCTTCTTGCGGAAACGGTCGATGATGCGGTTGCGCGCCACGCGGAAAAGCCACGCACCGACCTGCTCGATGGGTTCCGGCAGACGGTATGCCGCCACGAACTCGTAGAACACATCCTGCAGAATGTCCTCTGCTTCGCTCGCATCGGGTACGCGCCGCCGGATGAAATTCGCCAGCCGCCCGCGCTCGCGCGAGACAGTTTCAGCGATGCGTTTATCCTGTTCAGCCCTCAGCGCTTTGTAGGTTAGCGTCGTATCCATACCTGTGAAGACGAATCACAAAGGATAATATTGTACGGTTAGTTAAGACAAGGAGTAGTTATTGATAAGGTTCATTCAAATTTAGTTCACTTATCCCTATTTCCGGATAGCTCAATAACCACGACAATCGGCCAGAGAAGAATTGCAAACAAAGCCATCAAAATCAAATTTCTCACTGCCAGCACGACAAGGGAAAAGCCGGTTTTGTCACCCGGTTGTTTCACCAGCCGACTTGCAGTCTTTGGCAAATAGTTATAGTCCCAAAGGGCAATGAAGCACATTGCCAGGCCCAGTATGAAATATAGATTTACCAAGTACATGATGGCACCCCGATAGTCGACGCACTCACTTTTATTGTTGCATTGCCTGTAAACGAATTAATGGCCGCTTTCTCTGCGCAGAAACCTGATGAGTTTCTCAAAAGCATGCGCACATCGATTAATCGATCTTTTCGTGACGAACGTTTTCCAGCTTGCTTGCAATGGAAAGAAACAAGGGCGATCGGAAAAATATAAAGGATTTGCAAAACAATTTCTGACCCAGTCATCACATCCAACGCGAAAATCGCCAAAATCGCAATATAGCTGATGGTGACGGCGATGATCTGCGGTACCGTTCCTGGAGTTGATATGCATTTTAAGTATCTGGGCACCATGTTAAAGCCCTTCAATGATATTCGAGTCTAGCTTGCCCCCAGTCGGGATCTATTTCGACTGAAGACTGGTTTGCTTCAGCCGGTGCATGCAATCCAGCGCGGCGATCTTGTAGCACTCGGCGAGTGTCGGATAGTTGAAGACATTGGTGACCAGGTCGCGCACGGTGCCGTTGAAGTTCATCACCAGTTGCCCGATGTGGATCAGTTCGCTGGCCTGCTCGCCGACGATATGCACGCCCAGCAATTTTTCATTGCGCGTATCCACCACCAGTTTGAGCAGTCCCTGCGCGTCGCCGATGATCTGTCCGCGCGCGCTGTCCTTGAAGAAGGCGCGCCCGACCAGATAGGGAATGTTTTCCTGCTGCACTTCCTTTTCGGTTTTGCCGACGTAGGATATCTCCGGGATGGTGTAGACCGCCATCGGCAGGTTTTCCGCCGTGACATGCTGCTCGCCGTCGAAGGCATACAGCACCGCTGCGCGTCCCTGTTCCATTCCGGTCGAGGCGAGCGCCGGGCGGCCGATCAGGTCGCCCACCGCAAAGATGTGCGGCACGCTGGTCTGGAAATGCCGATTGACTTCTATCCAGCCGTCATCGGCAACGATGCCCGCGTGCTCGACATGCAGCTTTTCGCTGTTGGGTTGCCTGCCCTGCGCATAGAGCACCGCGTCGCTGCGTATCTGTTTGCCGCTTTCCAGCACGGTAAGCGTGCCGTTTCTGTTCGCGGCGAATTTCGGCGACGCGTTCCTGCATGTGGAACGTGACGCCCATGCCGAGGAAACTGTCGGCCAGCACGCCCACCACATCTTCACTCAAATAGTCCAGCAATTGCGCGTGGCTGTCCACCACGCTGATCTTGACGCCGAGCGCGGCGAATATCGAGACGAATTCGCACGCGATCACGCCGCCGCCCACGACCGTCAGGGTGTCCGGCAGGTGGCGAAGATTGAGGATCGAGGTGGAATCCAGCACGATCTTTTTATCGAACGGGACATCGGCCGGGCGGCGCGGCCGGGAACCGGTGGCCAGCACGATGGCCTCGGCGGATATTTTGCGTATATTGCCGGCTGCGTCGGTGACCTGCATGGTATGCGCATCGGCGAACGATGCCTCGCCCGGGATCAGCGCGACGCCGGAACGCATCAGGCGCTGCAGGATGACCGATTCCTGTTGCGCGATCACCACTTCCTTGCGCCGCACCGCATCGGCCAGCAAACCATGACGATTCACGCCGTCGGGTGCGAGCGCCTGGCGCATGCCGCCGGCGCTGGAGCGCGACAGCAGGTACGCGACTTCGCGCATCGCCTTGCTGGGTATCGTGCCGGTTTGCAGCCCTGCTCCGCCGATCTTGGGCTTGCGTTCGATGATCGCGGCACGCTTGCCCATGCGCGCCGCCTGCCACGCTGCGTGCTGCCCTGCCGGGCCGGAACCGATGATGAGTACGTCGTAGTCCATGCGAATTTTATATTTGAAGGGCTTTTCTGGATGAAAGGGCGACGGCATTTCCGGCATGCAACGGCTCGGGCTGTCGAGGATTCTACGGAAGTACCCGGGCGGGGACAAGCCAAACACCGGGAAGGGGTATCTCATTGCCGAAGCGGGTTGGGAAAGTATCAAAAATCGCGTAAACTGTCAGGTCGCCTCAAACAATGTGGATGGCATGGAACAGATAAGGATACGCGGTGCGCGCACCCACAATTTGAAGAACATCAACCTCGATTTGCCGCGCCACAAACTGGTGGTGATCACCGGTTTATCGGGTTCAGGTAAGTCCTCACTCGCCTTCGACACCTTGTATGCCGAGGGCCAGCGGCGTTATGTGGAATCGCTGTCCGCTTACGCTCGGCAGTTCCTGCAATTGATGGAGAAGCCGGATGTGGACCTGATCGAGGGCCTGTCGCCGGCCATTGCAATAGAACAGAAAGCCACTTCGCACAACCCGCGCTCCACGGTCGGCACCGTCACCGAGATCCACGATTACCTGCGCCTGCTGTTCGCGCGCGCAGGCGATCCCTATTGCCCGCAGCACGATCTGGTGTTGCAGGCACAGAGCGTCGGGCAGATGGTCGACCATGTGCTGCAGTTGCCGCAGGACACGCGCATCATGATCCTTTCTCCGCTGGTGGTGGAGCGCAAGGGCGAGCAACTGGATTTGTTCGACGAACTGCGCGCGCAGGGTTTCACGCGCCTGCGCATCAACGGCAAGGTATACGAGATCGATTCGTTGCCGACTTTGCAGAAGACCAAAAAGCATACGGTAGAGATCGTGGTGGATAGGTTGAAGGTCAGTGCGGAAGCAAAGCAGCGTCTGGCCGAGTCGTTCGAGACCGCATTGCGCCATGCCGACGGCCGAGCCGTTGCAGTAGAGATGGATACCGGCAAGGAGCACATGTTCTCGGCGAAATTCGCGTGCCCGATCTGCAATTATTCGCTGCCGGAACTGGAACCGCGACTGTTCTCATTCAACAATCCGATGGGCGCGTGCCCGGAGTGCGACGGGCTCGGCAGCATCAATTTTTTCGATCCCAAGCGCATCGTCGCCTTCCCCACCCTCAGCCTGAGCTCCGGCGCGATCAAGGGCTGGGACAGGCGCAACCAGTTCTATCATCAGTTGCTCGCGGGACTTGCCAAGCATTACAACTTCGATATCGAGCAATCCTTCGAGAGCCTGCCGGATAATATTCAGCAAGTGATCCTGTATGGCAGCGGCAAGACCGAGATCGCGTTTCAATACGTGAGCGAGCGCGGCAAACCGGCTTTGCGCCAGCATGTATTCGAGGGGGTTGTGCATAATCTGGAACGCCGCTACAACGAGACCGATTCGCCTACGGTACGCGAGGAACTGGCGAAATACCTGAACAGTTGCACCTGCCCGGAATGCAAAGGCACGCGCCTGCGTCTGGAGGCGCGCCATGTGCGCGTCGCTGACAAGAATCTGTACGAAATCAGCGCGCTGCCGTTGCAACAGGCACTGACTTTCTTCCAGACACTGAAACTGTCCGGACACAAACAGGCGATTGCGGAGAAGATCATACTGGAGATCGCCAGCCGTTTGACCTTCCTGAATAACGTCGGGCTGGATTATCTTTCTCTTGAGCGCTCCGCCGAAACCCTGTCAGGCGGAGAGGCGCAGCGCATCCGCCTCGCATCGCAGATAGGTTCCGGACTGACCGGCGTGATGTATGTGCTGGACGAACCTTCCATCGGCCTTCATCAGCGCGACAACGACCGTCTGTTGACCACGCTGAAGAAACTGCGCGACATGGGCAACAGCGTGATCGTGGTGGAACACGATGAAGAAGCAATCCGCGCTGCCGATCATGTGGTGGACATGGGGCCGGGCGCGGGCGAACACGGCGGGCTGATCGTGGCGCAAGGCACAGCCGAGGAAATATGCAATAACAAAAACTCGCTCACCGGCGACTACCTGACCGGCCGCCGCAGCATCCCGATGCCCAAAAAAGTGCTCAAGTCCGATCCGGAACGCATGTTGCGGATTTCGGGCGCTTCCGGGAACAATTTGAAAATGGTGACGCTGAATCTGCCGGTGGGTCTGATGGTGTGCGTGACCGGCGTATCCGGTTCGGGCAAATCCACGCTGATCAACGACACTTTGTATCCCGCCGTGGCACAACATTTATACGGCAGCAACACCGAACCCGCGCCACATTCGGAGATCACCGGCGTGGAATTCTTTGACAAAGTGATCAACGTCGATCAAAGTCCGATAGGGCGCACACCGCGCTCCAATCCGGCGACCTATACCGGCCTGTTCACTCCGATCCGCGAACTGTTTGCTGCAGTGCCGTCATCGCGCGAACGCGGTTACGGACCGGGGCGCTTCTCGTTCAATGTCAAGGGCGGGCGTTGCGAATCCTGCCAGGGCGACGGCATGATCAAGGTGGAGATGCACTTTTTGCCGGACGTGTACGTGCCGTGCGACGTGTGCCACAGCCAGCGCTACAACCGCGAAACCCTGGAGATCCAGTACAAGGGCAAGAACATCCACCAGATCCTGCAGATGACTGTCGAGCAGGCGCATGAGTTCTTCAAACCGGTGCCCATCATCGCGCGCAAGCTGAAAACCCTGCTGGATGTGGGTCTCGGCTATATCACGCTGGGGCAATCCGCCACCACGCTGTCGGGAGGCGAGGCACAGCGCGTAAAATTATCGCTGGAACTCTCCAAGCGCGACACCGGGCGCACGCTGTATATCCTCGATGAGCCAACCACCGGTCTGCATTTTCACGACATAGCTCTGCTGCTTAAAGTGATCCACAAACTGCGCGACCAGGGAAACACCGTGGTGGTGATCGAGCACAATCTCGACGTGATAAAAACCGCCGACTGGGTGATCGACCTCGGCCCCGAAGGCGGCGACGGCGGAGGCCGCATCATCGCCGAAGGCTCGCCTGCAGATCTCGCCCAAAACGACCGCAGCGTGACGGGTAAATATTTGAAGCACGCCCTTGAAAGATAATTTATTCCTGGCGCATCGATGCTGCAAATATCAAAAAACGTCGCCATTCAGGATACCGAGATTGAATTGAATGCCATTCGAGCACAGGGTGCGGGCGGGCAGAATGTCAATAAAGTCTCGTCTGCCATCCATCTGCGCTTTGATATCAATGCATCGTCATTGCCGGAAATTTATAAGGCGAGACTCCGGCAATTGACCGACAGGCGTATCACCTCCGATGGCGTGGTCATCATCAAGGCGCAGCGCTATCGCAGCCTGGACAAGAATCGTGCAGATGCCCTGGCACGGCTGCAAGCCTTGATCGTTAGCGCGTCCATCATGCCCAGAACACGCACCGCAACCAAGCCAACAAAGGCTTCAAAAAGGAAACGGCTGGAAGATAAAACCCTGCGCGGGCAACTGAAGACGTTGCGCGGCAAGATTGATGAATAGCAGGATTATTTGATCGGCAAAAAGCAAAAAGCCGGACGCGTCCGGCTTTTTTTGGGCACTGAACAACTCAGCTTTTATTCAGCTTCAACAGCTGTTGCATCAGCGGGATGATCCATCAACTCGATCAGGGCCATCGGGGCATTGTCACCTTTACGGAAACCTGACTTCAGGATGCGCAGATAACCCCCATTGCGTGCAGCATAGCGCGGGCCGAGCTCGTCGAACAGCTTGGCGACCATTTCACGATCGCGCAGCCGGGCAAACGCCAGACGGCGGTTCGCCAGACTCGGGTTCTTGCCCAATGTCAGGATAGGCTCTGCAACACGGCGCAACTCCTTCGCCTTGGGCAAAGTGGTCATGATGAGCTCATGACGCAGCAGCGACACGGTCATATTGCGAAACATCGCCAGACGGTGGCTGCTGGTGCGGTTGAGTTTTCTTAAACCTAAACGGTGACGCATGATTAGCCTTTCTTGCTTCTATATTGTTGCTCTGTATCAAACCGTAGCGACAGGCCAGTTTTCCAGCTTCATGCCCAGCGATAAATTGTGCTCGGCGAGGACCTGCTTGATTTCATTCAGCGATTTGCGCCCCAGATTCGGAGTGCGCAGCAAATCGTTTTCGGTGTACTGAATCAGGTCGCCGATGTAGTGAATACTCTGTGCCTTGAGGCAATTTGAAGAACGCGGTGTAAGTTCCAGATCGTCCACCGGACGCAACAGGATCGGATCGACCTTGGGTGTTTGCACCTTTTCAACCACAGGTTCGGTGCCTTCCAGAGCCGCAAACACGGAGAATTGATCCACCAGGATACGCGCCGCGTTGCGGATCGCTTCCTCGGGATCGACTGCGCCGTTGGTTTCGATATGCATCACCAGCTTGTCAAGGTCGGTGCGCTGCTCCACACGCGCGCTTTCCACGGCATAGCTGACACGGTTGACCGGGCTGAACGACGCGTCCAGCGCGATATGGCCGACCGCGCGGGTCTCGTTCGGAGCCAATCTGGAGATCGCCGATACGTAACCGCGACCCTGCTCGACCTTGATCTGCATGTCCAGCTTTCCGCCTGCGGTCAGGTGCGCGATCACATGATCTGGGTTGATGATCTCGACATCTGCATTTCCACTGATATCAGCCGCTGTTACCACGCCCTGGCCTTCCTTTTTGAGGGTCAGCACGACTTCCGGCGTGTTATGCAAGCGCATTACCACGCCCTTCAGGTTCAGCAGGATGTCTACGACATCTTCCTGCACGCCATCTATGGTGGCATATTCATGCAGCACGCCTGCCATTTTGACTTCGGTAGGCGCGGCACCCTGCATCGAAGACAGCAGGATACGGCGCAATGCATTGCCCAGTGTGTGGCCATAGCCGCGTTCAAACGGCTCCATCACAACTTTGGCCTGGGTATCGGAAAGCTTTTGCACATCGATGATGCGCGGCTTCAAAAATTCATTCTTAGACATATGCTACTCCGCGAGGATTACTTGGAATACAACTCAACCACAAGATGCTCGTTGATGGTTGCGGGCAGTTCGGAACGTTGCGGTTTGGCTTTAAATGTTCCCTTGAATGCCTTGGTGTCCATTTCGATCCATTCAGGGAAACCGCGCTGTTCGGCCGCGGCGATTGCAGCCTTGATGCGCAATTGCGCCTTGGATTTTTCGGCCACTTCAACCACATCGCCGGGACGCACCTGATAGGAAGGGATATTCACGCGCTTGCCGTTCACCAGCAGCCCGTTGTGACGCACGACCTGACGCGCTTCGGCACGCGATGCGCCAAAACCCATGCGATAGGAAACATTGTCCAGCCTGGATTCTAGTCCTTGCAGCAGGTTTTCACCGGTGATGCCGCGTTGCTGAGCTGCAGCCTGATAATTGAGGCGGAACTGCCGTTCCAGCAAACCGTAGATACGCCTCACTTTCTGCTTTTCGCGCAACTGGCCGCCGTACTCTGACAGACGGGTATTTTTCTTTTGGCCGTGCTGGCCGGGCGGATAGGCCCTGCGCTCGACACCGCATTTGTCGGTAAAGCATTTTTCGCCTTTCAGGAACAGCTTCTCGCCTTCACGGCGGCACTGACGGCATTTTGCATCAAGATTTCTAGCCAAGATCGGCTCTCCCAAAAAAATTAGACACGAGTTAGATACGACGCTTCTTAGGCGGACGGCATCCGTTGTGCGGTACCGGTGTAATATCGGAAATACTGGTGATCTTAAAACCAGCCGCGTTCAGAGCGCGCACTGCGGATTCACGGCCCGGGCCAGGTCCTTTGATGCGCACTTCAATGTTCTTTACACCGCATTCGGCAGCCGACTTGCCCACCGTCTCGGCCGCCACCTGGGCGGCAAATGGTGTGCTCTTGCGCGAGCCTTTAAAGCCGTTGGCGCCGCTGGTGGACCATGCCAAAGTATTGCCCTGACGGTCGGTAATCGTGACGATTGTGTTGTTAAAAGAAGCATGAACGTGCGCGATACCCTCGGCTACGTTCTTCTTGACTTTCTTGCGCACTTTCGTGCTTGGCTTGACCATACTTTGTTCCTCTAAAATACTCTTAAGGCGTAACGTTAGCGTTACAGCAACTTACTTCTTGGCACCCGCAATCGCCTTGCGCGGTCCCTTGCGGGTACGTGCATTGGTGCGAGTGCGCTGTCCGCGACACGGCAAACCGCGGCGATGACGCACGCCGCGATAGCAACCCAGATCCATCAGGCGCTTGATACTCATGGTCGTTTCACGGCGCAAGTCACCCTCCACCGCGATTTTGGCGACCTGTTCGCGCAATTTTTCCACTTCTGCGTCGGTCAAGTCCTTCATCTTGGTGGCGCCGTTCACCCCTGCGGCTGCGCAAATGAATCGCGAGCGCGTGCGTCCGATACCGTAGATCGCAGTCAAAGCAATCACTGCGTGTTGATGGTTGGGGATATTGACCCCTGCTATACGTGCCATGCAGCTACCCTATCTTTTGAAAGTCGAAGATTATAACACCCAAAGCCGGCCATGCTCAAATAACCCTGGCCAATCAACCTTGGCGTTGCTTGTGGCGTGGCTCGGTGCATATCACGCGCACCACGCGTTTACGAATAACGATCTTGCAATTACGACAGATCTTTTTTACCGATGCCTGAACTCTCATTTTCTTCTCCTTGCCTGCTTTGCTATTTAGCGCGGAACACGATACGCGCCTTGCTCAAATCATAGGGTGTCAACTCCACCGTCACCTTGTCGCCGGGCAGAATGCGAATATAGTGCATACGCATCTTTCCCGAAATATGGCCAAGTACCACATGGCCATTCTCCAGCTTTATCCTAAATGTCGCGTTGGGGAGAGACTCTTCAACCTCACCCGCCATCTGGATCACGTCTTCTTTGGACATCAGCGAGTCAACCCGCCTTTGAAGTTCGCTTTTTTCAGCAAACTTTCATACTGGTGGGTCATCAGATAGGACTGCACTTGTGTCATGAAGTCCATCGTAACCACCACCATGATCAACAGCGATGTGCCGCCGAAATAAAACGGTACATTCCACTTGACCACCAAAAATTCCGGCAACAGGCAAACCAGTGAGATATACACCGCGCCAACCATGGTCAGACGCATCATAATCTTTTCAACATAACTGGCGGTTTGCTCGCCGGGACGGATACCCGGCAAAAACGCTCCGCTCTTCTTCAGGTTGTCCGCAGTATCTTTCGGGCTGAACACCAGCGCCGTGTAGAAAAAGCAGAAAAACACTATTGCGCCCGCATAGAACAGCACGTATATCGGCTGCCCAGGCGACAACTTGTCGCTGATGTCCTTGAGCCAGTTCATTCCTGGCCCGCTGCCAAACCAACCGGCGATCGTCGCCGGGAACAGGATGATGCTGGACGCAAATATCGGCGGGATCACGCCGGACATATTCAGTTTCAGCGGCAAATGCGAACTTTGACCTCCATAAACCTTGTTGCCCACTTGGCGCTTGGCGTAGTTCACCAAAATCTTGCGCTGTCCGCGTTCAACGAATACCACCAGCGCCGTGACAGCGATCGCGCCAAAAAACAGCGCCAGCACCAGCGGGATGGAAAACGCGCCGGTACGGGCCAATTCCAAGGTACTGCCAATCGCACGAGGCAACCCGGCCGCGATACCTGCAAAAATGATCAGCGAAATGCCGTTGCCCAATCCGCGCTCGGTGATCTGCTCGCCCAACCACATCAGAAACATCGTTCCGGTCACCAGGGTCACCACTGTGGTCAACTGAAACATCGGACCAGGATTTAACACAAGGCCGTGTTGTGTTTGCAATGCCACCGAGATGCCAAAAGCCTGAAACATCGCCAGGCCCAGGGTACCATAGCGGGTATACTGGGTGATTTTGCGGCGGCCGGACTCGCCTTCCTTCTTCAATTGCTCGAGATGCGGCACGGCTATCGCAGCCAGCTGCATGATGATCGATGAAGAAATATACGGCATGATGCCAAGGGCAAAAATGGTAAAGCGCGACAATGCGCCGCCCGAAAACATATTGAACATGCCCAGAATGCCGTTTGTTTGCGACTTGAACAAATCCGCCAAAACCTTCGGATCGATTCCCGGCACCGGGATATGCGCTCCGATGCGGAACACCACCAGCGCACCGAGCAAGAACCAAAGACGGCTGCTCAAATCGCCGTATTTTCCTTTGCTTGCACCCTTGGCAGCTGTAGTCACGTACCGGCCTTATTCGGCGATGCTTCCGCCAGCGGCTTCAATCGCTGTGCGTGCACCTTTGGTAATCAACAAACCTTGCAACTTCACTGCACGGGTAAGCTCACCGCATAGGATAACCTTCGCCGTCAACGCACCGGGATGAACGACACCCGCCTGCTTGAGTGCCAGCAAGTCAATGCTCTCGACAGGCATCTTTTGCAAATCCGACAACCGCACTTGCGCTGTATCGTTGCGTGTCAGCGAGATAAAGCCGCGCTTGGGCAAGCGGCGCTGCAGTGGCATCTGGCCGCCTTCAAATCCGACCTTGTGAAAACCGCCGGCGCGCGACTTTTGTCCTTTGTGACCGCGACCCGCAGTCTTGCCCAAACCGGAGCCGATACCACGGCCGACGCGACGCTTGGCGTGCTTGGCGCCTTGTGCAGGTTGAATTTTATTGAGTTGCATCTGTTATGCCTCGCACTTAACCATGTAATACACTTTGTTGATCATACCGCGTACGCAAGGCGTGTCTTCCAGTTGCACGGTGTGGTTGATACGGCGCAGCCCCAAGCCGCGTATGGTGTCGCGGTGTGATTGTTTGGTGCCGATCAGGCTCTTGATCTGCGTCACTCTTATGGTCTTGGCATTTGTCTTGGCATTTGTTTTGGCTTTTGTCATGTCTTACCCCAAAATTTCTTCAATGTTCTTGCCGCGTTTAGCCGCGATTTCTGCAGGCGAGTTCATGGCTTTCAGACCGTTCAAAGTGGCACGCACCACATTGTAAGGGTTGCTCGATCCGATACATTTGGCCAGCACATCACGCACACCGACCGCCTCGAACACCGCGCGCATCGCACCTCCGGCAATGATGCCGGTACCTTCGATTGCGGGCTGCATCAGCACTTTGGCCGCGCCATGCTTGCCGATAACGGTATGGTGCAAAGTACCATTTTTCAGGCTGACCTTGGCCAGATTGCGGCGCGCTTCGTCCATGGCTTTCTGCACGGCGACCGGAACCTCCTTGGATTTCCCTTTCCCCATCGCAACGCGACCGTCTCCATCACCGACCACGGTCAGAGCAGCAAAACCCATGATTCGACCGCCCTTGACCACCTTGGTTACACGGTTCACGGAGATCATCTTTTCGATCAGACCGTCATCACGCTTTTCCTGTTGCTGCATTTTTCCTTGCGGCTTAGCCATCGCTCAACTCCAATTAGAACTGCAGGCCGTTTTCACGCGCAGCTTCAGCCAGCGCTTTGACACGACCATGATATCGATTGCCGGAACGGTCGAATGCGACCTGGGTAACGCCGGCGCTCTTTGCCTTTTCGGCGATTCGCTTGCCCACCACGGCCGCTGCGGCCTTGTTGCCGCCGTTTGCGACCGCTTTACGCACGTCAGCTTCGACGCTGGATGCACTTGCCAGCACTTTGTCGCCATTGGCAGAAATCACCTGTGCATAGATGTGAAAATTAGTGCGATTGATAGCCAAGCGAACCGATTTTTTTTCAGCAATACGTGCACGGGTCTTGCGTGCCCTGCGCTGCCGCGCTTCTTTTTTGATCAACATATCCGCCTCGATTATTTCTGCCTTAAATTATTTCTTTTTGGTTTCTTTCAAAATCACCACTTCGTCGCTATAGCGCACACCCTTGCCTTTGTAGGGTTCGGGTTCGCGGAAGGCGCGAATCTCGGCGGCGACTTGCCCGACCTGCTGCCTGTCGGCGCCCTTCAACACGATGTCTGTCTGTGTCGGCGTTTCAACTTTCACGCCGGCAGGCATCTTGTAAGTGACCGGATGTGAATATCCCAAAGTCAGGTTCAGGGTATCGCCGGCAGCCTGAGCGCGGTAACCCACACCTACCAGGCTCAGCTTGCGTTCGAATCCCTTGCTCACGCCCAGCACCATGTTCGCCAGCAGCGCCCGGACCGTGCCGGACATTGCATTGGCCTGCACGCTGTCATTTTGCGCCTTGCATAGCAGCATATCGCCTTCGCGAACCACGCTCACGTCATCCGACAACGCCTGCTTCAAGGTGCCCAACTTGCCCTTTACCGAAATTTCATTCGCAGCCAAAGCGACTTCAACACCGCTCGGCACTGCAACAGGATTCTTGCCAACTCTAGACATGTCTACCTCACTATGCGACTACGCACAGCACTTCACCGCCAATACCATTGGCGCGTGCTTTGCGGTCGGTCATCAAACCCTTGGATGTGGATACTATGGCTATACCCAGCCCGTTCATGACCTTGGGAATATCTTCGGAACCCTTGTAAACACGCAGGCCCGGACGACTGATGCGTTGAATCTTCTCGATCACCGGGCGACCGCTGTAATATTTAAGGCCGATTTCCAGCATGGCTTTGCCGCCGTCGCCAGAAATGACGCTAAATCCATCCACATAACCTTCGTCTTTCAACACCTCGGCTATCGCCACTTTCAACTTCGAAGAAGGCATAGCAACAGAGGTTTTTTCCGCCATTTGTGCATTGCGAATGCGCGTCAGCATGTCGGAGATCGGGTCACTCATACTCATATAATTTCTCCTACCAGCTCGCCTTGACGATACCGGGAATTTCACCGCGCATCGCGAATTCACGCAACTTGATACGCCCCAAACCAAACTTTTTGAAAGTGCCGCGCGGACGACCGGTCAGCGCACAACGATTGCGCAGACGCACCGGACTGGAGTCACGCGGCAATGTTTGCAATTTCAGGCGCGCAGCTGCGCGCTCTTCTTCGCTCAACTTGACATTCGAAATAGTCGCCATCAGCAAAGCGCGCTTTGCTGCAAACTTCGCAACCATTTCACGGCGCTTCTTATCGCGGTTAATAACTGCAATCTTAGCCATTAGTCTTCCTTCATTTCTTTAATGGGAGTTTGAATGCCAACAAAAGCGCCCTGGCTTCCTCATCGGTCTTCGCAGAGGTGGTGATGGTGATATTCATGCCGCGCAACGCATCGATCTTTTCGTACTCGATTTCCGGAAAAATGATCTGTTCCTTCACACCCATGTTGTAGTTGCCGCGGCCGTCAAATGACTTGCCGGAGATACCGCGGAAATCGCGAATGCGCGGAATCGCCACCGAGATCAGCCGATCCAGGAATTCATACATGCGTTCTTTGCGCAATGTCACCTTGCAACCGACCGGGTAGCCCTCGCGGATCTTGAAGCCGGCGATTGACTTCTTGGACATGGTGACGACCGGCTTCTGTCCGGCGATCTTCTGCATGTCGCCCACCGCGAACTCCATCACTTTCTTGTCCGCCACCGCTTCACCGACACCCATGTTCAGGGTGATCTTTTCGATGCGCGGCACTTCCATGATGGACTTGTAGCCGAACTGCTTCATCAGGTCCTTGGCGACCTTGTCTTTGTAATAACTATACAAACGAGCCATGCTCTAATACCCCTTAAGCGTCAATCATTTCGCCGCTGGATCTGAACACGCGCACCTTGCGTTTATCTTCCAGCGTTTTAATACCGACTCGATCACCCTTCTTGGCCGCCGTGTTGTATATGGCGACGTTTGAAATATGAATTGGTAATTCCTTTTCCACGATCCCGCCGGTCAAGCCTTTTACCGGGTTGGGCTTCTGGTGCTTCTTGACTTTATTGATGCCGCCAACCAACAGGTACTCGCCAAGGACACGCAATACGCTACCGCGGCTTCCCTTGTCTTTACCAGAGATTACTATTACGTCATCGTCTTTCCTGATCTTGCGCATGATTTTCCCAGTCTTGATTCTTTGCCGATTACAGTACTTCAGGAGCCAGCGAAACGATCTTCATGAACTTTTCGGTACGCAACTCGCGTGTCACCGGGCCGAAGATACGCGTGCCGATCGGCTCCAGCTTGGCATTAAGCAATACCGCAGCATTGCCGTCGAATCTGACCAATGAACCATCGGGGCGCCGCACACCCTTGGCAGTACGGACCACCACGGCGTTGTACACTTCGCCCTTCTTGACGCGGCCACGCGGGGCAGCATCCCGGATGCTGACCTTGATGACGTCGCCAACCGAGGCGTAACGGCGCTTGGAACCGCCGAGCACCTTGATGCACATCACAGATCGCGCACCGGTATTGTCAGCCACCTCTAAAACAGACTGCATTTGTATCATTATTTACACTCCAACTTGTTCCGCTCACAGCGGCCAGTTTTGGAACCCGTTCGGGTTAGGTCGCCGCATGCGGCGGACAAAAAATTCTATTACACTATCGTGCGCCTCTTCTCCTCTTGGGAAATGGCCCTGAAACGAAGCCGCGCATCTTATACAAATTCGCTAATTACTGCAAGCAGTACATGCGATTAATTGGTTTCCGCCTTCTCAAGCAGTTTTGCAACGCGCCAGCTCTTGGTCTTGGCAATCGGACGGCACTCTTCGATCATTACCACATCGCCCGTATGAATCTCATTGGCTTCATCGTGCGCATGGTATTTTTTCGAAACGCGAATGATCTTGCCGAGCAACGGATGCTTTACTTTTCGCTCGACCAGAACCGTTACGGTCTTGTCCATCTTGTCGCTTGTTACAGTACCGGTCAGAGTACGTTTCAGCCTGGATTCGGTTGCTGCTTTGGCTTCGCTGACTGCTTTTGTTTCGCTCATTTCCGGGCACCTTTTTCTGTCAATACAGTCTTGATGCGTGCAATATCACGGCGCACTTTGCGCATTTCGCTGGTATTGGTCATTTGTTGTGTCGCAACCTGCATGCGCAGTCCAAACTGCGCCTTGCTCAAAGAAAGCAATTCGGTTTGCAAATCTGCTGCGGACTTGGATTTAAGTTCACTGGCCTTCATGTTATGTCCCTACCTGTCTGACTACAAATGTGGTGGCCAAGGGCAGCTTGGCCGAGGCCAGAAGAAACGCCTCACGGGCCAGGGTCTCGCTCACACCGTCCATTTCGTACAGCATCTTGCCGGGCTGAATCTCCGCAACGTAGTACTCGGGGTTGCCCTTGCCGTTACCCATGCGGACTTCGGCAGGCTTTTTGGAGATAGGCTTGTCCGGGAAAATACGAATCCAGATACGCCCGCCACGCTTGATGTGACGGGTCATGGCACGACGGGCGGCTTCAATCTGGCGCGCCGTCAAACGGCCGCGCACAGTCGCCTTCAGGCCAAACTCGCCAAAACTCACCTTGTTGCCACGGGTGGCAATGCCGGTGTTGCGGCCTTTTTGTTCCTTGCGGAATTTCCTTCTAGCTGGCTGTAGCATGCTTTGCTCCCGACTTTCTTGCTTTCTTTTCCGGTTCGGCGGCGACCGGCGCAACAGTTTCCTGATCCGAAGTTTCACCCTTGAATACCCAAACCTTCACGCCGATGACCCCGTAAGTGGTCTTCGCCTCGGAAGTGCCGTAATCGATATCTGCACGCAAGGTATGCAATGGCACGCGGCCTTCACGATACCATTCGGTGCGAGCGATCTCTATGCCGTTCAAACGACCCGCACTCATGATCTTGATGCCTTGCGCACCGAGGCGCATCGCGTTTTGCATCGCGCGTTTCATCGCACGGCGGAACATGATGCGCTTTTCCAGCTGCGCTGTGATGCTCTCGGCGATCAGTTGCGCATCGATTTCCGGTTTGCGGACTTCCTCGATTGCAACATCAACCGATTGCAGGCCCATGCGCTTGCGCAATTCAGCGCGCAACGATTCGATGTCCTCACCCTTCTTGCCGATGACCATGCCTGGACGCGCGGTGTAAATCGTCACCTTGGCGTTCTTTGCCGGACGCTCGATGACCACCTTTGATACGCCGGCGGAAAGCAGCTTCTTTTTCAGGTAATCCCGCACGTCGATATCCTTGAGCAACAAGTCAGCAAAATTTTTGCTGTTGGAGTACCACTTGGAATCCCAGTTCTTGCGAACGCACAACCGGAAACCGGTTGGATGAATTTTCTGTCCCATAATCTACCCTTAGCTCCCGACGCTGATCGTAATGTGGCAAGTCTGCTTTTCAAGGCGATTGCCCTGGCCCTTGGCTTTGGCGATAAAACCTCTCCCGGACGCTGCCTTGTCGACGTAAATGACTTTGACTTTCAGTTCGTCGATGTCCGCGCCGTCATTATGCTCGGCGTTCGCAATCGCCGACTCAAGCGCCTTCTTGATGATGGTGGCAGCCTTTTTCGGACTGAAATTCAAAATATTGAGGGCTTGCGCAACCGGCAATCCGCGAATTTGATCTGCCACCAAACGGCCCTTTTGAGCCGAAAGATGAATTTTTTTTGCAACTGCAGTAGTCATAGTCATCATGCCCCCGGCTTCTTGGCCACCACGGCTTTTTTATCGCCAGAATGGCCCTTGAAGGTGCGCGTCATGGAAAACTCACCCAGCTTGTGGCCCACCATGTTTTCGGACACGTAAACAGGAATATGCTGTTTGCCGTTGTGCACCGCAATCGTCAGACCGACGAACTCGGGCAACACCGTGGAACGGCGCGACCAGGTTTTCACCGGACGCTTGTCATTGGTCGCACGCACTGTCTCAATCTTCTTGAGCAGGTGAGCATCAACGAACGGGCCTTTTTTAATCGAACGTGCCATATTTATCTACCCCTTAAACCTGAAAGCGACGGCGCACGATCATGCCACTGGTGCGCTTGTTGCGACGTGTGCGAAAGCCCTTTGCCGGCACACCCCAAGGACTGACCGGATGACGGCCGGCAGCAGTCTTGCCTTCACCGCCGCCATGCGGATGATCGACCGGGTTCATCACCACACCGCGCACGGTCGGCCGGACACCGCGCCAACGCATCGCGCCGGCCTTGCCGATGGAGCGCAGGCTATGTTCGGAATTGCCCACCTCGCCCAAAGTCGCTTTGCAGTCGATGTGCACTTTGCGAATCTCGCCGGAACGCAAGCGCAGTTGCGCATAGCTCCCTTCGCGAGCCAGCAGTTGCACGGACGTACCCGCGGAACGCGCCAGCTGAGCACCCTTGCCCGGCAACATTTCTATGCAGTGTATCGTCGAACCGACCGGAACGTTGCGCAGCGGCATGGCATTCCCCGGCTTGATCGGCGCTTCCGAACCGCTCACCAGGGTAGTGCCAGCCGTTATGCCCTTCGGCGCGATGATGTAACGGCGCTCGCCGTCGGCATAGCACAACAGAGCCAGATTGGCACTGCGGTTAGGATCGTATTCCAGGCGCTCGACAGTGGCAGGAATACCGTCCTTGTTGCGCTTGAAATCCACCAGGCGGTAATGTTGCTTGTGGCCGCCGCCCATATGACGCGTGGTGATGTGTCCGTTGTTGTTGCGGCCTGCGGTTCTGGTTTGCTTTTCCAGCAAAGCAGTAACCGGCTTGCCCTTGTGCAGGTCACGATTGACGAGGCGCACGACTGCGCGCTGTCCCGGGGTTGTTGGTTTTAGTTTAATCAAAGCCATGATGATTATCCTTGCTCGCTTGCAGCAAAATTGATTTCCTGGCCGGCGGCCAGACAAACATAAGCTTTTTTCCAGTCATTGCGACGACCGATGACTCGACCGCTGCGTTTGACCTTGCCCTTGACACATGCCACTTGCACGCTGTCCACGCTCACCTTGAACATCATTTCCACGGCCGCCTTTATTTCAGGCTTGGTCGCATCGGTTGCGACACGGAAAATGACTTGCTCGTTTTTTTCGGCAACATGGGTCGCTTTTTCGGAGATTTGCGGGGCAAGCAACACGTTCATCAAACGTTCCTGGCTGAATTGCCCGGAGCCAACTTTTGGGGTAGTCATGCGAACATCTCCTCGATTTTAGCCACGGCATTGCGTGTCACCAGAACGTTCGGGAAACGCACCAGGCTGACCGGATCGGCTTGATTGGCTTCCAGCACCAGCACGTTGGCCAGATTGCGGGATGACAGGTACAGATTTTCATCAATGTTGTCGGTGATGATCAGCAGGCGAAAACGATTGGTGTCAACCCCCAGGCCCTTTATCTTCTGCGCCAGCAACTTCGTTTTTGGCGAATCAACCGTCAGGCTGTCCACGACCACCAGACGATTTTCGCTGACCAGTCTTGACAAGATTGATGCATATCCTGCGCGATACATCTTGCGGTTGACTTTTTGAGTGTAGTTTTCTTCGGCGGTATTCGGGAATATCTTGCCGCCGCCGCGCCACAACGGACTGGAAGCCATACCGGCACGCGCCCGGCCTGTGCCTTTCTGTGCATATGGCTTGCGGGTACTCTTGGCGATTTCGCTGCGGCCCTTTTGCTTGCTGTTTCCGGCGCGCGCATTCGCCTGATAGGCGGTGATCAACTGATGGACCAGGTCTTCATTATATTCACGGCCGAACAACTCGTCAGAAGCCTTCAGATTCGCGGTCGACTGGCCCTTGTCGTTAATGACTTTAAGTTCCATTACACACCTGCCTTCACTGCGGGACGCACGACGATGCTGCTGTTTATGCTGCCTGGAACAGCGCCTTTTACCAGCAGCAATTGGCGTGCAACGTCAACACGCACCACCTGGAGATTTTGCACCGTTCTGTTGACATCGCCCAGATGACCGGTCATACGCTTGCCCGGAAACACACGGCCTGGATCCTGCGCCATACCGATGGAACCCGGCACGTTATGCGACTTTGAATTGCCGTGCGACGCACGCCCTGATTTGAAGTGATGGCGCTTGATGGTGCCCGCGTAACCCTTGCCCTTGGTTACTCCAGTCACATCCACGAGTTGCCCCACCTGAAAAATCTCGACAGAGACCACGGAGCCTGCCTTCAGTCCGTCCAGTTGTTCAGCTGAAACGGTGAATTCCTTGAGTGCGCTGCCCGCTTCCACACCCGCCTTGGCGTAATGTCCGGCGGCAGCCTTGCTGACGCGACCGGGACGGCGCACTCCGTGTGCCAATTGCACAGCGGTATAGCCATCGGTACCGGCGGATTTAACCTGAGTGACACGATTGTTGGACACTTCCAGCACAGTCACCGGCAACGAGGATCCGTCATCGGCAAAAACACGGGTCATGCCAATCTTGCGACCGACAAGTCCTAGACTCATTTTCTTTCCTTCTTATTTATTTAAGGGGCTGACTTCAATTGGTCAGCCAATTTAGTACGGGCGTAAGGCCTTACGCCCCTACGCCTTTAAACCAACCACTACTGCAACTTGATCTCCACATCCACACCGGCCGGCAAATCCAGCTTCATCAGCGCATCCACCGTCTTGTCGGTAGGGTCAACGATGTCCATCAAACGCAGATGGGTACGGATCTCAAACTGATCACGCGAAGTCTTGTTGACATGCGGGGAACGCAGCACATCGAAGCGCTCGATCTTGGTTGGCATCGGCACCGGGCCGTTCACCACCGCACCGGTGCGCTTTGCTGTTTCAACGATACGCGCAGCCGATTGGTCGATCAAACGATAATCAAACGCCTTGAGGCGAATGCGGATTTTTTGACTTTGCATAATCTTCTCTTGCATTTACGCGGCGATGCCGCTAATTAAAGAACGAAATCGCGTGTCCCAGATACTGAGCCAGGCCACGCGAGGGCGCGCATTGTAGTCCTACTCGATAATCTTTGCAACCACCCCGGCGCCGACGGTACGGCCGCCTTCGCGGATCGCGAAGCGCAAGCCCTCTTCCATCGCGATCGGGTTGATCAGGTTCACCGTGATGCTGACGTTGTCCCCCGGCATCACCATCTCGGTGCCGGCAGGCAGTTCGACCGCGCCGGTCACGTCGGTGGTGCGGAAGTAGAACTGCGGACGGTAGCCCTGGAAGAACGGGGTGTGACGTCCGCCTTCGTCCTTGCCCAGCACGTATATCTCGGCGGTGAACTTGGTGTGCGGCTTGATGCTGCCCGGCTTGCACAGCACCTGGCCGCGCTCGACTTCTTCACGCTTGGTGCCGCGCAGCAGTACGCCGACGTTGTCGCCCGCCTGGCCCTGGTCGAGCAGTTTGCGGAACATTTCGACGCCGGTGCAGGTGGTCTTGAGCGTGGGCTTGATGCCGACGATCTCGAGTTCTTCGCCAACCTTGACGATGCCGCGTTCGACACGGCCGGTCACCACCGTGCCGCGACCGGAGATGGAGAACACGTCTTCAACCGGCATCAGGAAGGCGCCATCCAGCGCGCGCTTGGGCTCGGGGATGTAGCTGTCGAGCGCGTCGGCCAGGCGCATGATGGACGGTTCGCCCAAATCGCCCTGGTCGCCTTGCAGCGCCTTCAGGGCAGAGCCCTTGATGATGGGGATGTCGTCGCCGGGGAATTCGTATTTGGTGAGCAGTTCGCGCACTTCCATCTCGACCAGTTCGAGCAGTTCTTCGTCGTCGACCATGTCGCATTTGTTCATGTACACGACGATGAAGGGTACGCCCACCTGGCGTGCCAGCAGGATGTGTTCGCGGGTTTGCGGCATCGGGCCGTCAGCGGCCGATACCACCAGGATCGCGCCGTCCATTTGCGCCGCACCGGTGATCATGTTCTTGATGTAGTCGGCGTGGCCCGGGCAGTCCACGTGCGCGTAGTGGCGCTTGGCGGTCTCGTATTCGACGTGCGCGGTGTTGATCGTGATGCCGCGCGCCTTTTCTTCCGGTGCCGCGTCGATCTGGTCGTAGGCCTTGGCCTCGCCGCCGAATTTCTTGGCCAGCACGGTCGTGATCGCCGCGGTCAGCGTGGTCTTGCCATGGTCCACGTGGCCTATCGTGCCTACGTTGACGTGCGGTTTGGTGCGCTCAAATTTGCTCTTTGCCATGATTATCGTCCCTTAATCTAAATTACTTCTTGCTCATGATCGCTTCAGCGACACTCTTCGGTGCTTCGGAATAGTGCTTGAATTCCATGGTATAGGTCGCACGGCCTTGGGTTGCGGAACGCAACGCGGTCGAGTAACCGAACATCTCGGCCAACGGCACTTCAGCTTTCACTGTCTTGCCGCCGCCAGCCATATCTTCCATGCCTTGCACCATTCCGCGACGGGAAGACAAATCGCCCATCACTGTACCGGTATAATCTTCCGGTGTTTCCACCTCGACCGACATCATCGGCTCCAGCAGCACCGGACTGGCTTTGCGCATACCGTCCTTGAAGCCCATCGAAGCTGCCATCTTGAAGGCGTTTTCGTTGGAGTCCACATCGTGGTAGGAACCGTCGAACAACGTGACTTTGACATCCACAACCGGGAAGCCCGCCAGCACGCCGTTAGGCAAAGTTTCGCGCAGACCCTTCTCGACCGCCGGGATGTATTCACGGGGAACCGTCCCGCCCTTGATCGCATCGACAAATTCGAAGCCCTTGCCGGCTTCGTTCGGCTCGATCTTCAACCACACGTGACCGTACTGGCCGCGACCACCGGATTGTTTGACGAATTTACCTTCAGATTCAACCGACTTGCGGATGGCTTCGCGATAAGCGACTTGCGGCGCACCGACGTTGGCTTCCACGCCGAACTCACGCTTCATGCGCTCAACCAGCACTTCGAGATGCAACTCGCCCATACCGGAAATGATGGTCTGGCCGGATTCCTCATCGGTACGCACGCGGAATGATGGATCTTCCTGCGCCAGACGATTCAGCGCCATTCCCATCTTTTCCTGGTCGACCTTGGTCTTCGGTTCTACCGCCACGTGGATCACCGGCTCCGGAAACACCATACGCTCCAGCATAATCACCTTGGCCGGATCGCACAGGGTATCGCCCGTAGTCGCATCTTTCAGACCCACCGCCGCAGCGATATCACCGGCAAATACCTCTTTGATTTCTTCGCGTTCATTGGCGTGCATCAGCAAGATACGGCCGATACGCTCTTTCTTGCCTTTAACCGGGTTATAAATCGTATCACCCGATTTAAGCATGCCTGAATAGACGCGGAAGAATATCAACTGGCCGACGAACGGGTCGGTCATGATTTTGAACGCCAATGCAGAGAACGGCTCATTGTCGCTCGCCTTGCGCTCGCCTATCGTTTCATTTTCCAACTCACCCTTCACCGGCGGAATGTCAGTCGGTGCCGGCAAGTAGTCGATCACCGCATCCAGCATGGCTTGCACGCCTTTGTTCTTGAACGCCGAGCCGCACAGCATCGGCACGATCTCGCTCGCGATGGAGCGGATACGCAGGCCCTTTTTGATATCCGCTTCGGACAGTTCACCTTCTTCGAGGTACTTGTTCATCATTTCCTCGGAGGCTTCGGCAGCGCTTTCCACCATCTTTTCGCGCCATTCCTTGGCCTTCGCCAGCAGCTCAGCCGGGATGTCGCGCAGCTCGAATTTCATGCCTTGCGTGGCTTCATCCCAATAGATCGCCTTCATCTTCACCAGGTCGATCACGCCTTCGAATTTTTCTTCGGCTCCGATGGGAATCTGGATCGGTACCGGGTTGGCACGCAAACGGGTGCGCATTTGTTCGTACACCTTGAAGAAGTTCGCGCCCTGGCGATCCATCTTGTTGACGAATGCCAATCGCGGAACATGATATTTGTTGGCCTGGCGCCACACGGTTTCAGACTGCGGCTGCACACCGCCCACGGCGCAATACACCATGCAGGCACCGTCAAGCACGCGCATGGAACGCTCCACCTCGATAGTGAAGTCGACGTGGCCCGGCGTGTCGATGATGTTGATGCGATGCTCGGGGAGGGTTTTGTCCATACCCTTCCAGAAGCAAGTGGTCGCAGCAGAGGTAATGGTGATGCCGCGCTCCTGCTCTTGCTCCATCCAGTCCATGATGGCCGCGCCATCATGCACTTCGCCGATTTTATGGCTCACGCCGGTATAAAACAGAACGCGTTCTGTTGTAGTAGTCTTGCCTGCGTCGATATGCGCGCTGATGCCGATATTGCGATAACGCTCAATGGGGGTTTTACGTGCCACGGTAGATGCCTAACTATATTATTGTATTTGGTTTAAACAACGAGATAATGCTGTTGCAATCTGATCGGAGTCGAAATCCGATCAGAAACGGAAATGCGAAAACGCCTTGTTCGCCTCGGCCATGCGGTGGACTTCTTCGCGCTTCTTCACCGCGCCGCCGCGTCCTTCGGATGCATCAATCAGTTCGCCTGCCAGACGCATGCCCATGGATTTCTCACCGCGTTTGCGCGCAGCTTCGCGCAACCAGCGCATCGCCAGAGCCATGCGGCGGGAAGGCCGCACTTCAACCGGAACCTGATAGTTCGCGCCGCCGACACGGCGGCTTTTTACTTCGACTTGCGGCTTCGCATTGGTCAAGGCCATATTGAACACCTCGATCGCATCCTTGCCGCTCTTTTTGCCGACCTGCTCCAGGGCGCCATACAGGATGCGCTCGGCAACCGATTTCTTGCCCGCAGTCATCAGCACGTTTACGAACTTGGACAGATCCTGATTGCCGAATTTCGGATCAGGAAGGATTTCGCGTTTGGGGACTTCTCTACGTCTTGGCATAGCTACCTCAGTTTGTTTTTGGCTAGATTAATTGCTAATACTATAAATTATGCTTTTTTGGCACGCTTTGAACCGTACTTGGAACGGCCCTGTTTACGATCTTTCACGCCGGCCGTGTCCAGACTGCCGCGCACCATGTGATAACGCACACCCGGCAAATCCTTTACGCGGCCGCCGCGCAACAACACAACCGAGTGCTCCTGCAAATTATGGCCCTCGCCGCCGATGTAACTGATCACCTCGAAGCCATTGGTCAAGCGTACTTTGGCCACCTTGCGCAGCGCAGAGTTGGGCTTTTTCGGAGTCGTGGTATAAACACGAGTACACACACCGCGCTTTTGCGGAGATCCCGCCAGGGCCGGCACCTTGCTCTTTTCTACGATCGCTACACGCGGCTTGCGGATCAACTGGTTGATGGTTGGCATTATCTACACACCTATAAAATATTCGTTAAAACACTCAAAAAATCATCAAGTAAAAAACATCGTCGCAGCCGGACCATTGAATGCATCCGCTGCGACGGGAAAAAAGGTTGCGAATTCTAGAGAGAAACCCCGGAGGTGTCAAGCAATTCGCCCAACCCGACCTCGTCTCCCTCTTGCAACTCGCGCCCTTCGGCGATATCGATGCCCAGGCGCTGTTTGCGCCGCGTGACGTGATATGCCAATCCGGTGCCGGCCGGGATCAGGCGGCCGACAATGACGTTTTCCTTCAGGCCGCGCAGGTCGTCACGCTTGCCCATGATCGCCGCTTCGGTCAACACGCGCGTGGTTTCCTGGAATGAAGCTGCGGAAATGAACGAGTCGGTGGACAAAGATGCCTTGGTGATTCCGAGCAGCACATAATCGTATGTCGCCGGATTCTTGCCTTCGGCCATCACGCGTTCGTTTTCTGCCAGCAGATCGGCACGCTCGACTTGCTCACCGGTGATGAAATGGGTATCGCCCACCTCCTTGATCTGCACGCGGCGCAACATCTGGCGTACGATCACCTCGATATGCTTGTCGCTGATCTTCACGCCTTGCAGGCGATAAACTTCCTGCACTTCATCGGTGATGTATCGAGCCAGAGCCGCCACACCCAGCAAGCGCAGGATGTCATGCGGGTCGGCCGGACCATCCACGATCATTTCACCCTGATTGACCACTTGGCCATCGTGTGCCAGCACATGTTTTTCCTTGGGTATCAGGAACTCATTGGCGACACCCTCGACATCGGTGATCACCAGGCGTTGCTTGCCCTTGGTGTCCTTGCCGAACGAAACCGTGCCGGTCACCTCGGCCAGCATGCCCGCATCCTTGGGTACGCGTGCTTCGAACAACTCGGCCACGCGCGGCAGACCGCCGGTGATGTCCCGGGTCTTGCTGCTTTCCTGCGGGATACGCGCCAACACCTCACCCACCCCGACCTGCTGGCCATCCTCGACGGTAATGATCGAGCCGGTTTGAAAGGTCACACTGACCGCCGTATCGGTACCGGCCAATTTGACTTCTTTGCCCGCCTTGTCGAGCAAGCGCACCACGGGACGCACACCCTTGCTCAGTGCGGTGGTCCGTTTCGGATCGATCACCACCAGCGTGGACAGGCCGGTCACTTCATCGATCTGCTTGGCGACTGTTGAACCCTCTTCGATATTCTGGAAGCTCACCGTACCCGCATATTCCGTGATGATCGGACGGGTATGCGGATCCCAGGTTGCCAGCACCACGCCTGCGCGTACTGCATCGCCCTCCTTGACCGCAAGCATCGCGCCATAAGGGAGCTTGTGGCGTTCGCGTTCGCGGCCATGATCATCGGCAATGATCACCTCGGCACTGCGTGCCACCACGATCACTTCGCCGCGCACGGTATTCACCACACGCATGTTCGGGCTGTATTTCAGCACACCATTGGATTTGCTTTCCACCTGGCTGGCCACCACGGTACGGGAAGCAGCGCCGCCGATATGGAAGGTGCGCATGGTCAACTGGGTACCCGGTTCACCGATGGACTGTGCTGCAATCACGCCAACCGCCTCGCCCACATTCACCATGCCGCCGCGTCCCAGATCGCGGCCATAACACTTGGCGCACAAACCAAAACGCGTTTCACAACTCAACGGCGTGCGCACACGAACCTCATCCACACCGAGCGTCTCGATGCGCTCTACAGCCGTTTCGTCCAGCAATGTTCCGGCCGGGTATAACACTTCACCGCTTTCCGGATTGATCACATCGGCGCTGACCACACGTCCGAGAATGCGCTCGCTCAGCGCCTCGATGACTTCGCCGCCTTCGACCATGGCCTTCATCGATGTTCCTTGGCTCGTGCCGCAATCTTCCTCGATCACCACCAGGTCCTGCGTCACATCCACCAGGCGGCGAGTCAGGTAACCGGAATTCGCCGTCTTCAACGCGGTGTCGGCCAGGCCCTTGCGCGCGCCGTGCGTGGAAATGAAGTACTGCAGCATGTTCAACCCCTCGCGGAAGTTCGCCGTGATCGGGGTCTCGATGATGGAGCCGTCCGGCTTGGCCATCAGGCCGCGCATCCCGGCCAGCTGGCGGATCTGCGCTGCAGAACCGCGCGCACCCGAGTCGGCCATCATGTAGATGGAATTGAACGATTCCTGCATCACCGGTTTGCCTTTTACCATGCGCGGCTGGCCTGTTGCGCGATCAATCACCGGCTCGCTGCCCAGCTGTTCCATCATTGCCTTCGCCACCACGTCGCCGGTGCGCCCCCAGATATCGACCACCTTGTTATAGCGTTCACCGTCGGTCACCAGGCCGGAGGTGTACTGGGTGTAGATCTCCTTGACTTCCTTTTCAGCCGCACCGATCAACTCGTTCTTCTGCAATGGCATCAGCATGTCGTCAACCGCGATCGAAATGCCGGCGCGGGTCGCGTAGGTGAATCCGGTATACATCAGTTTATCCGCCATGATCACGGTGTCACGCAGACCGCATTGCCGGAAGCTGGCATTGATCAAACGTGAAATTTCCTTCTTCTTGAGCGTCTTGTTGATCAAGGCGAACGGTAACCCCGCCGGCAGCACCTCGGACAGCAGGGCTCGTCCCACGGTCGTTTCATAACGCACCAGTTGTCCTACCGCCTGCCCCGCCTCGTCTTTGCGGATTTCCTTGAGACGCACGACCACCTTGGCCTGCAATTCGACTTCGCGTGTTTCGTAAGCGCGGGATACTTCGGCGATGTTGGCGAACATTGAGCCTTCGCCCAATGCACCCACCTTTTCGCGTGTCATGTAATACAGACCCAGCACGATGTCCTGGGACGGTACGATGATAGGCTCGCCGTTTGCAGGCGACAGCACGTTGTTGGAAGCCAGCATCAGGGTGCGGCACTCCATCTGCGCTTCCAGCGACAATGGCACATGTACCGCCATCTGGTCGCCGTCGAAGTCGGCGTTGAATGCCGAGCAGACCAGCGGATGCAACTGGATCGCCTTGCCTTCGATCAGGATCGGTTCGAATGCCTGGATTCCCAGACGGTGCAGCGTCGGCGCACGGTTCAACATCACCGGATGCTCGCGTATCACTTCTTCGAGGATGTCCCACACGATAGGCTCTTCCGATTCCACCATGCGTTTGCTGGCCTTGATGGTGGTCGCCAAACCCATCGCTTCGAGGCGGCTGAAGATGAACGGCTTGAACAATTCCAGCGCCATCTTCTTGGGCAGTCCGCATTGATGCAGCTTGAGTTGGGGCCCCACCACGATCACGGAACGGCCGGAATAATCGACACGCTTGCCCAGCAGGTTCTGGCGGAAGCGGCCGCTCTTGCCCTTGATCATGTCGGCCAGCGATTTCAACTGGCGCTTGTTCGCGCCGGTCATCGCCTTGCCGCGGCGGCCGTTGTCCAGCAATGAGTCCACCGCTTCTTGCAACATGCGCTTCTCGTTGCGCACGATGATGTCAGGTGCCTTCAGTTCCAGCAGGCGGCGCAGACGGTTGTTGCGGTTGATCACGCGGCGGTATAAATCATTCAGGTCGGAAGTCGCAAAACGGCCACCATCCAGCGGCACCAGCGGACGCAGTTCCGGCGGCAGCACCGGCAGCACTGTCATCACCATCCATTGCGGCTTGATGCCTGACGCGTTGAATGCCTCAAGAACTTTCAAGCGCTTGGCATATTTTTTGATCTTGGTTTCAGAGCCGGTTGCCGCCAGTTCGGCACGTATCGTTTCGATCTCGGCAGTGACATCCAGGCTGCTCAACAATGCGCGCACACCTTCCGCTCCCATGGTCGCTGCAAATTCATCGCCGTATTCTTCGGTCTTGGCGAGATAGTCGTCCTCGGACAGCAACTGACCACGATTCAACGGGGTCATGCCGGGTTCGGTCACCACATAGGCTTCGAAATACAACACACGCTCGATGTCACGCAAGGTCATGTCCAGCACCATGCCGAGACGGGATGGCAGGGATTTGAGGAACCAGATGTGCGCCACCGGGCTGGCCAGTTCGATATGCCCCATGCGCTCGCGCCTGACTTTGGACAAGGTGACTTCGACGCCGCATTTTTCGCAGATCACACCGCGATGCTTCAGGCGTTTGTACTTGCCGCACAGGCATTCGTAATCCTTGACCGGCCCGAATATCTTCGCGCAGAACAGACCGTCGCGTTCCGGTTTGAAGGTGCGGTAATTGATGGTTTCCGGTTTCTTGACTTCACCATAGGACCACGAACGGATCTTTTCCGGCGAGGCAAGACCGATCTTGATCGCATCGAACTCTTCCTTTTGTGTGACCTGTTTGAACAAATCCAGCAATGATTTCATTTGAGACTCCTCAAAATTCAAGATGCAAGGTTAAAGGTGCAAGGTACAAGGATTTCCTTGCCTCTTGCCTCTTGCCTCTGTTTTAGTGACGCACCAGATCCATGTCGATCGCCAGGGAACGGATTTCCTTGATGACCACGTTGAACGATTCCGGCATGCCGGCATCGATCTTGTGTTCGCCTTTGACGATGCTTTCGTAGACCTTGGTACGCCCGGCCACGTCATCGGATTTGACCGTGAGCATTTCCTGCAAGGTATAGGCAGCGCCGTAAGCCTCCAGTGCCCACACTTCCATTTCGCCGAAGCGCTGGCCGCCGAACTGCGCCTTGCCGCCCAACGGCTGCTGTGTAACCAGACTGTACGGGCCGGTGGAGCGCGCGTGCATCTTGTCGTCCACCAGGTGGTGCAGCTTCAGGATGTGCTTGTAGCCGACCGTCACCTTGCGGTCGAATGCCTCGCCGGTGCGGCCGTCGTAAAGCGTGGTCTGGCCTGACAGCGGCAGATCCGCCAATTCCAGCATGTACTTGATCTCTTCTTCGCTGGCGCCGTCGAACACCGGCGTCGCAAATGGCACGCCATGCTTCAGGTTGCGGCACAACTCGATGATCTCGTCGTCGCTGAATGCATCCAGATCGATGGATTGGCCATTATGGTGGTTGTAGATCTTGCCGAGGAAACGACGCACCTCGGTGATCTTGGCGTTGGTTTGCAGCATTTCGTCGATCTTCTTGCCCAGACCCTTGGCCGCCCAGCCCAGGTGGGTTTCCAGGATCTGGCCAATATTCATCCGCGACGGCACGCCGAGCGGATTCAACACCACATCCACCGGAGTGCCATCCTCCATGTACGGCATGTCTTCCACCGGCACGATGCGCGATACCACGCCCTTGTTGCCGTGACGGCCGGCCATCTTGTCGCCCGGTTGCAAACGGCGTTTCACCGCGACATACACCTTGACCATCTTCTGCACACCGGCCTGAAGCTCGTCGCCCTGCGTCAGCTTTTTCTTCTTCAACTCGAACGCGGCATCGAATTCGGCACGTTTCTGCGCCAGGCCTTCCTTGACTTGCTCCATCTGCGTGGCCACTTCGTCATTGGCAACGCGAATATCGAACCATTGATGGGGCTCTATGCTGTGCAGATATTCTTTGCTCAGCTTGGTGCCTTTGGCCAGTTTTTTCGGGCCGCCGTTGGCAACCTTGCCGTGCAGCAGCTTTTCCAGACGCGCGAACACGTCGTCTTCCACGATGCGCATCTGGTCGACCAGATCCTTCTTGTAGCGATTCAACTCGTCATCGATGATCTGCTGCGCGCGCTTGTCGCGCTGCAGACCCTCGCGGGTGAACACCTGCACATCGATCACCGTTCCGGAACTGCCGGTCGGCACGCGCAAACTGGTGTCCTTCACGTCCGAAGCCTTCTCGCCGAAAATTGCGCGCAGCAGTTTTTCTTCGGGCGTCAACTGGGTTTCACCCTTGGGCGTCACCTTGCCGACCAGCACGTCACCCACAGCCACTTCCGCACCGATATGCACGATTCCGCATTCGTCGAGACGCGCAAGTTGAGCTTCTGCCAGATTCGGAATATCGCGGGTGATTTCTTCCGCGCCGAGTTTGGTATCCCGGGCCGCGATAGTCAGCTCTTCGATGTGGATTGAGGTGAAGCGATCCTGTGCCGAAACGCGCTCGGAAATCAGAATCGAATCCTCATAGTTGTAGCCGTTCCACGGCATGAACGCGACCAGCATGTTCTGGCCGAGCGCCAGCTCGCCCATGTCGGTGGAGGCGCCGTCAGCAACAACGTCGCCGCGGTTGATCACGTCTCCCACCTTGACCAGCGGTCGCTGGTTGATATTGGTGTTCTGGTTGGAACGGGTGTATTTGGTCAGATTGTAGATATCCACTCCGACTTCACCGGCAGTGGTTTCTTCGTCGTTGACGCGTACAACGATACGGGCAGCATCCACGTAATCGATGCGTCCGCCGCGCCAGGCCTGTACGGTCGTACCCGAATCCACCGCCACGGTACGTTCAAGACCGGTTCCCACCAGCGGCTTTTCCGCGCGCAAACATGGCACGGCCTGCCGTTGCATGTTGGCACCCATCAAGGCGCGGTTGGCATCGTCATGTTCCAGGAAAGGGATCAGCGAAGCCGCGACCGACACCACCTGTGAAGGCGACACGTCCATGTATTCCATCTGGTCCGGGGCAGACAACACGAACTCGTTGTGATGACGCGCCGACACGATGTCGTTGGTAAAATGCCCCTTCTTGTCCAGCTCGGCATTTGCCTGGGCGATGGTGAATTTGCCCTCCTCGATTGCGGACAGATAATCGACTTCGTCAGACACCTTGCCCTTGGATACCTTACGGTACGGCGTTTCGATGAAGCCGTATTCGTTGGTACGCGCATACAACGCGAGCGAATTGATCAGGCCGATGTTCGGTCCTTCCGGCGTTTCGATCGGGCACACCCGGCCATAGTGGGTCGGATGCACGTCGCGCACCTCGAAGCCGGCGCGTTCGCGTGTCAGTCCGCCCGGTCCCAGCGCGGAGATGCGGCGCTTGTGGGTGATCTCGGACAACGGGTTGGTTTGATCCATGAACTGGGACAACTGGCTGGAGCCGAAGAATTCCTTGACCGCCGCCGAAATCGGCTTGGCATTGATCAGGTCATGCGGCATCAGGTTGTCGGTCTCGGCCTGGCCGAGACGCTCCTTGACGGCGCGCTCCACGCGCGCAAGTCCGGCTCGGAACTGGTTTTCGGCCAGTTCGCCCACGGCGCGCACACGTCGATTGCCGAGGTGGTCGATATCGTCGATTTCACCGTGACCGTTGCGCAGCTCGACCAGTATCTTCACCACTGCAACGATGTCTTCATTGGATAAAATCGAAGCGCCGGTCAACTCTTCACGCCCGACACGGCGATTAAATTTCATGCGGCCGACAGCAGACAGATCATAGCGTTCGTCATTGAAGAACAGCCCGTTAAACAGGTTTTCCACCGCATCTTCGGTGGGCGGTTCGCCGGGACGCATCATGCGATAGATCGCCACGCGCGCCGTCCACTGGTCGACAGTTTCATCAGTGCGCAGGGTTTGCGAAATGAAAGCGCCATGATCCAGATCATTGGTGTACAGAGTATTGATTTTCTTGATGCCCGCCTCTTGCAGAGCATGCAGCAACGCTTCGGTGATCTCATCATTCGCGTTGGCGATGATTTCACCGCTATCCTTGTCCACCACATTTTCCGCGATCACTCGGCCGACCAGGAATTCTTCAGTCACATCCAGCTTGGTAATGCCGGCCTCTTCCATCTCACGGATATGGCGCACGGTGATGCGCTTGTCCTTGGCCACGATGACCTTGCCGGACTTGCCCAATATATCAAAGCGCGCCATGTCGCCGCGCAGACGCTCCGGCACCACTTCAAACTGTATGCTCTTCTTCGCAAAATGAAACGTATCAAACTCGAAGAAAATCTTGAGCATGTCTTCGTTGCTGTAGCCCAGCGAGCGCAGCAGGATGGTGACCGGCATCTTGCGACGGCGATCGATACGGAAGTACACATAGTCTTTCGCGTCGAACTCAAAGTCCAGCCATGAACCGCGATACGGAATGATGCGCGCGGAGAACAACAGCTTTCCTGATGAATGTGTCTTGCCGCGGTCATGTTCGAAAAACACGCCGGGTGAACGATGCAACTGTGAAACGATGACACGCTCGGTACCATTGATCACAAACGAACCGGTGTGAGTCATCAACGGGATTTCTCCCATGTACACTTCCTGCTCCTTGACTTCCTTTACCGTGGGCTTGGACGCTTCCTTGTCCATGATGGTCAGGCGCACACGAGCGCGCAGCGGGGAAGCATAGGTCAGGCCGCGCTGCCGGCATTCCTTCACGTCGAACGGAGGCATGCCCAATTGGTAGCTGACGAAGTCGAGACGCGCATTCCTGGAATGGCTGTGAATCGGAAATATGCCGTTAAAGGCAGCCTGCAAACCACTATTCTTGCGCTGTTCCGGCGGGGTATATGCCTGCAGAAATGCGGCAAAGGACTCCAATTGGGTGGACAGCAAAAATGGAACCGGCAAAGCCCCGACTCGCTTTGCAAAACTTTTACGGATACGTTTTTTTTCGGTAAAAGAATAGTTCATATAATCTCCACTAATAAGGGAATACTAATTTTGCGAACTTTCGCCTTGCGGCAAAATGCCTGCTTGCATCTGTTCAGAACTGGCTAACACCGGGTTGCGCCAGAACCAAAAGACAGGGGGCAGGGAACAAATAGAATGTTTCCTGGCCGCTGCCTTCTTAAAGCGGCAAAAGGCTGACGGCAAGCCGCCAGCCTTTCTACAGCTTGTACATTACTTGATTTCGGCAACTGCACCAGCTTCCAACAGCTGCTTCAATGCAGCGTCGGCATCCGCCTTGGAAATACCTTCCTTGATGTTCTTTGGCGCACCATCGACCAGGTCCTTGGCTTCTTTCAAGCCCAGCCCGGTAATGGTGCGAACCGCCTTGATCGTGTTCACCTTGTTATCTCCAGCACCTTTTAATACCACGGTGAATTCGGTCTGCTCAGCGGCAGCAGCGCCACCCGCAGCAGCGCCACCGGCAGCAGGTCCAGCTACGGCAACTGCCGCAGCAGACACGCCGAATTTTTCTTCCATTTGCTTGATCAGGTCGGAAAGTTCCAGCACCGTCATCTTGGCGATTGTATCCATCACATCAGCATTAGTTGCAGCCATATTGTTCTCCTTGTTCAGTTAATTCAAAAATTTTAGGCAGCGGTTGCGGCTTCTTGCTTGTCGCGAATCGCAGCCAGCGTGCGCACGAACTTTGCAGTCGTCGCATTCATGGTTGCCATCAGGCGCGCGATCAATTCGTCGCGGCTCGGTGTCGCGGCAAGCACAGCAACTTGTTCCGCAGACATCACGGAACCGCTCATTGAACCTGCCTTGATCACCAGCTTGTCATTGGTTTTGGCAAAATCAAACACCACTTTCGCCGCGGCGACTGCATCGGCACTCATGCTATACACAAGCGGGCCAACCATTTTTTCAGCCAACGGTTCAAATGGCGTTCCCTGTACCGCGCGCCTAGCCAAGGTGTTTTTCAACACATGGAAATACACGCCAGATTTGCGCGCGGTAGCACGCAAATTGGTGATATCAGCCACCTGGATACCGCGGTATTCTGCCAGGACGATAGTTTGTGCCTTAGCCACTTGGGCGCTGACTTCCGCTACCACTGCTTGCTTTTCTTGCAGATTGAGACTCAAGTAATCCTCCAGTTTCCGGAATGCGTTTTGAAAGCTTCAAATTTGCTGAAGCCCACATACCACATTCCATCGTTTGCAACAGCGACCATGAGTCAGGAGAACAACTGTTCCTGCTCGCGGGCACACCATCTGCGTGGGCCGGCTGACATCCAATGACCGGATGCACTGCCATTTAAGTCTTTGACTAACCGCGTCATCAACGCCTACGGTCTCGGATGCTGCTAGCACGCCAGCATTCCAAAACTTACGCCGGCAAAAAAACTCGCCGGCGAATTCCTAACAAACAGGCTAAGCGGTCAAACTGGCCTGTTCAATGCGTATCCCCGCACCCATGGTGCTGGAGATCGAAACTTTTTTCAGGTACATGCCCTTCGACGCCGCAGGTCTGGCTTTGTTCAATGCATCCACCAACGCCAGCAGGTTCTCGCGCAGCGCCTCCGGCGCGAATGAAGCGCGCCCGATAGTGCATTGCACGATTCCGTTCTTGTCGGTGCGGTATTGGACTTGCCCCGCCTTGGCGTTTTTGACCGCGCCCGCCACATCGGCTGAAACCGTTCCAACTTTAGGGTTAGGCATCAAGCCGCGCGGCCCGAGAATCTGGCCCAACTGGCCTACCAAACGCATTGCGTCGGGGCTGGCGATCAGCACGTCAAAATTCAGATTCCCGCCCTTGATGGACTCGGCCAGATCATCGAAACCCACGATGTCGGCACCGGCGGCCTTTGCTTCCTCAGCCTTGGCACCTTGGGAAAATACGGCGACGCGCACCGTTTTACCGGTACCTTTGGGCAGCACTATGGAACCGCGCACCAGCTGTTCGGACTTTTTCGCATCGATGCCCAGATTGATTGCAACATCGATGGACTCATCGAACTTGGCCACGGCATTTTCTTTGACCAGACTCAGCGCGTCATTCAAGGGGTACAGTTTGTTGCGATCGACCTTGGCCGCAATCGCTTTATATCGTTTGGATAACATGTTACACGCCCTCCACGGTGATACCCATGCTGCGCGCGCTTCCGGCGATGGTGCGTACTGCTGCATCCATATCGGCAGCTGTCAGATCCGGCATCTTGGTAGTGGCGATCTGCTCCGCTTGCTTGCGTGTCAGCTTGCCAACCTTGTCGGTGTGCGGCGTTTTACTGCCCTTTTGCACATTGGCCGCCTTCTTGATCAGAATGCTCGCAGGCGGAGTCTTCATGATGAAGGTGAAGCTCTTGTCCGCGAAAGCGGTGATCACCACCGGAATCGGCAGGCCCGGTTCCACACTCTGGGTCTGTGCGTTGAATGCTTTGCAAAACTCCATGATATTCAGGCCGCGCTGCCCGAGTGCTGGGCCGATTGGCGGACTTGGGTTTGCCTTGCCAGCGGGAACTTGCAGCTTGATGTAGCCGACGACTTTTTTTGCCACGTTGATACTCCTTGTCAGTGGGTTAAACGCATACCGTTAAGACATCCTCAAAACCCAATTTCGTCCCGATTGCTGTGTTGCGGAAACAATTTCTTGCTTACATATAAGGTATGTGCGCACTGCGAAATTTCTCCGCGCCTTGCATCAAGGCGACTCTGTAATTTTTAGAAGTTCCTCGCCACTACTCCGGTACGCTCCCCGTTAAAAACAACTTCTACCGTGCTACCAGTCCTGAATTCCATGCCCCAGTCCCGTGATTACTAGGCCTTTTCCACCTGGCCAAAATCCAGCTCTACCGGTGTCGAACGACCAAATATGGTCACTGCCACACGGATTTTATTTTTGTCGTAATTGACGTCTTCCACCGAACCATTGAAATCAGTGAATGGGCCTTCCTTGACGCGAACCAACTCACCCACCTCGAACAATATCTTGGGCCTCGGTTTTTCGACTCCCGCCTGCATTTGCTGCATGATATTTTGTACTTCTTTTGCGCTTATCGGAGTGGGTTTCATCGCCGAACCGCCCAAAAAACCAGTTACCTTGGGGGTGTTTTTCACCAAGTGCCAGGTTTCATCGGTCATTTCCATTTCGACCAGAACATAACCGGGGAAGAACTTGCGTTCAGAAATGCTCTTTTGCCCGGATTTCAATTCCACGACCTCTTCGACCGGCACCAAAATCTGGCCGAATTTATCCTGCATACCCTCGCGTTGGATGCGCTCGGTCAATGCACGCTGCACACTTTTCTCGAATTGCGAATAAGTATGAACAACATACCAATGCATCGTCATCACTCGCCCCGCCCCATCATTTTGTTCACAACGATCATCAGGCTTGCGTCAACCGCCCACAGAAACAAAGCCATGGTAACGGCAAACGCAATTACCACCGCAGTAGTCTGTATTGTTTCCTTGCGAGTAGGCCAAACCACTCGCTTTGCCTCGGCAACAGAATCCCTGCCAAAAGCAAAAAATCTTTTTCCCGGTTCGCTGGTCCATGCCACCCCAACTGCCAACAGCAAACCGACCAGTATCGAAGCCAGCTTCAGCACCGCGGGACTATCGTGCAAATAGTAATAACCGGCGATGCCCGCCGCCACCAGCAAAAAGGCTACGAACAACTTAATTTTATCTGCCATGCGCCATCATTCCGATTAATTGTTAATTGCTTTTTTGGCAGGCCAGGAGGGTCTCGAACCCCCAACCCTCGGTTTTGGAGACCGATACTCTACCAATTGAGCTACTGGCCTAATAAAGATCAGTGATTACGCCCGGATGCTGGTTGAATCAACTACGCGGAAGCTGACTAAACCTACCGCCGAATCCTTGATGCCTAACTCCTGTTACTCGATAATCTTTGCAACCACCCCGGCGCCGACGGTACGGCCGCCTTCGCGGATCGCGAAGCGCAAGCCCTCTTCCATCGCGATCGGGTTGATCAGGTTCACCGTGATGCTGACGTTGTCCCCCGGCATCACCATTTCGGTGCCGGCAGGCAGTTCGACCGCGCCGGTCACGTCGGTGGTGCGGAAGTAGAACTGCGGACGGTAGCCCTGGAAGAACGGGGTGTGACGTCCGCCTTCGTCCTTGCCCAGTACGTATATCTCGGCGGTGAACTTGGTGTGCGGCTTGATGCTGCCCGGCTTGCACAGCACCTGGCCGCGCTCGACTTCTTCACGCTTGGTGCCGCGCAGCAGTACGCCGACGTTGTCGCCCGCCTGGCCCTGGTCGAGCAGTTTGCGGAACATCTCGACGCCGGTGCAGGTGGTCTTGAGCGTGGGCTTGATGCCGACGATCTCGAGTTCTTCGCCAACCTTGACGATGCCGCGTTCGACACGGCCGGTCACCACCGTGCCGCGACCGGAGATGGAGAACACGTCTTCAACCGGCATCAGGAAGGCGCCATCCAGCGCGCGCTTGGGCTCGGGGATGTAGCTGTCGAGCGCGTCGGCCAGGCGCATGATGGACGGTTCGCCCAAATCGCCCTGGTCGCCTTGCAGCGCCTTCAGGGCAGAGCCCTTGATGATGGGGATGTCGTCGCCGGGGAATTCGTATTTGGTGAGCAGTTCGCGCACTTCCATCTCGACCAGTTCGAGCAGTTCTTCGTCGTCGACCATGTCGCATTTGTTCATGTACACGACGATGAAGGGTACGCCCACCTGGCGTGCCAGCAGGATGTGTTCGCGGGTTTGCGGCATCGGGCCGTCAGCGGCCGATACCACCAGGATCGCGCCGTCCATTTGCGCCGCACCGGTGATCATGTTCTTGATGTAGTCAGCGTGGCCCGGGCAGTCCACGTGCGCGTAGTGGCGCTTGGCGGTCTCGTATTCGACGTGCGCGGTGTTGATCGTGATGCCGCGCGCCTTTTCTTCCGGTGCCGCGTCGATCTGGTCGTAGGCCTTGGCCTCGCCGCCGAATTTCTTGGCCAGCACGGTCGTGATCGCCGCGGTCAGCGTGGTCTTGCCATGGTCCACGTGGCCTATCGTGCCTACGTTGACGTGCGGTTTGGTGCGCTCAAATTTGCTCTTTGCCATGATTTTTCCTTATCAATGTCAAACGTTAATATTAAAAATGCTCAGAATAATACAAAATACCGCGCTAAATTCCTGGTGCCCATGGCGAGAATCGGACTCGCGACCTCTCCCTTACCAAGGGAGTGCTCTACCACTGAGCCACATGGGCAGACATGCAAACTGGAGCGGGTGAAGGGAATCGAACCCTCGTCGTAAGTTTGGAAAACTTCTGCTCTACCATTGAGCTACACCCGCAGGCTTTCCTTTCAACGCAACTCCTTTAATATGGAGTTGCCACAACGCCAGCCCAACAACTACCCACAAATATCCTCAAATCCTAAACGCTTTTGGTGGAGGGGGAAGGATTCGAACCTTCGAAGGCAGAACCGTCAGATTTACAGTCTGATCCCTTTGACCGCTCGGGAACCCCTCCAAACAGAACCCGCGATTATGCCAACCGCTGAGTTGGATGTCAAACCGATTTAGCCCATATGCGCTCAGAACGTACAACAACAAGCATGATGGATCATTTCAAGGGGATATCTTATGCAGATCAAAGGCCTAATTAAAAATTATGTAAATTCCAACGCTATACATTCCAAAGCGAATTACAACTTGGGTTTAACTTTCAAAACGCATACCCCAACGCCGCTAAAAGTGTGGATAATTTACCTGGCGTTCATTGCAGTTCATCCATCGTCACGGAGGTCCCATGGAAATCACCTGCTACCGCAACTCGGAAATATCACGCGAGAGTCACCGCCTGCCAGCCGCCACCTACAACCTGGCGATCACGCTGCTGGCTCGCAGCAACAACGATTGCCTGTTCGTTCCCATTCGCTCCTTGCAGTATTTGGCGATTCTGGATGAGGAAGAATTCGTGTTCGTGGATGGCACCAGCAAATGCCGGATCGACATCGCCTGGCGCAATTTCCGCCCGATGGAACGCAGCACGCTCGATGCTCCGGTTGGCTATGAAGCCGTTTATTACTTGCCTGAGCCAGCTACGCTGATGTCACGTTTGCAAACAGAATTTCCGCTCGCTTTGCGCAGCCTCACTGGCAAGGAAAGTCTTGGCGGGCCGGCACGGGTACTCAAATTCCCCTCGCCCGAGGGCAGTTCCTAGCCGTCATCTCCCAACTCCGGATCCCATCCATGCGCGCGCGCGCGCTTGACCGCCTGCTCGTAAACCTGCACGTAACGCACTCGCAAATCGTCCGGGAGATGGCTGGGGATATGGCCATATTTTTCCCATTCGGAATAAACCTTTTCGTATAAGTCCTGGATTTGTCCCAGCGTCCAGCCTGCACAGCCCTGGCTTTCCGGCAAGATACCGAATACCCACGCATCACGGATGATACGCCCCTGATCGGTCATACCGCCGAACAGGTCGTTCTCTATGCCTACATATTTATCCATCATGATATTTCCTTATCTTGCAAGGGCGGCCCTTATCTTGTCAAACCAGCATAGAGCAACGGCAATTTCTCCGGAAGTCGCTCAATGTGATCGACCACCATGTAATTCTTGCTGCCGAAAATACGCGAAACATATTGGTCTGCGCGCGGATCGAGCGTCATGCAGAAAGTCGTGATGCCGTTACGGGCTGCCTCCTCAACCGCCTTCTTGGTATCGTAACGCAGATACTGCGGGTCACGCACATCGATGTCTGCCGGTTCACCATCAGTGATCACCATCAATAATTTCTTGGTGGATCTTTGTCCGCGCAAATAATGCGTGGCATGGCGGATAGACGCACCCATGCGCGTTGAAAGCTGTCCGGTCATGCCCGCCAGCCGTGCCTTCGGGCCGTCATTGTATGGCTGGTCGAAATCCTTGAAACGATAATACTCCACATCATGCCTGCCATCGGAACAGAAACCATGGATCGCGAAAGGATCGCCGATCTTGTGTATCGCATCGGACAACAACACACAGGCCTGGCGCGTCAGATCCAGCACGGTTTGATCCTGCCCCAGCACTTTTTCGTTGGTCGACTCGGAAAGGTCCAGCAACACCAGCACCGAAATATCGCGCACCTTGCGCACCGAGCGCATCATGATGCGCGGGTCCGGCTGGATGCCCATGCGAAAATCTATCATGCTGCTGATCGCGGCATTGATATCGATCTCATCGCCATCCTCAAGTTTGCGGATGCGCTGCACCCCCTGCGGTTGCATCGCATCGAGCAAGAATTTCAGGCGCGAGGCAATGCGTTTATTATCCGCAGTGATCTGATCTATCAACTGCAACTCTCCCGCCTTGGGACGTTTTTCCAGTACCGTTGCCCAAGCAGGTCGTTCCAGCTGAATCTGGTAGTCCCATTCAGCGTAATGATAGGGCTCTGAAATGGGTTCTTTCCCTTCTGATTCGTTGTAACTGACGCCATTGTCCTCATAAGGAAAGAACTCTTCCGACATCACCCAGATTTCCTGCGCATCATCGCCCGCCGTTTCGCAATCCACCTCATTGGCAAACTCCATCACCGACACATGTTTGCGCACCTGCTTGATCGTCTCGAAGCCCGCAGCTTGTGATTTGTTGAAATCGAATTCCTCGAATTCCCAGAAATAACGGTTGTCATCGCGATAGGGCGCGCTCAGCAAGTCGGTACGCGGGTTGAAAGCGATGTGTTTTTGTTGCAAACCGTGCGCGAGCGCCACGCCGATCTCCCAGGAAATCGTGTTATCCGACAGTCGATCAGCCGCTTGGGCAAACAACACTCGCCCTTCGGCAATCCACGCATCGTTATCCTGATAATCGCCATCGAGCAATGCGCGCGCCAGGCGATTCAGAAAATCCCCCACCGTATTATCCTGATCGGCTTGTGCGGCATGCAGTTTTGCCCATAGCTGCTTGAGGCCGGGAAATGCGCGAATAGCGAGCGCCTCAACGCGCGCATCCTCGATCACACTGATCACCGCCATCTGCAACGGGTTCAACGCCTCGGCTGAGATCGGTTCGCGGGTATAGACCAGGTGCGCTGCGCAATGCGCCGCAGTGGCGCGGTATAACTCCAGGCCCGGCACGCCCCCCTCAGCATTTCCGGCAACATCATCGAACGCGTCCGGCATATATATGAAGTAATCCTCGATATAAGGCTTGTAACCTTCGCGCGACTCGAAATCACCACTGGTCGGACGCATGAAAAAATCGCGTGCCCACAAGGCGCGCAGATACATATTGATGCGCCGCTGCACATCCACGAACAGGGTGCCCTTGCGCTCCTTTTGCAGCATTGCCAATGATTCTTTGGATTTCAGGCCGAAGTAACTGGCCTGTTCTTCAAAATTGGTTTTGTGTGCATGCGCACCCCAGGTCGCCCAGCGCCGCAATCCACCAAGCGTAAGCTGCCCGAGCAAGGTTTCGAGGTTTTCCAGCATCGGGCGCAAGCCGCGCGGAACCTGGTTGAGCAGGGTATTGATCAGCTGCAAATAGGCCCCGAACAGGGCCGCATCACCCAGGCGCTTGGCCGCTGTCGGTGCGGTGGCCACGATAGCTTCAAGGATTGCACCGCTGGTTTTTGAGGCCAGTGCCATCACCGTATCCAGCAAATCCACCACCGAATCCTCGCCGATCTCTTTGGCGATGCTGGGCGCGCTCTGTATGAAGGTGATGACCAACTCGCTGCCCCGCCCCAGATTTTTCAGTGCCCGAGCTCCCTGCACGTAATTTTCCAGGCCATGCGGACTGAATACCCGTGCGGCTTCATACCACGAGGATTGCAATACCTCCGCAGCATTGGCGCCCAACTCCTCGAGCAACTCGTCATGATTTTCCAGTGACAGTGTCATTGATGTTATTCAACAGTGGGCGATAGGGTCATGGCTTTATTCAAAAAGCATGATCAGAAAAACGTCGTGACTGCGGCATCCAGCGCATCGCGCATATCCGGATCGTCGGTGATCGGACGCACCAACGCCACGCGGCAGGCAGCTTTGGTCTCCACGCCCTTTGCGATCAGATTGCCTGCATACACCAGCATACGGGTGGAAATGCCTTCGTCCAGACCATGTCCCTTGAGGTTGCGCGCGCGCTCGGCGATCGACACCAGTTTCCCGGCTATCTCGGCGCTGATATTGCTCTCATGCGCCACGATCTCGGTTTCGACATCGTGTGCCGGATAGTTGAAGTCCAGAGCGCCAAATCGCTGCTTGGTGGATTGCTTCAAGTCTTTCATCAGGCTCTGGTAACCGGGATTGTAGGAAATCACCAACTGGAAATCGGGATGGGCATGCACCAGTTCGCCCTTTTTCTCCAATGGCAAGACGCGGCGATTGTCGGTCAGCGGATGGATCACCACGGTCGTGTCCTGACGTGCCTCAACAACCTCATCCAGATAACAGATAGCGCCATGCCGTGCCGCAACGGCCAATGGGCCGTCCTGCCAGCGCGTACCTTGCGCATCCAGCAGGAAACGCCCGACCAGATCCGACGCGGTCATGTCCTCATTGCATGCCACGGTGATCAGCGGCTTGCCCAGTTTCCAGGCCATGTATTCGACAAATCGCGTTTTGCCGCAGCCGGTCGGCCCTTTCAGCATCATCGGCATGCGCACCGAGTATGCAGCCTCGTAAAGTTCGACCTCATCCGCAACCGCGCGGTAGTAAGGTTCCTTTGTTATTTTGTATTGCTTGATAACGTCGCTCATATCGTTTCCTCTTTTACATCCCAGAAAAAATCCCCGCTACCTTGCGGCAACGGGGATTGATTTCGGTTGCCCGTGCGCGATTAAACCGTTTTGCCGCGGTATATCACCATTGAAGCGCCTTGCGATTGCCTGTAGTTGTCATAAGCCAGCAAGCGAACGTGGTTGTTCGGGTTGGCTTTATGGCATGCTTCGGCTTCCTTCAGCACTGCATCCACATTGGTCTCGCCGAACATCGGCAGCTTCCACATGTACCAGTAGTTATCCATCAGATGCTCGGGCTCGGTGTGTTCGATCGCAGGGTTCCAGCCTTTTTTGACGATGTACTGAACCTGCTTCTTGATCTGGTCGGTGTTCATCGACGGCAGGTAGGAGAAGGTCTCGAACTTGCGGCTGGATGGGTCACTGACGCGTGATTTGTAGTCTTGCATTTCGCTCATTTTGTTTTCCTTTTTAATAGTCTGTTGATCGGGTAATGGCGCATGCGAGATGCGCCGCAGGCCCAATGCTTACTTATGGGCAACGTCCAGCTTGTCCACAGTGTCAAACTCGAACTTGATCTCTTTCCAGGTTTCCATCGCGATCTTAAGTTCCGGACTGCTCTTCGCTGCGTTGGTCAGGATATCCTTGCCTTCTTTTTCCAGTTCACGGCCTTCGTTGCGCGCTTCCACGCAAGCTTCCAGCGCCACGCGGTTGGCTGCAGCGCCCGCTGCGTTGCCCCATGGGTGGCCCAATGTGCCGCCGCCGAATTGCAACACGGCGTCATCACCGAAGATGTTGACCAGTGCCGGCATGTGCCAGACGTGGATACCGCCTGACGCCACAGCGAATGCACCCGGCATCGAACCCCAATCCTGATCGAAGAACAGGCCGCGCGAACGGTCTTCCTTGATGAATTTTTCGCGCAGCAGGTCGATCCAGCCGAGAGTCGAAGCGCGGTCGCCTTCCAACTTGCCGACCACGGTACCTGTGTGCAGATGGTCGCCGCCGGACAGACGCAGGATCTTGGTCAGCACGCGGAAGTGGATACCGTGGTGCGGGTTGCGGTCTACCACGGCATGCATCGCGCGATGGATATGCAACAGCATGCCGTTGTCACGGCACCAGTTTGCCAGGCCGGTGTTGGCGCAGAAATCCGCCGGTGATGTAGTCGTGCATGATGATAGGTGCACCGATTTCCTTGGCGTAATTCGCGCGCTTGTACATTTCTTCAGGTGTAGGCGCAGTCACGTTCAGGTAATGGCCCTTGCGTTCGCCGGTTTCGCGTTCCGCTTTCAGCGTAGCTTCCTGCACGAAGTCGAAACGCTGGCGCCAGCGCATGAACGGCTGGCTGTTGACGTTCTCGTCGTCCTTGGTGAAGTCCAGACCGCCGCGCAGACACTCATATACAGCGCGGCCGTAGTTCTTGGCGGACAGGCCGAGCTTGGGCTTGATCGTGCAACCCAGCAGCGGACGGCCGTATTTGTTCATGATGTCGCGTTCCACCTGGATGCCCAACGGAGGACCGCCGCAGGTCTTCACATAAGCGATCGGGAAACGCACGTCTTCCAGTCGCAATGCGCGCAGCGCTTTGAAGCCGAACACGTTACCCACCAGCGAGGTGAACACGTTGACCACGGAGCCTTCTTCGAACAGATCGATCGGGTAAGCAACGAATGCATAGAAGCAGGTGTCATCGCCGGGAACATCCTCGATACGGTATGCGCGACCCTTGTAGTGATCCATGTCGGTCAGCAAGTCGGTCCAGACCGTGGTCCAGGTTCCGGTCGATGATTCCGCCGCCACCGCTGCCGCGATTTCTTCACGATCCACACCCGCCTGGGGGGTTATCTTGAAACAGGCCAGAAGATCAGTATCCTTGATCTTGTATTCCGGTTCCCAGTAAGTGGCGCGGTATTCCTTTACACCAGCACTATATTTTTTCACTGCCATGATTACACTCCCTTATCAAAAATGCGACGCGACGCGACGCGGTTAAAACACATACTGCATGGAAATCATCTTAGCCCCTGCAACACATAAGAACAATTCAATTATTTTGATAGTTATGATAAGATTTTATTTATACGTCAATACTGAAGCGAGCGATGATGCTACACCTAACTTTACGACAATTACAGGTGTTTGAATCCGCCGCGACCAACCTCAACTTCTCCGTGGCCGCCAAACAGCTATATCTCTCCCAGCCGGCGGTTTCGATGCAGATCAAGCAGCTGGAGGAAAGCATCGGCCTGCCCTTGTTCGAGCAGATGGGCAAGAAGATCTTTCTTACCGAGGCCGGCCGTGAGCTGTTTCATTACAGCCGCAACATCACACAGCAACTCGGCGAAATGGAAACGGTATTCGATGAAATGAAAGGACTTGGGCATGGCAAACTGACGATTTCAGTAGTCAACACTGCCAACTACTTCACCCCGCAATTGCTGGCCAGGTTCTGCGAGCGCTATCCCAACATAAATATGATCCTGCAAGTCGCCAACCGCGATGCTGTCCTGAAGCAACTTGAAGACAATACCACCGACCTGGCCATCCTCGGACAACCGCCGGACGGCCTGGACATCAGCGCGGAGTCCTTCCTGGAAAACCCCCTGGTAGTGATCTCTGCCCCGGATCATCCGCTTGCCAAACTCAAGCGGGTCAAATTCTCACGGCTCGCAGAGGAGACCTTCCTGTCACGGGAGCAGGGCTCCGGCACCCGTAGCGCAATGGAACGCGTGTTCGCGCAGCACAAGATCCAGCCGCACATCAGCATGGAAATGGAAACCAACGAAGCCATCAAGCAGGCAGTTCAGGCCGGCATGGGCTTGGGCATCTTGTCGCTGCACAGTATCGAACTGGAACTGGAAACCAAACGCCTGGCCATGCTCAATGTCGAGCACTTCCCGTTGCTGCGCCACTGGTTCGTCGCGCATCGCAGCAATAAACGGCTTTCCGGCGCGGCATTGGCATTCAAGGATTTTTTGCTCACCGAGGCGAAAAGAATAATTTCTGCGCGCTGAGATTCCCTGCACAAATACCCTGTATCAATCAGAAGATGCAGTTAATCAGTAACTACCCGACATCTTTCCAGTGTATGACGCACGCGCACCGATGATGGCTATTGGCGATGACAGGTCAGACACAATGCGCTGCCGGTGTTGTCGACGCGCAAATGAAGGCCGGGGGGAACAGACATCCTGCTGCCATGTTCGCCATGACATGAAGCGCACTCAACCGTAGCTTCGCCTTTCGTACCGAACAATCGAATCTCATCGCTGTCAGGCTGGCCATTGCCGTTCCGGTCGAAGAACGCGATATCCGCAGTTTGGCGATCAGGCTGATTGAATTTCAGGTCGGAAACAGAAGCGCTCGGATATAGGACCCCGACCGGATGATGGGACTTGGGGTTGGCATAGATTTCGCTGAAATCCTTGGCGCCCGCAGGCCCGTTGGGAGCATGACAGGAACGACAACTTTCACTCTGCGCTTTTCCCTGTTGAGCAAAACTCGTTTGTGCGCATCCCTGAAAGGACAGGATAAACAGCGCAGCCGGAACTAATACATGCAGGAATCGGATCAGGCTGGGCATCATCATTCTCCTGAGGATCGAGTGCATATACTATACCCTTATAAAATCTGCGCTGCTTCCGCGAACGGCAGGCGCGGATTGCGCGGGTGTATTTTGGCATGATCGCCATAGCCGAGGTTGATCACGAAATTGGACTTGATCTTTCCTTCGGGGAAAAACTCCTTGTCCACCTTTGCGTTGTCGAAACCGGACATCGGCCCGGCATCCAGGCCCAGAGCGCGTGCTGCAATGATCAGATAGGCGCCCTGCAGCGTGCCGTTTCGAAACGCCGTGGTATCTATCAGGGGCTGGTTGCCGGCAAACCATGAACGAGCGTCGGCTTGCGGGAAAAGTTTCGGCAGCTTTTCATGAAATTCGGTATCGTACGCGATGATCGCGGTCACCGGCGCGGTGCGGGTCTTTTCCAGGTTACCCGGAGACATG
>CAWDWW010000006.1:0-34005 GCA_963806115.1 uncultured beta proteobacterium
CCGGGCGAGGTCGAGATCGACTGGTTTTATTTATACATTTATCCGTTGCTGGATATATTGCCGGCAGGGCAGGTATGGGCGCTGGTGATCGGAGTCAGCCTGCTGCTATGCGTGTTGCCGTGGCTGCCAACCAGGCATAAGCAGATACCGGTTGCCGAAGTAAATCTCAAGGAATGCAGCGGATGCAGGCTTTGCGTCGCCGATTGTCCCTATGAGGCGGTAGTGATGCGGCCGCGCAGCGACGGCATACCCTTTAAGGAAGAAGCGGTGGTCGTAGCGGACCGCTGCGTGAGTTGCGGTATTTGCGTCGGGGCATGCCCGTCTTCAAACGCTTTCAGGAGCGAAACAGGATATGTGAGCGGAATCGAAATGCCATCACTACCGATATCCGGGCTGCTCACAGCCATGATGAATGACATGGCCAGGCTTGAGGGTGATGTGCGGGTCATGGTTTTCGGCTGCGATATGGCAGCGAATATTGAGAAGTTGCGCAGTGAAAGTGTGGCCGTATTAAGCCTGCCCTGTATTGCGATGTTGCCGCCATCTTTTGTTGAATATGCGCTGCATGAGCATCGTGTCGAAGGCGTATTCATCACCGGTTGTCGCGAGGGCGATTGCTACCACCGTCTGGGCGTGCTGTGGACCGAGCGGCGCATGACGGCACAACGGGAGCCGCGCCTGCGCAGTCGTGCGGAGCGTGAACGCATCAGGCAATTCTGGGCTTCTTCCGCCGATTTCAAAGAATTGGTGCTGGAATTGGAATCGTTCCGCTCCAGACTGCTTAGCCTAGTCGAGAGTGAAGGATGAGCGGTATAGCCATATAAAGGATAAGTTGCAATGGCTGGTTAGTAGTCAACAGTTCCATGTAATGTGCGATTTGCATGATTATTTTCCAATAATGATGAGCGAAATGACCTGCTAACCATAAGTCGTTGGTTCGTGTTCCTTAGTTTTAGTCTCATCTGTCACAACCAACTCTGCTTTAACATACTTTTATAGTGCTTATCGCATTTTCAGAAACAAAGTGCCAAAACCACTGGCGGGGTACAACGCTTGAGTCGGAAGTTTGTCCAGGATCGGGTCGATCCGGGTCGTATGCGCGAGTAGTTCCTCCAAGACCACACACATCTCCATACGAGCCAAGGGTGCGCCTGGACAGACGTGAATTCCAGATCCGTAAAGCAGATTCGCGGCCGGATCGCGATCCATCCGAAATGCCTCCGGATCTTCGAATACACGTCCGTCCCGGTTGGCAGAGATCCAGATCAGCGATATCCGTTCGCCGGCACCGATCTTCCGGCCCCTGATTTCCACCGGACGGGTCGTAATGCGTCGGTTGGCTACTAGTGGCCCATAAATCCGGAGGATCTCTTCAATCGCGCCGGGTATTAATGATGGCTGAGCGCGAAGTCGGTGCTGCAGATCGGCATGTTCCGCAATGTAGTGGATCAGGATACCGACCGCTGCCGAAATCGTGCCGACTTCGCCGACAGTCCAGTTCCTCAGGATACTAGCAATCTCATTGTCCTTTAACGGGCGTGACCATACCTGTTGTCTAAGCAGGCTAGAAGTGACGTCGTCGTTCGAATGCGCAGAGTCCGCGCGTCGAATTTGCAACATTTCGTCGACGTAGCCCTCGAACTCACGGGCGATCTGTGCCATAGCCGCCCGATCTTCGGCAAAAGTCGCCTTGTGATTCTTCTTCGTCCAGAGACGCAGTGGTTCATGCATGGCTGTTGGCCAACCGAGAAAAGTACATTGAACCTGTACGGCGAACCTATGAGCAAACTCGCTGATAAGCTCGATGTCATTGCTTTCCAGCAGCGACTGAACAAGATGCGCGGAGATTCTACGAATTTTCGGTTCGACTTCTTTTATTCTTTCCGACCGAAAATAGGGTTCGATAATGCGACGGTATTCGGTGTGCCCGGGAGGATCCATTCCGTCAGGAATGGAAAGATGCCTGGATACGACGTTGCTGAAGGTGTCGGGGTCGTTCAGTACACGAACGATATCCTCGTGCCGAAACAAGGACCATCCCAGAAAGTTGCTGTACGCGACCGGACACCGTTCGCGCATCTCATCGTATGCTGCACGTTGATCGCGTTGGACCGTATCCGATTTCGGATCCCAATCCTGTTGAAGCATATCGCTCATGATTATTTCTTCCTCATCTACTGCGGTCTTGGCTTATCCTGTTCTTGACGCCGAATCTTATTCTGTTACGTAACGACTGGATTAGTGCGTGTTATACCTTTAGTGCTTCGAAAAGTCGTCGTTGAAGCAGTGGAAGTAGTTCCTTCTCGGACCATGGATTTCGGCCAAGCCAAACATTATTTCGCGGAATTGGGAACGGAAGAGGGACAGTCTTGGGCCAATAGGATTGCCAACCGCCAACCGTCCCGGTAAGTGATCCATCAACTGTGTCTTGCCTGCCGTGCTGAGACTTCAATGCGCAGCTTCGGTGCGATCCGCTGGTTTGTAGCCTTTGAGCACATCCGTGGCGTAGCGCGCGTGGCAGGCGCCGCAGCCTTCCATCATCTTGGAAAAATAGAACACCTCCAGCTCATAATTGTGTTTCAAGGCAGCGTGTGCCAAGCCATCGGCATGGAGGTGGAACTGGCTGTCCTTTTCAACGAAGTCTGCCGGCAACACGCGCTCCAGTTCCTCTAGCTCTTCACGCGTGAGTTTCTGCTTCATGATGTAACTGTCGCGGATATGTTCGGCCCGCTGTGCTGCCGCCTTCCACTCGCCCATCGCAATCAATCCCGAAAGCTCGGCAACTCCTTCTTTGACGCCGACCATCTCCGCTACCAGCGCCGCGCGATGTTTCGGTGACAGCGGCAACACCGGCGCCTCCTCCGCCTTCGGCGCTGCGCGGTCCTGCGCCAAGGCCACGTTTGCAGCAGTCAACAAACTTGCCGCCACCAAACCCAGTATCATCTCGCTAGCCATGTCATGTCTCCTTTCGTCGATAATGATCGTCCGCTCGTCCAACTCATGCCGGGATATTTCATTGTGCGCCTATTCTTGTACGTTGCGCTTTCCGTCCAACTAACGGAATAACGCGCTGTTTTCCCGGATCACCACCGCCTCGTTGTGTTCTTCGTCCTTCGCGGCATAGACGAGCGTCACGGCGCACTTGTCCAGCTCTAGCTTCAACAGCCGGATTTGCTCGCTGTTGCCCTTGAGTTCGGCGAGATACCGTTCCTTGAATTCTTCCCACCTGCCCGGGTCATGGCCAAACCATGTCCGGAGTCCCGTGCTGGGGGCAATGTCCTTGAGCCACAGATCAACGCTTGCTTTTTCCTTTGTCAAACCGCGCGGCCAGAGTCTGTCCACGAGGATACGCCTGCCGTCATGCTTGTCCGGCTGTTCATATACCCTTTTGATCCTGATTTTCATGGTTTACTAAAGCTGTCATCAGTAGCCTGAAAATTCTTCCGTGCGGATATTGTCATCGTCGACTCCCGCTTCGCTTAATATTTTACGCATCGCATTCACCATCGCGGGCGGGCCGTCGATGTAGTAGATGGGGAGTGTCAAGTCATCAATGAATTTCAGGAGCAGGGCTTTGCTGATAAACCCGGTTTCTCCATGCCACTCGCGGCTGGATTCTTCCATCTGCGTCATCGTACCGACAAAGGTATAGCTCGGATTTGTCCTGTGAGATTTCATCAATTCGTCCAGAAACGCCGCATCTTCCGGCCTTCGATTGGAATAAAAGACAAGGATGCGGTGCGGAACACGGTCGTGTATGGCTTGAAGAACGATGCTTCTCACCGGCGTAACGCCAATACCGCCGGTGAGAAAAACGGCTGGAATGTTCACATTGTTGTGGAGCGTGAACGAGCCATGGGGGGCGTCCAGAGTGAGTTCCGAGCCAGGCCCCATGGTTTTCAATACCCGCTTGAACGCGGTGTCACGCATCCGTGTCGCCAGCATAAGATCGTCTTCAAAAGGGGCACTCGCAAATGAAAAAGCCCGTGTGTCGCCTTCGGCGTCAGTTTCTGCGGGGTTGATCAGGGTGCAGTCCGCGAATTGGCCTGCTTTGAAAACAAAACCATCAGGCTTTTCAAAATGAAACATCATCGTGCCATCTGCGATTTCCCGTTTGAATTTTAATTTGACATTGTAGATCGGCATGGCGCAATTCTCCTTGCTTGTGTTGAAGGTATGGCGCACTCGACGATACCGCGCGCAATGTCATCTGTCTTCGTGAGGTACCGCTGATCCTTCCGGGTAATGGCCAGACATCGGATTCATTGCAGCTTCATACTGAATCGTTCCTGATATACCAGACACTCTCCAGCCTCTCGAAATACTGTCTCTCAAATTCAACGGGAGACAGGCTGTTATTGTACCCATGACGGCGCCTTGGGTTGTAAAACGTGTTTCGGGGGCGATTCCATTTTCAGTGGGGGTTGCATTTTCGCCTAATGCCCCTTGCCATCGACTCGCGGCTGCATGAGGAAGGGGATATACCGCCATGCGAGCATCGCGAAACAGATGAACCAGCACGATGCAGAGAGGAAAATACAGAGTGTGTAGCTTGCTGGATAAACCTGTGGTGCAATGATACGAAATACAAATGCCAAAATCATCACCCGGAGAGCCAATTTGTCGTGCGTGTCAAAAACCACTTTTCTGCCCGTGTGCCCCTTGGCTATTCTGATCAGCATTGCGGGAATGATCAGGCCCATCACGCCGAAGGTAAAGACATGGATGGACACGGATACCGCCCATTGGAGATGGAATATCTGTCTGAGAAATTCGATCAGCAGTTGTGCGACGAGCGCGATGTAGCCTAGATACATGATGCCGATGTCCAGCCGCTTCATCGCCAGTTGTGGTTTCCAGAAAATGAAGCGGCCTGCCAGCAGCAGCGCGAGCAGCAGCGCGATCCAGCCGGAAAGTTGAGGCGGTATCATACTTGCAAACACCAGCAGCAAACCGAGCATTTTGATCGCTTTGTTAAGCATCGGATTATTCAAGATCGAAACCTGAAAAGCGCCCTTCATGAATTGGGCCAGCGTTCGCTCCAGCATCACCAGAAAAGCCATGCGAAAAAGTCCCACCGCCATGCTCCAGCCAGTCTGATAGTAATCTGCACTGAGCATCAGATTCTTGGCCACCAGGAAAACCGGGAGGATCAGCAATAAGAAATAGTTGTCACGGTAGGAGTCACCCTTGCGGTTGCGTATCAACGTCCACATCAGCATCGCAACGATAACGGCAATGAACAAGTCGTTGGAAATCCGGAACAGCAGTGGCGGCCAAACTCCCTCGAACCACATCCCGGCCCTTTCGAACAGCCATGCCGCTGCCAGGAACATCAGTGCGTAACCGTGGTAGCCGCGTACTCCAACCCAGTTTTTTGTTGCGGTCAGCAGAAAGCCGCCCAGAACCGCCCAACCAAAGCCAAAGAACATCTCATGGGCATGCCACTGCACAATCGAAAAGGTAGTCTGCGGCGCGGCGATCTCACCGGAATATATCAATACCCACGAAACCGGCAGACTCAATCCCGATAGAATTGCCAGCGTAAAAAATGGCCGAAAGCCAACCAGCCAGAGCGGATGTATAGGCAGGTATATTCTGTTCCCCATATCAAGGTGCCAGGGTTCGAGTATTAGGGCTTCGAACGAGATTGCTGGCCTTGTGCCACATGGTAATCGCGGTATTTGGTGTCTTCATTCAAGAGGTGCTGTACCAATGCTTGTTTCATTGCCAGTCCGGCCTCGAGCCATCCGTGCGCCATCCTTCCGTGGTCAATATTTTCCATGATCTCGTTCAAAAAAAAGATGATCTGCGCATGTTTCCTCGCATGCTCTTCCGCATACGGGTAGCCCCACTCCTTGAACATTGCCTCCTCATGGGCAAAGTGCATCAACGCATCATCCAGAATGGCACGCATACGGCTTTTGATCTCCTTTTTATTCATGCGCTCGATGATGGCCTCATTCAGTTCGTTGACAAGCCGGATGAAGTGCTGGTGCTCGGAATCTATCTCCTGAATGCCCATACTTAGGCTTTTATCCCAATCCAACCGCCATATGGGTTTGGCTTCCATGGTATTTCCTCCGCAGTTAAGAAGCACTTAAGGATTCGGACCGAAAATTCATACCCATCTTCACGGAAGAGCCGCAGACAGGTATCCACCACTTGCTGTCCATAGTGTGTGCCGCGCGAACAGGTGATGCGGAAAATGATTCAAGCTCACAACGTTCTGGCGGGCATACAGCAAACGCTAACAGGCTTGCCATGCCAGAGCATGGTTCATTTGCGTGTGAAGTTGATGGCGATCTGCCCCGGTTCGCGTGAGACATAATTGATGGCGATACTTTCGCCGTAACGATTGGTCAACTGGGCCAGCAATGGTAATGGATCGTGGTCGTTGACGAAGACCATCGTCTCACCAGGATTCAGCGCGTCCAGTGCGCCAAAAATTGCGGCATGACGAAAGCGTTTTGCAACGCCGCGGGCATCGAACGGATAACGCAGATCGGAGGAAATTGTGTCGGAGCAAGCAAGTGTCATTTTGGATTCCTTGGATTGAAATGTGCGTGTGGCATACCGTATGTGAATCATGCCGCGAAACGCCCGCATAATTAACATGTACGTATAATACATGTATTATTGTACAATGCCAACGTTTTTAAGTTTCACCGACTATTGCCGGAATGAACGCACGGTCCGGAATTTTTGTGAGGATGTTGATATGCAAACCATTATCGAATTTATGAGCACCGACCATGACGCCTGCGACAAGGCATTCGCCATTGCCGAACAAGCTGCTGTAACCGGAAACTGGAACGAAGCGGAAACAGCGTTTGACAATTTCAGAGCCGGTCTTGCCAGGCACTTTCGGATGGAAGAAGACCAGCTTTTCCCCATGCTGGTCGCCGCAGGCGGCCCTGGCGGACCAGTGCAGATGATGCGTATGGAGCATGCGCAGATGAATACGCTGATCGAACAGATGGCCGACACATTGACTCATCAGGATGCGCAAGGATATGGCGGCTTGTCGGAAACGCTGCTGATAGTGATGCAGCAGCACAACCTCAAGGAAGAACGAATGCTCTATCCCATCGCGGATCACATTTTGGCATCGCAGCGGGAAGGGTTGATCAGTAGAATGCGGGTGGCTTGACACCATGTGGGCGAACATTACACATGTGCTGGATGTGCGCGGACTGCCGCCGCCCGAGCCTTTCGAAAACATCATGCGTGCATTGCAGACAATAAGAACAGATGCTTGTCTGCAGGTATATATTGATCGCGAACCTTACCCGCTATACGAGGTGTTGCGTGACAAAGGGTATGCCTGGCAGGCCACCGCGCAAACAGATGGCAGCTTTTCGATTCACATCAGCCGTAGCGGATGAAAATCAATTCGCTCAATACCGAGCAGGCGCCGCCGATTTCTGTGCCGTTGCGCTTCTTCGCCACCGCCCCGTTGTTTTTGCTGATGGCTGCGCTGATGTTAGTGTCCGGCGCAGACAATCCGTTTGCCAATACGCAATCGCCGGCGCTGCTTGCCGCGACGCACTGTATAACACTGGGGTTCATGGCGATCATCATGCTGGGTGCGATGCAGCAGATTTTGCCGGTGGTGATCGGAAGCCCGATGCAGGCTTCCCGGCTGACCGCATGGCTCACCTTTTTGCCGCTGACATCAGGCGCACTGCTGCTGCCGGCCGGTTTCATGCTGGGTAATCCGGAATTGCTCAATCTTGCCTGGCCGCTATTGGGGGTGGCATTTGTTGCATTCATCAGTGCCAGCCTGATCAGCCTGTCGCGCTCTTCCGCTCACAATGCCACCAAGACGGCGATACTGCTGTCCATCCTCGCGCTAAGCGGAGCGATTGCATTGGGCATGTTGCTGGCGCAAGGCTATGCCAGCGGCTCGCTACTGCCCTATGCCAAATTGGCCACAGCCCATTTCAGTCTGGCATTGGGGGGCTGGGTGATGTTGCTGATCGTCGGCGTATCCTATCAAGTGGTGCCGATGTTCCAGCTCACGCCTAGCTATCCGGAATGGTTAGTCAACGGTTTAACACCCGCCATATGTATCGTGCTTCTGTTGAGTTTGCTGCCCCTTTTGCTCGGCCCGAAGTCGCACTGGTTAGTAATCGTTGCACAAGTCATGTTCTGGATTTTGGCAAGCTGTTTTGCCGTAACCACACTCAGGTTGCAAAGCAAGCGTCGCCGCCGCGTTGCGGATGCCACTCTGAGTTTTTTCCGTTTGGGCATGGTGTCAATTTTGTGCGCTGCGCTATTTGCGTTGGCAACTGTGTATTTCCCGGCTATTGATCATCTTGGCACGGTATCCGCTGTATTTTTTCTGCTCGGCTTTGCCATGTCGTTGATACACGGCATGTTATATAAGATCGTCCCCTTTCTGGTGTGGTTCCATCTGTTCCGTGGCGGGGTGAAAAGCGGCGTTCCCAATATGAAAGAGATAATCCCGGAAACCTGGATGTGGAGGCACTTGTGGCTGCATCGCAGCACATTGCTTGCAGCACTATTCGCACCCTGGTGGAATGCAGCGACATGGTTGGTTGCACTAGGTTTGCTGCTGCAAGGCATGTTGCTCGGATACGCGTTGCTTATCGCTATCGCAGTATATCGACGCACGCTAGATCTCGTCGAAAAGGATTTACCGTGAACTTCTTTTTGCTCAAAGGCCTGTAAATCAATGGTGCATAATATTCCGGAACGGATGGCACTTAAAACATATCTTGCTCAGCAGGCCAATTATGCAGCCCTTGAGCTTGAGATTTTTCTCTCGTACACATGCTTGGACAACCCACGCAATACAAAGATAATACGTACCTTCTTTCAAACAGATATTTCACATTACTACAGGGTGAGCTAAATGAAGAAAATGATCAACAAAAGCATACTACCTGAGAGTTCGTTCTCTTCGCACAATGGCATCGCCTTAGTGTTGTTTTGCACATTGGTAATCGCAGGCTGCGGTGACAAGCTCACTCCCAAGCCCTATGAGTTTGACATGACGCGCTTAAATCAAGATGGCAGTGTGAACGACGGGAAAGACTATGCCAAACAACCATGGGATTGTGTGCGGGACAACCAATCGGGTTTGATCTGGGAAGTAAAAAAATCCGAACCTGGTTTGCAGAATATCAACAATACTTACAGCTGGTACGATCCGGATCAAACTACCAACGGCGGTTGGGCCGGCAAAGCTAACGCCGGGGTATGTTCCGGTAGTGATTGCGATACCGAATCCTACATTAAGGCGATTAATGCAAAAAAACTTTGCGGGCTCGATGATTGGTATCTGCCCAGCCGTTTTGAATTGAATACCATAGTGGACACCAGCATTTCATTCCCGGGGCCTACTCTTCCGAAAGCCTATTTTCCCGAAGCTCTTCCCGGAAAATATTGGACTGATACGACGTTCGGAACCCGCCGCGGTGGGGCATGGATATGGAGCTTCGATGCTGGCAGAGATTCCGTTGTGGAAAAAAGTGAGGCACATAACATCAGGCTGACTCACGTTGCCCCGAAAAAGCCTGATGCGCTGAAAAATCCTGACATGAAGGCTATCCAAAAATAAGCAATGGCTCAATTTGACGCAGCTTTGTTCGCGATACTGATTTTATAGTTCAAGGTGACCAGCAATAGCATGAGCAGTGCTGCGCCGCCATTGTGTGCCACTGCCAGTGCCAATGGCAACTGCAGGAAAATTGTCGAAACGCCAAATGTGAATTGCAGCGCGATCATGGCCAATAGCCAGCGCGCGGTCTTGCGTAAGGCATCTATGTTGAGTGCTCTAAGTGACACCCAGGCAACCAGCGCAACCACGACCAAAGCAAAGGCGCGATGCGTCCAGTGGATCGCGGTCAGCGCAGGGAAGGGCAGATAATCGCCTTTGGCGGTCATACCCAGATCGCGCCATAACGAAAAGCCATTTGCGAAATCCATTTGCGGAAATAGCGCACCCTGGCACAGCGGGAAATCCGTGCAAGCCAAGGCTGCGTAGTTGCTGCTGACCCAGCCGCCGAGCGCAATTTGTATCGCCAGCAGCACGATAGCCAGTGCCGCGGGTATGCGTAGCGCAGCAGCCGATTGCGACATCGCCGGCTGTGACATAGATGGATGATCGCTTAGTCGCGCGCCGAACCACGTCAACAGCGCCAGCAATGCCATGCCCAGCATCAGGTGTATGGTCACGATGACTGGTTGCAGTTTCATCGTGACAGTCCATGCGCCGAAAGCGCCCTGCACACAAACGAATGCAAACAGCAGTGTCGGGAACAGCGGCGAAAATTTCATCACCTTGCGTCCCGATTGCAGCCACCTGCGCCATGCGATCGCCATCATCGCGACGATCAGCACGCCGATGCTCATGGCCAGGTAGCGGTGAATCATCTCGATCCATGCTTTCATTACAGTCACCGGGCCGGTCGGCATCGCGGTTTCGGCGGCACTGATGTCCGCATGTGCCTGTAGCGGGTTGGCATGCCCATAGCAACCGGGCCAGTCCGGGCAGCCGAGACCGGAATCGGTCAGCCGCGTGAATGCGCCGAACATGATCAGGTCAAAGGTCAGAAAAAGCGTGACCCATACCAGCTTGCGGTATTTGTCGGTATCGCCCGACACCCAGACGATTGTCAGCGGCAACAGCGCCACCAGCATGCCCATGACGGCAAGCTGGATCAGCATGATGGCCTTTCCAAATCAGGCGGCTGAACGTGCAGGGGGTGGAAAAGGTGTCCGGGATGGCCGGCGATCAGGCGTATGGCGAAGCTGTCCATTCGGTTAGATCTCCAACAGGGCAATGGTCTCTAGCGGTCATCGAGTTTTCTTTCGTTCCATAGATGTGATTGGCATCGCCGCGATGACACTACCCATTACCCCAGGCGGAGTCAAGAACTGAACTTGCTCCGTGACAGCGAATTTCGCTAACCTCGCGGCCACGATTTCCGAAAAATATCGACAAGTTCCGTTGACGGCCGGCGAGATTTATCGGCACTAATGGCGCATCATCCGGGAGCCATACATTTTAGACCGTGAGGAATATCCAGTGAAAACTATAGCCGCCTGGCCGTTTGTCATTGCTGTATTGTTGGCCTCGACAGCCGATGCTCACCAAACCATCAATGGTTGCCAGATCAAACGCAGAGCCAGTTGCCCTGGTGCCAATCTTTCCGGTGCGAACCTGACCAAGTCCAATCTGGCCGGTGCGGATCTGGCGGGTGCCGATCTGTCAGGTGCCAACCTGAGCGGCGACAGGATCACGGAGGCTAGCCTGATGAAAGCAAATCTGTCCAATGCCAATCTTTCAGAGGCTGATCTGTCCGAGACATATATGAACAGTGCAAATTTGTCGCATGCGAATCTGGCCAAAGCCGATCTGTCCCAGAGTATCCTGCCTGGCGCCAATCTCAAGGAGGCCAACCTTTCAGGCACGAACTTTTCACTGGCCAATCTTAAAGGAGCAGATCTGACTGGCGCCAACGCCACCGGAGCGGTATTCGCGATGACCAGCCTGGTCGATGCCAACTTCAGCCATGTCGACCTTACCGGGGCTACGCTGATCGGTGCCGATATGCGCAACGCCATTCTGCAAGACACAAAATTTTGCAGAACCATCATGCCGGACAAAAGCGTCAACAGTAGCGGTTGCCCTAAATAGCGGTGGTTAAGGTGAATATCGCATGTATTTGAAACTTGTTTTGACTACCTGCTTGCTCGCTTTTTGCGCGGTAGTCTTCAGTGCTTATGCGCGGCTTTCCGATGCTGGTCTTGGTTGCGCCAACTGGCCGACCTGCTACGAGGAAAGTGCGCTGAAGGAAAGGCAGCCGCCCCAAGCGGATGCCGCGCGCGACCATACCTCGTGGCGGTGGAAATTACAGAACATGGTGGGGTTGCTGCTGGGAATCCTGGCTATCGCGGTATGCGGCCTATCGTGGCAGAAGCGCAGGGAGTTGCAACAATCCCCATTGCTGCCGACTTTGCTGGTGGGGCTAATGGCATTTCTGGCGGCTTTCGGCATCTGGGCTTTCTCTCATCTGCCGCGGTCGGTCATTGTCCCGGTGCATCTTGCGGGCGGGAGCGCCACTCTGATATTGCTGGCATGGATCGCACTGCGCCAGATGGCGCCGGTTATTAACCAAGTGGACGCTGGTGTGATGCAGAGCTGGCGGGTCTTTTCGTGGCTTGGCCTGGTGTTGGTGCTGGTCCAGATCCTGCTGGGCGGTTGGGTAAGCTCTAATTTCGCCGCGCTTGCCTGTACCGGGTTCCCTCTATGCAAAGGCTCGCTGCTGCCGGCGATGGATTTTTCATACAGCCTGGCTAGATACGGACCGCCGCTTTCTGTAGAAAAACTGACGGCGATACACTGGATGCACCGGGTTGGAGCGCTGCTTACACTTCTCTACCTGAGCTGGCTGTCGTTCAGGGTCATGGCAATGGGGAGGCTGCGCACAATAGGCAAGGCCATGTTGGGATTGGTTGTGATTCAGTTTGTGCTCGGTATCTCCAATGTGCTGCTCGGCTTGCCGCTCACAGGTGCAGTACTGCATAACGCGGTGGCTATGCTGCTGCTGGTTACGCTGGTGCTGCTGAATTACAGGCTTCAAAAACAGAATATGTGACAATTGGATATGTTGTTTCTGAGGATTTCGTTTCTGGTGGGGTGTGGTGGTCAGGCAGACACTTTCTCATCCAATATCCTTTAGGGAACAGATCCCGGAAAGGGCTCAATCCCTTGGCCGAGGGCGTATTCATTGGCTCAGTTAGGCATTAATCTTCAAGCCGCATTCCCATCGAAATACTGACGAAAGTACTGAGGTAATTCAGGATTTAATGATACTCATTATTTTTCTTGACAAGTGACTTATTTAAGAATATGTTGCATTTTAAATACATGTATTATGAATACATGTAATACGGGGTTTTGGGATATTTGCTCAAGAGTGAGTTGTATGTGTTTACTACGAGGTTTTATGTTACTCGGTCGTTTAGGAGTTTCCGAGGCCATATGGTTTACACGCGATTGCTTCTTACAAAAGTTGCACATCCAAAATTGGGTCTACTAAATATTGATATCTCTATGGGAGAATAAAATGAAATCTTTCATCATAAGCATGGCAGTAGTGACGGGTTTGGCGTTTACAGGCAGTGTAATGTCGGCGGATATGCCGGATATTGCAAAGAAAAATGGTTGCACCAGTTGTCACGCAATTGACAAAAAACTGATGGGCCCAGCTTGGCAAGCAGTTGCTGACAAGTACAAAGGTGATGCAGGTGCAGCCGATAAACTGAACACGAAAATTTCCAAGGGCGGCAGTGGCGTATGGGGTCCTGTGCCTATGCCTGCGCAACCTAAGCTTAGTGATGCAGATAAAAAGGAACTGGTTGCTTTCATTCTGGGTCTGGCCAAGTAGTGCGTGATCGCTGAGAAGCTGGCTCGTGTAGTTTGTCATACTCCAGACGAGTTCTATAATTACTGGATGTTAACATTGCATTGGAGGGGATTATGAACAAGCATTGTAAAAATATTCTTGCAGCACTGTCCGTCCTGGCCGCTTTGCCGCTGGTCATCCACATGGCTTATGGCGCAGCAGAAGAAGCGGAACATGCAGCTGAACCGATGCACGTCGATGCAAATCCAAAAGCGCCAAAGATGACCGAGGCAAATTTTGCCAAGGGCAGCCAGATTTTTTTCCAGCGTTGCGCGGGTTGCCATGGAGTGCTGCGCAAAGGCGCGACGGGGAAACCGTTGACGCCGGATATTACCCTGGAAAAGGGCACCGACTATCTGGAGACATTCATCAAATACGGATCGCCGGGCGGTATGCCAAACTTTGGCAGCAGCGGCGAGTTGAGCGATATTGACGTCGATATTATGGCGCTTTACGTACAACAAACGCCGGTGGCTCCACCCGAAATGGGTTTAAAAGACATGGAAGCTACCTGGAAGGTTATCGTACCGGTTAAAGACCGTCCGACCAAGAAGATGAACAACCTCAATATAGGTAATTTGTTTTCTGTCACGCTGCGTGATGCGGGTCAGGTTGCACTGATTGATGGTGACACCAAGGAAATTGTGACGGTACTCAAGACCGGGTATGCGGTCCACATCTCCAGGATATCGGAATCCGGTCGCTATCTGTACGTGACCGGTCGAGATGCCAAGGTCAATCTGATTGATCTGTGGATGCCGACCCCGGGGATCGTGGCTGAAATCAAGACCGGTATTGAAGCCCGCTCGGTGGAAACCTCCAAGTTCAAGGGCTATGATGACAAATATGCGATCTCCGGCACCTACTGGCCGCCGCAGTTCGTGATCATGGAGGGCGACACGTTGAAGCCGTTGAAGATTGTGGTGACCAGCGGGATTGCCTCCGAGACCAATGAATATGTCAAGGAGGCCCGCGTGGCTGCCATTGTGGCTTCCAAGTTCCATCCCGAATTCATGGTCAATGTGAAAGAGACCGGGAAAGTGATGATGGTTGACTACTCGGATCTGCACAACCTTAAGGTGACGACGATCGATACGCCGAGATTCCTGCACGACGGCGGCCTGGATTCCAGCAAGCGTTACTTCATGGATGCCGCCAACGCCTCGAACAAGATCGCGGTGATCGATATCAAGGAAGACAAGCTGGCAGCCGTGGTTGAAGTCGGCAAAACTCCGCATCCCGGTCGTGGTGCCAACTTCATCGATCCGAAATATGGGCCGGTCTGGGCCACCAGCCATCTGGGTGATGATGCCATTTCCCTGATTGGCACTGACCCGGCCAAGCACAAGCAGTATGCATGGAAAGTGGTGCGAACCTTGAAAGGCCAAGGTAGCGGATCGTTGTTCATCAAGACCAATCCGAAGTCGAAGAACCTTTGGGTTGACAGCCCGCTGAACGGTGACGCCAAGATCAGCCAGTCGGTCGCGGTGTTCGACATCAACGCGCTTGATAAGGGTTTCGAAGTATTACCGATCGCAGAATGGGCCAACCTCGGTGAAGGCGCCAAGCGTGTAGTCCAGCCGGAATACAATATGGCAGGCGACGAAGTCTGGTTCTCGATCTGGAATGCTGCGGACAAGAAATCTGCCATCGTGGTGGTTGATGACAAGACACGCAAACTGAAGAAGGTGATCACTGATCCCAGGCTGGTCACACCTACCGGGCACTTCAACGTCAACAACACGATGCACGACATTTACTAGAGAACACCACTGAGCCGTCAGTGCATCAAGGGCGGGCTAATCCCGCCCTTTTTTATGGGGCCGTAGAACATGTCGCGCATGTCCGTTCTCTTGGCTTCAGCAAACTTCGCAAGTCAGGCAGCAATGAATATGGTCAACTTACCTAATATATACATTATTAATTTCCATTGCGATTCCGATGAATACCTATTTATATAGCGGGCGCGTGATTTTTGTTTTGATTTGCATTTTTGGTTTGATCCATGCGGCTTGCGCAGCTGAAGAAGGTGATAACGAACCGATGGAACTGGTGATTATTACGCCAACCAGAACGAAAATTTCACTCTCCGATGCGCCTGCCGCGGTAACGGTGGTGACTGCCAAGGATATCAAGGAGAAGAACGTATCACGGCTGGGCGATGTACTCGACCAGGTGCCCAGCCTCTATTTGCGGGACGGCGCCCTCGGCCAGTCGCAGGGGACTTCAGGGACGAGCGGCATGTCGCTGCGCGGAGTGGACCAGAGCAGAACGCTCATCCTGCTCGACGGACAGCCCATACAGGACGCCAGGTCTGGAAAAGTGAACTGGCAAGTCCCATTTGTCGAAGACATCGATCGAGTCGAGGTGGTTCCCGGCGCATTCTCCTCGCTGTACGGCAGCAATGCCATCGGCGGTGTCATCAACATCATTACCAAACAACCCGACAGACATGAGTTCGTCGCAAAAGTGAAGAAGGGCTGGGGCGATGCCAGCGGCGAGGATGCCAGCATCTATGATCGCGAGAAACTGGATAACGGGCTGGGTATCGTTGCGGGACTCGGCTACCAGAACCGCGACAGCTACGTGAATGATTTTGTCGTTAAAACCCCGCCTTGCGCAGCACCTTCTATCTGTACTCCTCTCATTCCTGTCACTGGCGCACAGCCTATCACCACCAGAGATGGCGTCCCAGCGTATCTGGTAGGCGACAAAGGTACGACGCCTTGGCACTCTGCCAATGCGACCGCCAAACTGTATTATGACCTGAATGACCGCGACAAGATTTATGCCGGCATCACCTATCAGGAAACCAATCAAGGCTACACCCGGTTCAACACCTATCTTAGAGATGGGGCGGCGGCGCCTGTTTCGAGCGGCGCGATTGATATCAGCGGACAGACAATAGCATTGTCTGAATCCAATTTCGTCAACAATTCACCGCTGCATGAGGGTGCAACCCGATATTTTGCGGGCTATGACGGCACTTTGGGCAATGATTATGAACTGAAGGTAGACCTTGCAAGGATCAAGCGCGCGTACAGTTTTACGTTCGCAGGTGCTGCCGCGACATGGAACAGCGGCTCAGGGAGCCTGTATGACACCCCGAACTCGGGACTGGACGGCACAGCCCAGTTGACCTTTCCGGTCGGCTCACGGCAGGTTCTGGTGACCGGGTTGGCGCTGCATAATGATACTGCTAATCAGCAAGTCTACACACTTACCGACTGGCGCGATCCTGATACAAAAACTGCCGTGACCAGTAGCTACAATGGCGATTCGACCACCACTTCCGTTTTTGCACAGGACGAGATCAATGCGGCGGATGCACTCACGGTTTACCTCGGCGGACGGCTGGATAATTGGCAAACCAAAGGTGATGCCAGTGTCACAGGGTATGGCACCACGGTTTATCCGACGCGTAGTGCAACAGCCTTCAGTCCCAAATTCTCTGCGGTTTACAAGCTAACTGAAGCTGCAACCCTGCGCGCCTCTTTGGGAAGATCATTTCGAGCGCCGACGAATGAAGATATGTATACAACGTCTATCACCCCCACTAGAACAACTCAAGGTGATCCGAATCTGCAACCCGAGTATGGCAGTACCTGGGAGGCCGGCGGCGAGATCCGAATCACCGAAAGCACCAAGGTCACAGCCACCTATTACGAAACTCGACTCAGCAATCTTATTTACTTGAAACAAGTCATAATTACGCCGCCGGCACTATCGCTACGCATCAATGCCGGGAAAGCCAGGATACGCGGGATAGAGCTGGCAGCAGCCAGCAGATTATCAAGCTGGCTGGAGCTGGATGCCAACTACGCCTATATCGATTCAGAGATGCTGGAAAATGATGCCGATCCCGGGAGCGTGGGTAAACGTTTGACCGATTCGCCCAAAAACATCGCCGGCATCGCTCTGACTGCTCGGCAAGGTGCATGGTCAGGCGCGTTGGATACGCGCTACGTAAGTCACTCTTTTTTCACTGCACATAATACCGATGTGGTAGAGGGAGTGCCGGGTAGCTATGACGCCCATACCACGGTGAATGCAAAACTCGGCTATGAGTTTGCCAAGGGTGTGGAAGGAGCACTGGCCGTCAGTAATCTGCTGAACGAAAAGGCCTACTCATACTTTCTGCTGCCGAGTCGAAATGTGACAGCTGAAATGGATTTTTCATTCTGATGCCGGACTGCACATGTTTAATCCAAGTCATGCTTTTGCGGCACTTTACCTGATTGCACTTCCTCATGCAGCCAGCGCGACCTGGCTCGCAGATGAATTCACGGCTGGGACTCCGTATTACTTCAACGATTTCGATCCCGGACAGCAACCTTGGGAGCCAGGACAGTATTTGAACATCGAGGAGGTTTACAAGAATTACCAGTATTATGAGATCGTAATCGATCAGGATGGCAAGGGCATTACCGTTAGCCGAATCCTTCATGGCACTAAGGAGAGCAGCGAACATTATCTGCTGTTGCCGGATAACTCATTACGTAAGAAATGACCCGCCCTGATTTCTTTGGCGGACCATGCATGCATGAAGGCAAGGTTCAACAAGCTGGAATCTCAGATGGTGAATTACACTGAGGATGCATAGATCACCTTGGTGCCTTCGCGCACAAGGTTCTTCAAGGAGTTGAAATGTCGATGCGTAAATTATTCTTGTTGTTGTGCATCTTGCAGCTGCCCGCTTGCGGGCAGCACGAGCTGCCTTCGTCCTATCACGCGATAGATGTTACTGTGCCGCTTGGGCAGGCTGATTTTCACCTTACCGATTTTAATGGCAAGATCCGCAGCCTGGCTGATTTCAGGGGCAAGGTGGTGGTGATGTTTTTCGGTTATACCCACTGTCCTGTGGCATGCCCAACCACGCTGGCCGACCTATCACAGGTTATGCGCATGCTCGGCAAAGATGCGGATCGGGTGCAGGTGTTGTTTGTCACAGTTGATCCGGAGCGCGACACGCCCGAATTGCTGGCGAAGTTTGTTCCCGCTTTCTATCCCTCGTTCCTTGGCTTGTATGGCGACGCACAGGCCACCGCACAGACAGCCAAGTCGTTTGGAGTCAGCTATGAGAAGCAGTATTACAAGAAAGGCGGCTATACGATGCTTCATTCAGACGGTACATTTTTGATCGGTCCCAAAGGCCGTCCAGTTTTGCTATCTCGTTACGGGCAGCAAACTAAGCTATTGGTAGAGGACATCAGGCAATTGCTGGCCACCGATCGGTAAGTGATCGGAAACAATAATCTAATTTGGTGCAGAACGCCTGGTGATGAACGATTTGGCATGGCGAACCGGCGAGAATGTGAAGACCACATTAGGCCGTTAGGGGAGTTTAACAATGCCTCAACCAGTAAAGGTATGGAATGCGTTTAACCCTGTACACAGATTATTCGCTGCGCGTATTGCTTTATCTTTCCGGCCGGGAAGATGAAATCGTGACGATCACTGAACTGGCCGACTTTTACAGGATTTCGCGTAATCATCTAGTGAAAGTGGTACACAGTCTGGGACTCAAAGGCTACATTCTGACAACCAGGGGAAGGCACGGCGGACTCAAACTCGCCCGTCCCGCAAAAGAAATTCTGATAGGGGATGTGGTGCGGTCAACTGAACCCGATTTCGATTTGCTCAATTGTTTCAATCCGGCCACGGACAAGTGCGTCACATCCCGCTCATGCAGTCTTAAATCCGTCATAGTCAACGCGCAAGCTGGCTTCCTGGACGCGCTCGACAAATACACAATAGCCGACATCGCGAAGGAATCCAAGAAGGCAAAGCCTTCATTTAAATCAATCCCGATCATCCACAGATAATGATTTAATAAGGGCAGGCCGAATCATTTTTAATACTGCCTACCGGCAGGTCCATCAAACAACTTTTTGAGCGTTGGAGTCTTGGTGAGTATTTGGTTCAAAAAAAACCTCGGTGACGCAATGTTAGCCGGGGATTCGCTAGAAAAAATTGAAGCATTTTTTTTATCGGCGTATGGGAAAGCCGATAGTGCCAAAGAATTAGCAGTATTCATTAGGCACGAATCGGAAGGCCGTCTCCATTGTGAGGTCATTGCCTACTTCTCTCCAGATTCGGTTATCGCGGCTAGAGAATTTGATGCTGACTCATGCGCAAGGCCGTCTAGGGACGGCCTAAGCCTGCTAGTCGGCGCTGCAGATTCCTGGCTGGTATTCTTTCCGGGAAGCGATGGCTGAACTCATTATGGCTTCACAATATTTCAAGCATGGCGTTAACCTGGAAAAGGCTTAAGGGTTATGGACACCAGAACAATACAGGCTAATATTGCTTGCGCTGCCAATCAGACAAAAATACCAATGGTTTTACATGGTGCCTGGGTTTATCTCTTGAATCAGCCTGTACTCCAGCCCCTTGGCCGCTTCATGCCAGCAATCTTGCAAGCTTGCTTCACGTAGCCATATGGAAAAAGCTCGAAAACCTTATTGCGCGATTCATGGCCACAATTGTCTGCAAGATGCTTCATCACATGACGAACATCCGGTGCTACTTGATGTTCCTCGTAATATTGGCGCATGAAATAAATCGCATCCCAATGATCTTTAGTAAGCTGAATATCTTCCTGGCGGGCGAATTCAACCGCCACCGATTCATTCCATTTGATCGGATCTATTAAATATCCTTCTTCATCAATTAGTTCAGACTCCATGACTGCTCCTGTTAATGAATTTAAGGTGTGACAGATAAATAATTTATATATCACATATTGACAATATCATATTGTGATGTAAAAATATATTCAACATACATCAAATAATATATTCGGTCATGGCGAGAGTCGCTGCACTTGGTAAAAAGGAGATTGAGGCGCTCTCCGACTTTCGATATCAGCTGCGATGCTTCTTGAGATTTAGCGAGGATCTGACACATAAATATGGGATCACCAATCTTCAGTATCTTTTGTTGCTTCATGTCAAGGGTTATAAAGGTCGGAATTGGGCAACAGTTGGCGAATTAGCTGAACGATTGCAATCTCAACACAACGGTGTTGTTTCACTTGCTTCGCGTTGTGAGAAGCTGGGGCTAATCTATAGGCAGAGAGGAACCGTTGATAAGCGTGAGGTTGAGATTCACCTCACGCCTGAAGGCAATAAGCTCGTAATAAAGATTGCTAGTTTGCATCGCAAAGAGTTAGTTAGTCTGCAAGGCGTCTTTAAGGTTCCCGGAGTTCGAGAATTGAAGGTTGGGTATAGTTTATAGAAAGCTGCTGATCGATGTTAATTATTGAATTTTTGTTTAGTTAAAAAGTTGATTTTTTTTAACTAAAAGATGTATTTGAAATATACCAAAAAAAGGGAGATAAACATGAGACTGATTAAACCAGTTTTAGGAATGATGGCTTTCCTTATCGCAATGTTTCCGGCATTGGCCTGGGCAGAGCAGCGCGAGTTCAACCTGACAATCGATGAAGTGTCTATCGACGTCGCTCCGGGCTTTAGCAACAAGGTATTCGCGTTCAATGGACAAGTACCAGGGCCGCTGATCCACGTCAAGGAAGGCGACGATGTGACGGTTCATGTTACCAACAACACGACGCTGCCGCATACCATCCACTGGCATGGGATCAACCAGACGGGAAGCTGGCAGAACGATGGCGTGCCCGGCGTCACCCAGGAGGCGATCCAGCCGGGCGAGACATTCACCTACAAATTGAAGACCGACCGGCCGGGAAGCCTCTGGTATCACTGCCATGTCAACGTTTGGGAGCATGTCGCCTTGCGCGGCATGTGGGGGCCGCTGATCGTTGATCCGAAAAAGCCGAGTGCGCTGGAAAAGAATGTCACCAAAGAGGTCATCATGATGCTGAGCAGCCTGGGAATCGCCTTATGCCAATCATTACGGCAAAGGTGGCACGCCCCAGGATGTTGCAGATTATTTTTCGGTGAACGGAAAATCTTTTCCGATGACGCAGCCGATTCGGGTAAAAAAGGGCGATGTATTGCGAATCCGGATGTTACGGCGCAGGGGATGAAACCCACCAGATGCATCTGCACGGGCACGACATGCTGATCGTTGCCAAGGATGGATACCCGCTTGCCAATCCCTACTATGTCGACACCGTGCCGGTCGGGCCCGGCGAACGTTTTGACGTGATCGTCAAGATGAACAACCCGGCACGCTTCGTGGTGCATGACCATGTCGACAGGCACATGTCGAACAACGGCGGCATGATGGGCGGACCGATGACGGTAGTCGAATATGAAGGCATTCCCGAAGGAGCCATGGTATGCTGGAAAGACAAGGACGCCACTTACGACCCAATTTCTTCTATAGCGAATCGATGAAACAGGGCTATGGCATATTCAACAGCCCGGGTTTCGCAGGGCAGCCAGTCGTACAAACACGAAAGACGGAGGAAAAACATGGAGAAAATTGCTCAAAAATTGTTTCGTCATCTCGCTGTGACCTCCTGCCTTCTGGTTCTGCCGCCGGTTGCAACTGCGGGAGATGGAGTCGAATGCTGCAGAAGGATTGTGCCTCCTGCCACAACCTAACGGGTCCGGCGCCGCAGACCTTGCAAGCGCTTTGGGACAGGAAGGGACCTGATCTGTTCTATGCGGGCAACAAGTACCGCCAGGAATGGCTGGTGGCGTGGCTGCAAAAACCGCGACGCGATACGACCGGCCGGGAGTTTATGGCAACCACATCAAGCCCGGCGCGAAAAGCGACGAGATCGATGCAGCGACACTTGGCAACCATGTCGCGCTTTCCAAGGCGATGCGGTGGCAGTGGCAGACGAATTGATGAAGCTGAAGCCGCATGACGACCTGATCGCCAAGGAAAAGATCGAATCCGGCACGATCTCGAAACAGATGGGAGAAATGGCTTTCGACAAGTTCATGGGCTGCATGGCCTGCCATTTCATCGAGCCGGAATACGGCGGTTTCTCCGGCCCGGAACTCTACACCGCGGCCAAACGCCTGCAACCGGAGTACATCGCGAGCTATCATCCGCAGTCCGCAGGCCTGGGATCCAAAGATATGGATGCCGAACAAACATGTGTCGGACGCCAATATCCAGAAAATGGTGCATTACCTGGAGTTGCTCGCCAAGGAGAGTGGAAATGACAAATAGCAAAATCATTCGCTGTTGCTGGCTGCAATGGCCCTGTCGGCTTCCGGCCCAAGCCAAAGAAACCGCCGCTGACAACTACAAGACCTATTGCGTCCAGTGCCACGGCATGCAAGGAAACGGCAAGGGCGTCAACATCCGCGACATGTCGGTGCAGCCGCGTGACCACACCGATGCCAAGGCCATGTCCACCCGCTCCGACGAGACGTTGTTCAAGGTCATCAAGGAAGGCGGGCTTGCCATAGACAAGTCGGTGCTGATGCCCCCATGGGGCGACACCCTCAGTGATGACGAGATCCATGACATGGTCCAGTACCTGCGAACGTTGTGCAAATGCAAATTCGGTTCATGAAGCGAAGTCCGGCGGTACAAGTAGTGAGGTTAATGCAACACTAACTAAGGAGGAGAAGAAGTGGCAGAGAGAAGTAACAATATGCAGCAACGTAGTCAATCTTAAATTTTTACAACCCTGAGGGAGTAGATTATGAACACATTAACAAAGACCACCATCGCCCTTGTGGCGATAGCCGGATTGTTCTCGTCACAGACTGTCCTGGCAAAAACCGTCAAAGTGACCATGACGGCCATGGAAACGGAAGTGACGATCGACAACAAGGGCACAAAATATCCGGCCTGGACCTTCGACGGCGCCATACCCGGGAAATTCGTGCGTGTAACCGAAGGCGATACGGTCGATTTCACTTTGATCAATCCGCCCGAGAACAAGAACTCGCACGCGATGGATTTCCATGCAGCACAGGTTGACGTGCTGAATGAATTCGCTCCGGTCAAGCCTGGTGAAACGAAACATTTCATATTCGAGGCCAAGGTTCCCGGCGTATTCATGTACCACTGCGGCGCAAGCCCGATGGTTCAGCACATCGCCCGTGGTATGTACGGCGTGATCATGGTCGATCCCAAAGGCGGCTACAGCAAGGCCTTTCCCAAGCCAGACCGCGAATATCTCCTGGTCCAGAGCCAATACTTTCCCGATGCGGAGAACTACAAGGCCATGCTGAACAACGACGGTCTGGACGGGTTCGCTCGATCAACGGCAAGATGTCTTCATTACGATCCGGTACATGATCCCGAATGCCGAGCCAGGTACTCCAGGCCAAACCGGGCGAGCGTGTGCGCATCTATTTCGTGAACGCCAACATCAACATGCCGGTCGCATTGCATCCGATCGCCGGCATCTGGGATCGCGTGTACATCAACGGCAATCCGAAGAACACATTGTACGGAATGCAAACGTATAACGTCGCGGTTGCTGAAGCAGACACCTTCGACATCGTTTCGCCCAAGAAAAGATCGTCCGACCAACAATGCAATTGTCGACCACTACCATGGGCGCAGCACTGCGCGGCGCTATCACTGTGCTGATGAACAAGACCGGATGCCGACCCGAAGGCTGGGCCACGGCGACCAAGATCTCATGGTAAGCTTATTATTATATCACCGGAGGGAGGCGTAAGCCTCCCTCTGTTTTCAGTACGTCAAATTATTCAGGACGAACCACATGTCGATATCGGATATCGGAAGGCAGAGGCGGATTCAGTACGCCAGAATTCTGGCTTCCGTCTGCACAATTACTTTCATTTGCCATGCTGTTCCATGCAACTGAAGCCCAGGCTTGCGCTGCCTGTGGAGACACTTTGTCAAAGGAGTGGGGAACACAGGGTGTCAGCACGACCCCCGGCTTTACTGCCGACTTGTCTTACAGTTATGTCAATCAGAACCAGCAGCGTTATGGCACCAACACGGCATCTTCTGCGTTAATCGGCCAACTTCAAGGTGCAGGTCAGGAAGTCGAAGATTACACTGTCACACGAACGGCAACTGCATCGCTCAACTACTGCACCGACACTTGGGGAGTAGACACCCAGTTTCCATTCGTTCAGCGGAAGCATGGCACGTTTGGGACCCTGGACCTCACAGGAGGTAGTTACTCGTCTTCATCTGAAATCGGCTTAGGTGATGTTCGAGTCATCGGAAGATACACCGGTTTCTCCGCCGACAAGACTGCAGGGATCATTGTTGGAATCAAGTTGCCGACCGGAAGCACCAATGCAAATTTCAACGCCGGTGACGCATTAAACACGCCGCTGGACCGCAGCTTGCAGATCGGCACCGGTTCGACCGACGTTATTTTTGGCGGATTTCTTACTGGAACCATAGAGGAGTATGGCTGGTTCGCGCAGGGTACTGTGCAACATGCTGTTGCGACCAAAACCATCGGCGGCCAGGATTACACTCCGGGTGATACCTATTCGCTGAACACCGGCATACGCCATGCAAAATTCGGCGCCAAATTTACCCCGATGCTGCAACTGAATTTCATCAATCGCCGAGCGGACAGCGGAACTGCAGCTACACCGCCCGACGCATTGACCGGTGGTTCAGCAACAGGTGGAACACTGGTATATCTTGCTCCCGGTGCCTTGGTCCGGGTTGGCGGAGGAACATCCGTTTACGGCTTCATCCAGCTGCCCGTATACCAGAACGTCAACTCTCTGCAGTTAAGCCCGCGCTATACCTTGACACTGGGAATCAAAAAATCATTCGAATAAAACCGCAAAGATTCCAATTGAAAACATGAATATTTCGGAGAAATATTTATCATCCCCCAACGGAGTTCTGATCACGGCACTACTGCTTGTCCTGAGCCTTGCGCATGCGGCATGGGCTGACGACTGGAGCCTCAGGGACAAGGACGGCGTGCAATTCACCCTGTCTGGTTTGCAAGGCAAATGGGTCTTGATCAACTTCTGGGCGCCCTGGTGCCCGCCCTGCCTACAGGAAATTCCCGATCTCGTTGCGTTGCAGCGGCGGCACAAGGATTTGCAGGTGATTGGCGTGGCGGTGATGTATGGAAGTCGCAAGGAAGTGATCGACGTAATCAACAAGAAATCCATCTCCTACCCCATCGTGTTCGGTAATGAAGACACCGCCGGAGATTTCGGCGGGCTGGAAGGTTTACCGACGAGCTTCCTGTACTCCCCATCTGGAAAATTGGTCGATCAACTAAAAGGCCCCATAATCCAAGCCGATATCGAGCATAGAATACGTTAGCAGCTGATGTATCGTTGTTCTTGTCCAAACGTCGAGCTCCCGTTTCGGAGAAAATCGAGTATTCATAATGTGTCGAAAGCGGAAGGTCAATACAAAATATCTGCATCCATTTTTTCGAGTGGCTTAATCATCCCGATCTTCTATCGGTGTGTAGACTTGATACCCCCAAACGGGGGCAGATTGCAATAGACGGGAAAAGACGGCGTGAAATGATAATAACCACTAAACGATAGCAAATATGCGGATTTCGTGAAATGTGATGGATGAAGTAACACAGCAATTTGGCGTCCTCGACAGGAATCGAACCTGTAATTGACCCTTAGGAGGGGCCGGTTATATCCATTTAACTACGAGGACAACTTGCACTGCTGGAGCAGTGCGTGCATTCTAGCGCAAACGCTATACATCCAGCATGCTTCAGCGCAAATGACTCCAACGCAAATTACCCGCCACCGTGATTGCCATCGGCCTGGTAAGTTTACTGAACCATATGGCTTCGGAGATGGTGACGCCGTTCATCCCGATCCTGGTCGCCACTGTACTTGGCGCGGGGCCGGTGATAATGGGACTGGTGGAAGGGGTGGCGGATGCCGCGGCGAGTTTCCTGAAGCTGTGGGCGGGGCGCTATTCGGATTTCGAACACGGCCGGCGCAAGAGGCTAATGGTGTTCGGCTATGGCTTGTCCAACCTTGCGCGCCCGCTGTTGGGCTTGGTATCGAGCTGGGGCGCACTGTTGCTGTTGCGCAGTCTGGATCGCGCCGGAAAGGGAATGCGCGATGCCTCGCGCGACGCTTTGCTGGCGGACAGCGCGCATACGGATATACACGGGTTTGTTACGGGTATCATCGTATGATGGATAACGCCGGCGCCCTGGGTGAGGGCTCGGAACGGGCATTGATCAGCCTGTATGCCGATGAGCGTGAGCGCGGCACTACGTTTGGCTGGTATCATCTCGCCGTGGGTATGAGTGCTATTCCTGCCGGAGTGTTGTTCGGCACGGTATGGCATTACTGGAATGCCGGAGTCGCGTTTTTATTCGCTGGAGTTCTATCGTTACTGAGCGTGTTTTTGCTGCGCTTCTGGAGTTTCCGGAACTTACCAAATTGAGGGCCAAATTGAGGGATTTGACATGAAATGGCTGGCAATTGTTGTTGCATTGATCGTGTTTGCGGCGTTGTTCGTCGCACGCGCGGCGCGGTCCGGTGAATTGCCGGAAGTGGGCAAGCCCGCTCCTGACTTCAATCTGCCGGATCAGAATGGCCGGCAGCATGTCCTGCAGGATTATCGCGGCAAGTGGCTGGTGCTGTATTTTTATCCCAAGGACGACACGCCGGGATGCACGCAGGAGGCGTGCGCTTTTCGCGATGACCTGCACCAGATCACCGAACTCGGCGCGCAGGTGGTGGGCGTGAGTGTGGACGATACGAACAGCCATGCGGAATTCGCCAAGAAATATCATCTGCCGTTCCCGCTGTTGGCCGACAGCACCGCCGAAACGGCGGAGCGATATGGCGCGCTGATGAATCTGTTTGTTATCAAGTTTGCGCGCCGTTACACCTTTTTGATCGACCCGCAAGGCAATATCAATAAAGTGTATCTGAGTGTGGAAACCTCGCGCCACTCCAAACAGATCATCGATGATCTGAAGAAAATGACTGCAGGGAACAAGCTGTAATCCATCCGGTCTACGTTAGACTGTTTTTATCAATCCATCTTTTTAAAATATTCTATGCCGTTTATCACTCTGGACAAGGCGTGTCTCGCCTACGGTCACGTCGCGCTGCTGGATCATGCTGATTTCCAGCTCGACGAGGGTGAACGCGTCGGCCTGATCGGGCGCAACGGCGGCGGCAAGTCGAGCATGATGCGTGTGCTTGCGAACCAGGCCAATCTGGACGATGGGCTGGTATGGCGCGCGCCGACCGCGCGCATCTGCCTCGTCAGCCAGGAGCCGGTGCTGGATGCCGATGACACAGTGTTCGATGCGGTAGCCAAGGGCGTGGGCGCATTGCAAAAGCTGCTGCACGATTATCACCATGTATCCCACCAGCTTTCAGTGCCGGACGCAGACTATGAAAAACTGCTGGAACAGATGCAGCTGTTGCAGACCGAATTGGAAGCGCAGGACGGATGGAAGGTCGAAGCGCGCATCGAGACTGCGATCAGCAAACTCGATCTGGATGCCGACAAACGCATAGGCGAGATGTCCGGCGGGCAGCGCAAACGCGTCGCGCTGGCGCAGGCGCTGGTGGCCGAGCCGGACGTGCTGATCCTCGACGAGCCGACCAACCATCTGGATTTCGCCTCGATCGAATGGCTGGAAGGGCTGCTGAACAATTTCAACGGCGCGGTGCTGTTCGTCACGCACGACCGGCGCTTCCTGGACAATGTCGCGACGCGCATCGTCGAACTGGATCGCGGCAAGCTGTCCAGTTTTCCCGGCAATTTTTCCGCGTATCAGGCAATCAAGGAACGCATGCTGAGCGACGAGGCAGTGGTCAATGCCAAGTTCGACAAGGTGCTGGCGCAGGAAGAAGTGTGGATACGCCAGGGCGTCAAGGCCCGCCGCACCCGCAACGAGGGGCGCGTGCTGCGCCTGGAACAATTGCGTCGCGAGCGCGCAGCGCGCCGCGAGAAAGTCGGCAAGGTCGAGATGAGCGTGGATAGCGGCGAGCGTTCCGGCAAGCTGGTCGCGGAACTGACCAATGTCTGCAAGTCATATGGCGGGCGCAAGATCATCGACGATTTCTCCTGCCGCATCCAGCGCGGCGACAAGATCGGCCTGTTGGGCCCGAACGGCTGCGGCAAGAGCACGCTGCTCAAGATCATCCTCGGCGAGCTGCAGCCGGACAAAGGGCAGGTGAAGCTCGGCACGAAGATCTCGGTGGCCTATTTCGACCAGTTGCGCGCGCAACTGAACGATGACGCGACACTCGCCGACACCATCAGTCAGGGTTCGGATTTCGTCGAGATCGGCGGGCAGAAGAAGCACGTGATCAGCTACCTCGGCGATTTTCTGTTCGCGCCCGAGCGCGCCCGTTCGCCGGTGAAGAGCTGTTCCGGCGGCGAGCGCAACCGCTTGTTGCTGGCGCGGCTGTTCACCCAGCCCGCCAACGTGCTGGTGCTCGACGAGCCGACCAACGATCTCGATATCGAGACGCTGGAACTGCTCGAAGAGTTGCTCGCGAATTACGACGGCACATTGTTCCTGGTCAGCCATGACCGCGCCTTTCTCGACAATGTGGTCACGCAGGTGATCGCGTTCGAGGGGGACGGCAAGCTGATCGAATATGTCGGCGGCTATGAGGATTGGGTGCGGGTGAAAAAATATCAGGCTTCGGCAGCATCTGCCAAACCGCCCGTTTCAACGCCGCCCCGTGCGGCAACAGCGCCGGTTGAAAAACCAAACCTGCAAGCAAACCAGTTTCAAGGATGCACGCGAACTGGAAGAATTGCCCAGAATCATCGAGGAGCTGGAGCGGGAACAAACAGGCATCTCGGCGCAACTTGCTGATGGCGCGATCTATCGCAGCGATGCGAAACGCGCCAGGCAACTGCAAACACGCATCGAGGAAATCCAGACGGCGGTGTCGGCGGCAATGGCGCGTTGGGAAGAACTGGAAAAGCGCAAGGGCTAAAGTGTGTGGTCCGCTGATCCGGAGTTCAGTGTCTGCGCCCGCAAGCGGAATTTCCTGCTATGTAAAAAGTAAGTGTTGCGGTTTCGCGTTGGTACCAGCTTTAGTGATGCAATACCTTCAATCAACACCTTCCGGCTTCCAGCCACTGGCGACCTTGTTTTCCCAGATGCGCTCGAAAGTGTCGGCTTGGGACTGCCAAAGGTTCTTGCACTCCATCTCGCGCAAAGAACTGCGAGGATTTGCGCAGTCGGAAGGCAGGTGTATGTTCTTTTTCCAAATCTGCCACTCCCTATCCTTTGCCGCACGCCAAGCCTCATCCCGTCTTTCTGCAAAGTGTTGCTCGATAGGCTGTTTGATCTTGTTGAATTCCTTGTCGATCAGCGATGGATTGTATCCGGCCACGATTGCAAAAATGAACATCGCAAACAGGACCGCAAAAAACAAGAACGTCCGCATTTTCTCCCCCTAGCGACATTATGCCCATCGGTGGCAAATACCTCAATCCATCGGATGCACAGTTGGCGGTAACGAAAGATTCTCCATTCGTTCCGGTTGACACAGTACATCAAAGTTTCTGTTTGATTTGTTCAGTCAGGTCCAAAAGGCTGTGTACGATGAGTGTCGGCTCGATACCCCACGGATCGAACAATGCATCCGGCGAACGCTTGACCCATGCGGCCCGCATCCCGGAAGAAACAGCCCCGATCACATCGAAAGGGTTGCTGGAGACAAGCCAGCTATCGGTTCCCGAAGATCCGGCCCTTTTTAAAAAATGTCGATATACATCAGGGTTGGGTTTGTAGGACTTGATCTCATCGACACTCACCACATCGATAAAATAGTCCCTGATACCGGCATGCATCAGCAATGCTTCTACCGCATCGCGGCTGCCGTTTGAGAACGCGAATATTCTATAGCCGGATTCCTTAGCACTAGCCAGCCCGTCTGAGACATCATCGAATGCAGGCAATGCGCTATATGCGCCCAGCAGTTCTTCCTTGGCTTCACGACTCAGCGGGGATTTGAAGCAGGCGCTTGTGTAATCGAGCGCATCGCGGGTGCATACGGAAAAGTTTTGATAATTCCGCATCAAACCGCGACGAAATGAATATTCGAGCTGCTTTTCGCGCCAGGTGCGGGAGAATTCAGATGCTTTATCGCCTACATGTTTCTCCAGCTCGAATATCACGCCGTGTGTGTCTATCAGCGTGCCATAAACATCAAACGCAAGTGTGATAGCCATATGATTCCTCTCGATCCGTTCTGTGCCTGATCAATATCTATTTCTGGTCTTTCCCGCTAAAACACCCGGAATTTCAACTGCAGGGAAATCGCGCCATGCACCCTGTCTTTGTAGCCGGGCACAATCAACAGGTTCGCTCCGATGTTCTTGTACTCAAAACTGGCTGTGGGTACGACCGCCATAAACCAGCCGCCATTCTGCATGTGCGGATAACCATCAATAGCCCCAATTACTGCTCCAAAACGTGAAGGACCCAATTTGACCGGTTGCCAGCACCAGCCGGCATAACGGGAAGTTTGCCTGTCGCTGTTATCAAATATCCCGACCATGACTGAACTTGTAGTCGTATAGCGGTATTCTCCGCCCAAACCGAAATTACTGTTGTTGAATCCCTTCTCTTTCTGGAAGTGGTAGGAGTAAAACCCGGGATTCAGCCATAGCTCGCTGATAGTCTTTGGCTCTGCGATTGAAATGTAACCCGGGGTTTCAGCGGCGGATACCACAGGGGATAAAACCAGGCCGATGACAAGCAATGATTTGCGGACGGTATGGCGTGTCATTTTGGTAAACAGCGAGTTATGAGCACTTTGAATGATGGGAATCCAGATGTATCGGAGCCTGATTATTTTTGGAGGCGTGATTATATCCAAGAAAAAGTGACAGCCGCCGGTGCGGCGAGGCGATGTCTTGCATCCCGTCGAGGAATATTTTCTGCACTTAAGAACTCTGATTAAGTCCATCATGAACGCGTGGCTGCAAAAACGGGATGATCGCAAGGCGCACGACGCCGGTCGTAGTCATTCTACGATGCCAAGGAGTACAGCGAGCGCCCGTTTTTGTCGCAACCCGCAAGGGCATTGGCTTTGCGGGCGGTCTGCGGTGTCAGGCTTCTAGCGAAGGGAATGACCATTCGCGTCGTCGCCTTTCTAGCATCCCATCCCGCAAAGCCGAATGCGCGGCCATGCGGGACTAATCAGAGGTTCTTAAGCATCCTTAAGATTGATCTTCTATCTTGCACGCCTCGCAGTGCAATTCCAAGGAGATCAAAATGTTTCGCGTACTTCATGTTTCTGTTTTGCTGTTTGTGGCTGTCGCGGGGTTGATGTCGCTGTCTGCTTTTGCGCAAACGCCCAACGAGGTGCTGGCGGCCATCAAAAGCGATGCGCAGGCAGGCATCCCGTCTTTCCAGGGATTTTCGCCCGCGCGCGGGGAGAAATTCTTCAAGCAAACACACGGTAACGAATTGAGCTGTTCTTCCTGCCATACCGACAATCCCGCCGCTGCCGGCAAACATGCCAAGACCGGCAAGGCCATCCAGCCGCTGGCGCCTGCCGCGAATGCGGAACGGTTCACCGATACCGCCAAAGTGGAAAAATGGTTCAAGCGCAATTGCAACGATGTGCTGGACCGTGTCTGCACGCCGCAGGAAAAAGGCGATGTGCTCACCTATCTGCTCACCGTCAAAAATTAAGGAGACTGTCATGTTGTTCAATTATCGGAAATTTTTCACGGAGCTCGCTGTTGCCGCGTTGCTGGCGGAAGTCACGATGTCTGTCGCCATGGCTGAAGAAGATGACGACGAGAGAGGGCAAGCAAATATGTGTCCACCGTCACCAATGCCAAGTGGAAGGACGAATGCGGGTCCTGCCACGTCGCCTATCCGCCGCGTCTGCTTCCCGCCGAATCATGGCGCGCGCTGATGTCCGGGCTGGACAAGCACTTCGGCAGCGATGCCAGCCTGGATGCGGCGACCGCACGCGAGATAAGCGGTTTTCTGGAACAGAATGCCGGCGGCGAGAAGTTTGTGCAGTCGCATCAGGGGCAAGCCGGCATTGCGCATCACCGAAACCCGCTGGTTCAGGAACAAGCATGACGAAGTGTCGCGCGCGATTGGAACAACCCCAAGGTGAAAAGTCCGGCCAATTGCGCGGCCTGCCACACGCAGGCGGAGAGCGGCAATTTCAGCGAACGCAACATCAGAATCCCCAATTAACCAACATAAAAGGAGATCATCATGAGTCAAACGTATTTTGGTCTGGGATGTGCCGACGCGGGTTTTTCACTGGCTGCTGGTGCTGTCATTTGCCGGCGCTTTTCTGACCGCCGAATCGGAGCGTTACCGCGATATTCATGTGGTGCTCGGCTACACCCTGCTGGGGCTGATCGCATTCCGGCTGCTGTGGGGCTTTTTCGGCACGCGCTATGCGCGGTTCCGCTCTTTCCTGTTCAAGCCCGGCGAAATCGTTGCCTATGTGCTTTCGCTGTTCAAAGGCAAGCCCGCGCATTATGTGGGGCACAATCCGGCGGGCAGCGTGGCGATCTGGCTGCTGCTGGCGCTGGGCATCGCATCCGGCGTGACCGGGGTGATGGTGTTCCAGGATATTGGCGGCGATGCGGTGGAAGAGCTGCATGAGTTCGCGTCCAATGCGATGCTGGCGGTGGTCGTGCTCCACATCGCCGGCGTGCTGGTGAGCAGCGTGATGCATCGCGAGAATCTGGTGCGTTCGATGATCACCGGTTTCAAAATCCGCGGAGCCGGATGCAAGGCATCAGTCGCTCATATGGCTGGCTGGGTGTCATAATACTGGCAGCTGTTGTGGCATTCTGGTTTGGTTATCCGGCAACCGGCCTGGTCACGCCAGCGGCAGTGCGTCGCAGGCCGAACAGCAGACGACGACTGATTGACCGGTTTCAAGTTCGAGGTGAATGATGCGCGTACTGGTGAGTCGAAGACGACGCCCTGCTGGGCGATGCGATCCAGGCCGGCCTGAAGCAGTCCGGCTACGCCGTGGACTGGATGCAGGACGGTGTTTCGGCAGATCAGGCGCTCGGCACCGAGCCTTATGCCGCGGTGGTGCTGGATCTGGGCTTGCCGCGCCTGTCCGGGCTGGAGGTGCTGCGCCGTCTGCGCAGCCGCAATGTCCCGGTTCCGGTGCTGATCCTGACCGCGATGGATACGGTGGACGACCGCATCAAGGGACTGGATGCCGGCGCGGACGACTATCTGGTCAAGCCGTTCGACATGGGCGAGCTGGCGGCGCGCTTGCGTGCGCTGATACGCCGCGCCAGCGGCAAGGCCGCAACCGCTGCTGCAAGGTCGCCGGCGTCGAACTTGACCCCGCCGCGCATCGCGTGCTGTACCGCAACAAACCGGTCGAGCTGTCGGCCCGCGAATTTGCACTGCTGCACGCGCTGATGCTCAACGCCGGAAGAGTGTTGTCGCGCGCCCAGCTCGAAGAGCAGCTATATGCCTGGGGAGAGGAGGTCGAAAGCAATGCGGTGGAGGTGTATATCCATCATCTGCGCCGCAAGCTGTTTCCTGAACTGATTACAACCATACGCGGCGTCGGCTACCTGATCCCTGCTGACAAGAGTACAACGAGCGACAGGAAATGACGACATTGAACGGTCATGGTTCGCTGAAGCAACGCCTGCTGGCACTGGCTTTGACCACGGTCGTGGTGGTCTGGATTGGTGCGAACACGTATGCCTTTACCTA
>CAWDWW010000007.1:0-40468 GCA_963806115.1 uncultured beta proteobacterium
GCCGGAGAACAGCAAACGTCCCAGCGTGGCGCGCACGGTCTGATCGTCATCGTTCGGGCCGCGCCAATAAGTCATCCAGTCGGTCATGCTTTTGTCTTCGGCAAAGTCGGCGGTGTGGTCCTGCGCGTAGTAGCCGAGCTTGGCTTTGTCGGTCCACTTGATGGTGCCGGTGTCGGGTTGCAGGTCACCAACCAGACAGCGCAGCAGCGTGGTCTTGCCGATGCCGTTAGGCCCGATGATCGCGACCTTCTCGCCCGCATCGATGCGGAAGTTGACGTTGGAGAACAGCACCTTGTCGAAACCCTTGGCCATCTTCTGCACTTCCACCGCGGTGCGGTGCAGTTTTTCGCGCTCGTCGTATTCGAAGCGGATGAACGGGTACTGGCGGCTGGACGGCTTGATGTCCTCGATCTTGATCTTGTCGATCTGGCGCGCGCGCGAAGTGGCCTGTTTGGCCTTGGATGCATTCGCCGAGAAGCGCGCCACGAAGGCCTTTAATTCGGCCACCTTTTCCTTGGCCTTGGCGTTGTCCGCGGCTTGCTGTTCGCGCGCCTGCGTGGAAGCCAGCATGTATTCGTCATAATTGCCGGGATAGGTGGTGATCTTGCCGTAATCAAGGTCCGACATGTGAGTGCAAACGCTATTTAGAAAGTGACGATCATGTGAAATGATGACCATAGTGCAGTTGCGCGCATTGAGGATGCTTTCCAGCCAGCGTATTGTATTGATGTCGAGGTTGTTGGTAGGCTCGTCAAGCAGCAGGATGTCCGGGTTGGAGAACAACGCCTGCGCCAACAGCACGCGCAACTTGAAGCCGGGCGCGACCTCACTCATCGGACCCTGGTGCAACTCGATCGGGATGCCCACGCCGAGCAGCAATTCGCCGGCGCGAGGTTCGGCTGTATAGCCGTCGTATTCTGCAAACTGAGCTTCCAGGTCGGCGGCGCGCATGTAGTCTTCTTCGCTGGCATCGGGATTGGCGTAGATCGCGTCGCGCTCCGTCATTGCAGCCCACATCTCGGTATGTCCCATCATCACGACATTCAGCACGCGCATCTCTTCAAAGGCGAATTGATCCTGGCGCAATTTGCCTAGACGTTCGTTCTTGTCCAACGCCACGCTGCCAGAGCTGGGTTCCAGGTCGCCGCCGAGGATTTTCATAAAGGTGGATTTGCCGCATCCGTTAGCACCGATCAGCCCGTAGCGATTGCCGTCGCCGAATTTGACGGAAACGTTTTCAAACAAGGGCTTGGCCCCGAACTGCATGGTGATATTTGCGGTGGAAAGCATGAAAATACTGGCCCTGAAAATTTTGGAGCGCGATTTTAACACCGAGTAGCATCATTGCCTTTGCTATCTGCTGGACATGCAGGCCATAAAGTAAATTGACACACACAGCAAGAGAACGGAAACTGCGGTACGAATCGGGGATGCGCAGGTCGGGGAGGAATATTTAGCTGAAGTTAAGCCTGATCTGCGCATGGGGTTTTGCGGAAAACAGCACATTGCACCAAAGGAAGCCAATACGTGACAACGCAAATAAGTGATTTTGTCGCAAGGCAAAAAGATATGGACATGAGAACCGGGAATGATCGCCGCAAAACAAATCCGTTCGGAACGGATCGGCCATGGCTGACAACGGGCAAAATGGGCGGGCTCATTCTTACCGATCGCAGAAAAGCTATGGGTAGGCGCTCAACGGACAAACAACTTGCTTGAGTACTAATTAATCTCGGATAGGCAGGAGGCAGGCATTTTCCATAAGTTGTAACCGGGGGCGCCTTGAATCTGAAACAGAAAATTGCATTGAGTCTGGGAGCAGCCAATCTCGCTCTATTATGGCTGTTTCCGCCATATGATTCCTTTTCGTTCACCGATACCAGGACGCTCATTTTTGCAGGGTTTCATTTCAGGTTTGCGCGCGCAGTCAATGAAGTGGTTAACGGGGATGTGTTGTTTCTCGAATTCGTCGTATTGCTGGTGAATGTCGGGATTGCCTGGCTGTTGTTGCGCGATGATAAAAATTCCACCGGGATCAAGGAGCGATTCAATTACCAGAACGCCATATTATTGGTGATGGCGGCCAACCTGACAGTAATCATACTGTTTCCGCCATTCCAGCTTTCCTATGCTGTCACCAGCGCGTTGTTGCCCAATTTCGAGGGATTCTATTTCATTTTCCTGGCGGGACCGATGCTCACCATTGTTACGCCGATACTCTATCTGGAGGTGATTTTCGTGTTGTTCAACGGCTCGATACTGTGGCTGTTGTTTAACCGGGTCAAGGAACGCGAACTTTCTCCGCAAGAAGCCAAGGATTTCATGCGCAAATTCAGCGGCAAGCGGCCTGAATAAAATCAGGGTTATTCAACAGACACGAACCTGGTCGAATGCATCAATGTCGCATCAACCACAATTGCCGATGACAGGTTGCCTTGCAATAGGCCGCTTTGCGTTCAACTTCCGGCTACACACTTTCGGGTCATTGTTATCACAATATTAGGGGTATAGAATCCCAAGCGGCGGGGTAAGTCGACCTTGAGTTTATCCTTAACATTGGCTGGTTTTGTAATTCGTAACATAGGGAGAAATCATGAAATCTATTATATTAAGCATGGCAGCGGCAGGATTGATGATCGCAGGCAGTGCAATGGCAACTGACATGCCGGCACTGGCCAAAAAGAACGGCTGCGTCGCTTGCCATTCGATTGACAAGAAGATCATGGGCCCGGCGTGGATGGACGTTGCCAAAAAATACAAGGGCGATGCCGGAGCCGAAGCAAAGCTGATCGCTAAAGTATCCAAGGGAGGCAGCGGCGTGTGGGGCAAAATGGCCATGCCGGCTCTCGATCCGTCCGGGAAAAAGCAGGATGACATAAAGCAATTGGTTCAATTTATACTGGCCCTGGACAAGTAGGCGGTAAGCGGTCTACGCGAAGGCCGGCGCGAGCCGGCTTTTTTTTCGTCCTGAATTTTCCATCACGGGATTCGAAGCCACCATCTATTCCCCGAGTGGAATGGAAGGAAGGGACGTAGTGAATTTCATGCAATAACCGGGCGTTGTTCAATTCCGCACGTTCCGATGATAATCTTCACGCAGCCTGGATCCGCTGCATGGAAAATGAGTCGCGGATTTGTCCGGAGTCAGCGGCTATCGGCTAGAATGTGCCGAGTCAATTATACGCAGGGCATTATGGTTCCCCATCTCACCACCGCAATGACCGGTCCGCTGCATGAATTGGAGCGGCGTTTTCTGACGGCCATGCCGACCATCGAGCATTGGCTGCGCTCAAAGTGGCTGGAACATGCCGTGCCGTTTTATGCTTCGGTGGATTTGCGCAACAGCGGTTTCAAGCTGGCTCCGGTGGACACCAATCTGTTTCCCGGCGGCTTCAACAATCTCAATCCGGATTTTCTGCCGCTGTGTGTGCTGGCCATGCAGAGCGCGGTGGAGAAAATCTGCCCGGAAGCGCGCGGTGTCCTGTTGATACCGGAGAACCACACACGCAATATATTTTATCTGCAGAACGTGGCGCAGATCGTGCTGATCCTCAAACAGGCAGGTATGCGCGTGCGCATCGGCAGTCTGCTGCCGGAGATCACCGCAGCCACGGAGATACATTTGCCCGATGGCGGTTCTTTGACGCTGGAACCTTTGGTGCGGACTGGCAACCGGCTGGGCCTGGCGGATTTCGATCCATGCGTGGTGTTGCTCAACAATGATTTATCAGCAGGTGCGCCCGATATACTGAAAAATCTTGAGCAGTCGGTTTTCCCGCCGCTTTCGGTAGGCTGGTACATGCGGCGCAAGTCGCAGCATTTCGCCGCGTATGACGGCGTGGCAAACGAGTTTTCCGGGTTGATCGGCATCGATCCGTGGCTGATCAATCCGTATTTTGCCACTTGCGATCAGATCAATTTTCAGGAACGGGTCGGGGAAGAATGTCTTGCCGCGCAGGTGGACGTAGTGTTGCAAAGGATGCGAGCCAAATATGCAGAGTATGGCGTGAAAAATGATCCTTTCGTCATCGTCAAAGCCGATGCCGGAACTTACGGCATGGGTATCATGACAGTGAAGGATGCCAGCGAAATCGTCGGCCTGAACCGCAAGCAGCGCAACAAGATGGCGGTGGTGAAGGGAGGTGTGCCAGTCTCGGATGTGCTGATACAGGAAGGGGTTTATACATTTGAGCAAATCAACGAGGCAGTGGCCGAGCCCGTGGTGTACATGATCGATCACTACGTGGTCGGCGGATTTTACCGCGTGCATACCACCAGGGGTGTGGACGAGAACCTCAATGCTCCGGGAATGCATTTTATGCCGCTGGCATTCGAAGCCCACTGCACTTTGCCCAATCCGGATCGTGCGCCGGACGATACACCCAACCGTTTCTATGCCTACGGTGTGGTGGCGCGTTTGGCATTGCTGGCCGCTGCGCTGGAAATCGAGGCTGCTGAAAATCCATAACAGGTTATGGTGATCCGTCTCTGTGCGATCATTGCGATTCTTCTGCTGTCCTCATGTGAAGGCAAGGAACCGCTGTATCAGGAACAGGGCTACGTGTTTGGCACGCTGGTGGAAGTGAGTGTATATGGCGAACCCGAGGCGCGCGCCAAGCAGGCGGTGAGTGAAGTGATGCAGGAATTTCAGCGCTTGCACGACATGTTGCATGCGTGGCAGCCAAGCGAGCTCAGCGATATGAACAAGGCATTCGCAAAAGGGGAAAGCCATGCCATTACTGCAGAGCTTGCCGCCATCCTGCTAGATGCCACGCAGATTTCACGGCAGTCTCAAGGCCTGTTCAATCCGGCTATCGGTGGTTTGGTGCAGTTGTGGGGATTCCACGCAGATGAATTCAAACCCGTTAAACCAGATGAAAAGCTGATCGCACATTGGGTTGCGGCCAATCCGCAAATGAGCGACATATCGATAGTGCGCAGCAGGGTAGAGAGCAAAAACAGATTCGTTCAGGTGGATTTGGGCGGTTATGCCAAAGGCTATGCACTGGATCGCGCCGCAGAACTGCTGCGCCATCAGGGCATCCACAACGCACTGATCAATATCGGAGGCAATGTCCTTGCCATGGGTCGGCACGGCGGTCGCCCGTGGCGCGTCGGCATCCAGCATCCGCGCAAGCCCGGCGCATTGGCGACGTTGGACCTGAATGACGGCGAGGCCATCGGGACTTCCGGAGATTATCAGCGCTATTTCATGATTGGTAACGAGCGCTACTGTCACCTGATCGACCCGCGCAGCGGATATCCGATGCAGGGTGTGCAAGCAGTTACCATTCTGACCCGTGGCGCGCGCGCCGGAGTGTTGTCTGATGCGGATTCCAAACCATTGTTCATCTCCGGGGCAGGAGGCTGGCGTGCTGCGGCCTCGCAGATGGGTGTATCCGAAGCGATGCTGGTGGATGAGCGGGGCAAAATCCATATTACAGCCGAGCTGCAGAAGCGGATAGAATTCACCGACAAGAGCATGCGCGCAGAGGTCGAACCATGAATGACTCTGAGCAGGAAATAGTGAAACAAAAGGTTCGCCGTGGGTATCAATGCGTTGCGCAAGATTGGCTTGATCGTCGCTATGGATCAGCAAACAGATAACGAAAAAGCCAAAATGTTGCGCTGGTTTGCCCGATATGGATGGATTGTTCTGCCGGGCGTCGCATTACTGGTGGCATATGCCATGGGCTTGATATAAAAGAGGTGATTTGTGGCCGGAATATTATTGGTGACGCACAACGGATTGGGCGACAGCTTTGTTGATTGCGTCAAACACGTGCTGGGTGAAGTCCCGCCCAATCTTAAAGTGTTATCGGTGTTTGCAGGTGACGATCCGCGACTGAAATTGGCCGAAGGACAGTCGATCATCAAACAACTCGACACAGGCGGTGGGGTATTGATTCTGGCAGATGTGTTTGGTGCAACGCCCAGTAACATCGGACGGCAACTTTGCCATGCCGAGCACGTGATAGGTGTGGCGGGCTTGAATCTGCCGATGCTGTTGCGCGTGATGTGCAGTCCCGACAAGACTTTGCCGGAATTGGCGAAGATCGCCATCGAGGGCGGGCGTGAATGTATCGTTAAGATGGCGGGCTAAGTGTTACAACAAGACGTGATTATCATCAATAAACTCGGCCTGCATGCGCGCGCCTCGGCCAAACTCACGCAGCTCGCTACGAGCTTCAAATGCGAAGTGACGATGTCGCGCAATAATCGCCGGGTGAACGCAAAAAGTATCATGGGTGTGATGATGCTTGCTGCTGCAAAAGGCATGACGATAAACATCGAGACAAACGGCATTGATGAGAAAGAAGCGATGCAGGCGTTGTTGAAACTGATAAATGATTACTTCGGAGAAGGTGAATAGTCGATGAGTTTTACGCTGCACGGCATAGCGGTCTCCAGCGGCATCGCCATCGGTCATGCGCACTTGATTTCGCACACCTCGTTTGAAGTGGCGCATTATTTGCTGCCAAAGAAATTTCTTGACGAGGAGATCGCTCGCTTCGATGCTGCATTGCTGGCAACTCGCAATGAATTCGCCAGCCTGCGCAGTAATCCACCCACCCATGCCGCTGCCGAATTCGATGCGTTCATCGAGTTGCACCAGATGATACTGGATGATCCCCTGCTGAGTGTCGCGCCGCGCGAGATGATTGCCAATGAATATTGCAATGCCGAGTGGGCGCTTAAAACGCAGACTGAAACCTTGGTTGCGCAATTCGACGAATTCGAAGATAGCTATTTGCGCGAGCGGCAGACCGATGTGACCCAGGTCGCAGAACGCCTGCTCAAGCAATTGCTCGGACAGCCCGGACACCAGCTATCTCCGGCGCGCAAGGATGTGGAGACGATACTGGTTGCCCATGATTTGAGCCCTGCAGACCTGATCCAGTTCAAACCCCATCAATATGCGGCGTTCATTACCGATGTGGGCGGCGCGACTTCTCACACCGCGATCGTGGCGCGCGGGTTGAACACGCCGTGCGTGGCGGGCCTGCATTACGCGCGCGAATTGATCCGTGAGGACGATTTGCTGATTCTGGACGGCGAGCAGGGCGTGCTTATAGTCAATCCCGACAAGCTCATACTGGCCGAATACAAGCTGCGCCAAAATGCATGGGAACTGGAGCGCAAAAAACTCAAGCGTCTGCGTACCGCACGCGCCAACACCCTGGATGGCACGCTCATCGAGCTGTATGCCAACATCGAAAAGCCGGAAGATATCGCCGAGGTCAAGGAAAATGGTGCGACCGGAATTGGTTTGTTTCGCAGCGAATTCCTGTTTCTTAACCGCGAAAACCTTCCGGACGAGGAAGAACAGTTCGAGGCGTATCGCGCTGTCGCCGCAGGCATGGACGGTCAGCCTGTCACCATCCGTACTTTCGATCTGGGCGGTGACAAGCAACTGAACGGTACCAAGCGAGTGGCCAACAACCCAGCTCTGGGGTTGCGGGCGATCAGATTTTGCCTGGCTGAACCGCAATTGTTCCGCACGCAGATCCGCGCATTGCTGCGCGCATCACAATACGGCAACGTCAAAATATTGATACCGATGTTGTCCGGTGTTTCCGAACTCAACCAGACCTTGCAGTTCATCGCCATGACCAAACAAAATCTGGATGATGAAGACATCCCCTATGATCGTGAAGTAAAGATCGGCGGCATGATAGAAATACCCGCTGCGGCTTTGGCGCTCAATGTATTCGCCAGGAAGCTGGATTTTCTGTCCATCGGCACCAACGACCTGATCCAGTACACCCTTGCGATAGACCGCACCGACGAGGAAGTTGCACATCTCTATGATCCGCTGCATCCCGCCGTGTTGCATTTGTTGTCGCACATCATCTCCACATGCAACAAACTCGGCGTACCGATTGCCGTGTGCGGTGAAATTGCCGGCGAATTGGCTTACACTCGCCTGTTGCTGGGTTTGGGTTTGCGCCAGTTCTCGATGTTCTCTGCGCAAGTGCCGAGCATCAAGCAGCGCGTGCTGATTACCAACCTTACGGAAATCGCCCAGTTAGCACAGAAGATTCTGCGTGCCGAAGACCCGATGAAGATACGCGAGCTGTTGGACAAACTCAATGCTTAGGTTCCCTAAAATTCGTACTCGACTTGCATCCTGAAGGTATTGTCTGGCGCAGCGTTGCCCGTACCGAACAGCCATGCGGCGTTGTACCTGATGGCTTGGCGGTTGCCGAGCGCGAACTTGCCGAACACAGCCGGACCAATGCGGTGGCTTTGGTCTGACTGTTTGTCCCAGTCGTTCCATTTTCCCATTTCGCCCAGTCCCTGCACGCCGAATTCCAGGGTGGGCTGCCAGCGGTATTTGGCTTGCCACTGGTAGCTGAAGTTGGTGTTGTAGGGCAAGCCGTTTTCGTCAGCTTTCCCGAACGCGCGCTCAAAAAGGAGGTTGCCGTTCAACTGGAGTTTTCCAAATTCGGTCTGAAACAACGGGCCGAGCTTGAATTCCCACGGCGTATTGGCGCTCAGCGGCGCTTCCAGTTCGGTGATGAGTCCGACATCGACCGGATATTCACCGGTTTCGGTGAGCTGGAATTTGTTTTCCCATTCGGCGATGTTGGAGATATCGCTTCCTTCGCGCTCTTGTTTCAAATAGATTTCGGTGAACCAGTATTCTTTTGCGCCGTAACCGTAACCGATGCTGGCGCCTTGCGATTTATTGCCGGCCACTGGCGAGGTAGCGCCGAACTTGAAGTCGATTTCCCGTTCTCCGTATTCGACAGCGGGGGTATAGACATAATCCGCAGCTCCGGCAACCACATCTGGAGCACAAGCGATTCCGCAGAGCAGGAAGCCCGTGGAAAGAAAGAGAGATTTTTTCATGGGCGGGATAGCTTCTTAAGATTATTTTCGCTGGGCGGTTTGACGAGGGCGGGCAACCCATTTCATGCCGATGAAGATTGCAACCAGGGCGGTCAGGTAGAAAACGATCTGCATGCCTGCCGGGCGGGAGTCATAGCCGATCAGGCTATGCAGTAACATGCCGGGCAGTCCGCTTTCCGGCAGCACTGTCGAGGTATCCCACAGCGGAGATGCGAGGCTGGGCAACAGATCGGCCTGGATCAGGAAATGTGCGGCTTGCGAAGCCATGCCTGCCGCCAGCAGCAATACCAGAATTCCTGTCGCGGCAAAGAACCAGCGCAATGGTATGCGCAGCAGCCCGGCATAAAGCAGGTAGCCGACCGCGATGCCTGCCAGCATGCCGATCATCCCGCCAAGCAGCATCGAAGACTGTCCGCCGTCATTCGAAGCTGCTATGCCATAGAGGAACAAAACGGTTTCCGATCCTTCCCTGAGCACTGCGATTCCGACGATGACCAGAAGTATTGAACATTCGCTGGTACCGTCGGTGATGTTTCTTCCTGCAGTTTTAGCGCTCTTGGCCAGCGCAGCGCCGTGCGACGACATCCAGATGTTGTGCCACGCCAGCATCAGCACTGCGATACCGAGCACGATGGCGTTGAAGATTTCCTGGCCTACGCCGCTGGCCAGCGATCCGATCACATCGGTAAACGCGGCCACCAGGCCGGATCCGGCCAGTCCGGCCAGCAGTCCGGCGCTCAGCCAGCGCCTGCTGTTGGGCACGTTGCGCGTCGCGGCAGCCAGGATCCCGATGATGAGGGATGCTTCCAGCACTTCCCGAAAAACGATGATGGCAGTTCCGAACATGGTGATCTCCCGATTTTCGTATCGGCCTATTGGGCGATGATGGTGCCCAGGGCCGTGGTTGCGTGAAATTCTCCGGTGAACGGGTAACGCCCGGGGGTGAGCGGGCCGATATAGATCGTGGCGGAGCTGTGTCCGGCAATTACTTTTTCCCGGTTCAACGAATAACTGTCGAATTCCTCAGGTGTAGCATCCTGATTCTCGACCGTGAGTTTGATCTTTTTCCCTGACGGAACCGTGAGTTCAGCAGGCTGGAATCGGTGGTCGTTGATAACCAGCTTGTATTCGGTGGACTTGTGGTCGTCGTCCGCGGCGTCCGCGGTACGCGGAAGCAGCAGGGCAAGAAGCAACAAGCCAGCCGCATATGCGGAAAGTGGAAGCAGCAGAGTTAAAAGTAACAAACGTTTCACGGCAGATCCTCAGTGAATTTTTACGAATGATAATCGTTCTCATTTGCAATTGCAAGCGATTTCTGACATGATGTTTCAAAGATCTGAAAGGTATTCATATGGACCAACCTGAACACCTCAAAAGCGCCGGCCTCAAGTCCACTGTGCCACGTCTCAAGGTGCTGGATCTGTTTGAAAACAGCGAAGAACGTCACTTGAGCGCGGAAGACGTTTACAAGCAGTTGCTCAGCAGTGGAGAAGATGTCGGCTTGGCAACCGTGTACCGGGTACTGACCCAGTTCGAAAAAGCCGGATTGCTGATGCGACACCATTTTGAAGGCGGCAAATCGGTGTTTGAGCTTAACAAGGGTGAACATCATGATCACATCGTTTGCCTGCAATGCGGTCATGTCGAGGAGTTCTACGATGCGGCTATCGAGTCCCGCCAGGAAAAAGTCGCCGCCGAGCACGGCTTTGCCATTCGCGAGCATTCTCTTCATATTTATGCGGATTGCACTAAAAAGAAATGTCCGTATAAACGCTGAAGGGCACCTCTAAAAAACCGGATTTTAGTTACGGCATAACCTGAAGGTAAGCCTGCACAGCAACTTCGTTGTATCCCAACTACTGCGTTGCGGAAAAAATTTCTTGCTTACATATAAATCATATGCGGCGCGGCGAAATTTTTTCCGCGCCTTGTATTTGGGCGAACTCCGGGTTTCTAAAGACACCCTAACGAATACCGAACTTATTGACAGCATTTCACAAAACGCGGAAACTGCGCATCAGTGCCGATTTGATATCAGCTTGCGGGGCACTTTAATCATTCCAGCTAAAGCGAGGCAACCCGTCCCGCGAGAGCTGAACGGGTTTTTGCTTTTGGGATCCCATGACTAACTCTGTCGGAATCGTAGAGGCGCAGCGCGCCACTTTTGATACGCCGCTCACTTTCAGGAGCGGTGTGGTGCTGCCGCGCTACGAACTGGCTTACGAGACTTATGGCACGCTGAATCCGGACAAGTCGAATGCGATCCTGGTGTGCCACGCGCTGTCCGGCCATCATCATGTTGCCGGCTATTACGCCGATGACCCCAAGAACATCGGCTGGTGGGACAACATGATAGGTCCGGGCAAACCGGTCGATACCGACAAATTTTTCGTCATCGGCCTGAACAATCTTGGCGGCTGCAACGGCTCCACCGGCCCTTCGAGCATCGACCCGCAAACCGGTAAGCCGTATGGATCAAGTTTTCCGGTGGTAACGGTGGAGGACTGGGTGGAGTCCCAGTCACGACTCGCCGATCACCTTGGCATCAAGCAATTCGCCGGCGTGATGGGCGGCAGCCTTGGCGGGATGCAGGCGCTGCAATGGTCGTTGTCGCTTCCTGACCGTGTTCGCCACGCGCTGGTGATCGCTGCTGCCCCGCACCTGACGGCTGAGAACATTGCCTTCAACGATGTGGCGCGCAACGCCATCCTGACCGACCCGGATTATCATGGCGGAAACTTTTATGACCATGGCGTCGTGCCCAAGCGTGGTTTGAGGCTGGCTCGCATGCTGGGGCACATCACCTATCTTTCCGACGATGCGATGGCGGACAAGTTCGGGCGCAGCCTGCGCGCAGGTAAATTGGGTTACAACTACGACATCGAGTTCGAGATCGAGTCCTATCTGCGCTACCAGGGTGACAAGTTCGCTGCATTTTTCGACGCAAACACCTATCTCTTGATGACCAAGGCACTGGATTATTTCGATCCGGCGCGCCCATACGGGGGCAATCTGGACAAGGCATTCTCGGTAGCGCGCGCTGCCTATCTGGTGGTGTCTTTCACGACCGACTGGCGCTTTGCACCTGAACGCTCTCGCGAAATCGTGAATGCGCTTTTGCACAACCGCCGCAATGTCAGCTACGCCGAGATCGCCTCGACCCACGGGCATGACTCGTTCCTGATGAAGCATGAGCAATACCACGACGTGGTTCGCACATACCTTGATCGTATGGCCGGAGAATTTTCCAGATGAGCGCGCATGATCCATTGGAACTTGCCGCCGTCCGCCCGGACTTTGCTGCCATCGCGGCATGGATACCCCAAGGCGCATCGGTGCTCGATCTCGGCTGCGGCGACGGCAGCCTGTTGCGCTTCCTGAAGGACACCCGCAAGGTGCGCGGCTACGGCGTCGAGATCAGCGATGCGAACATCGTGGCGTGCATCCGCAATGGCGTGAACGTGATCCAGGGCGATCTGGAATCCGGACTGTCAGGCTTTGAGAACAACGCTTTTGATTTCGTGCTGCTGTCGCAGACATTGCAGGCCACGCGCCACACCGAGCCACTGGTTCAGGAGATGCTGAGAGTCGGGCGCGAAGGTATCGTCAGCTTCCCCAACTTCGGCTATTGGCGCAATCGCCTCAACGTGCTGCGCGGCAACATGCCGGTTTCAACAGAGCTGCCCTATCAGTGGTACGACACGCCGAACGTGCATTTGTGCACTCTGCATGATTTTGAAGATTTTTGCCTCGACCTTGATGTGACCGTACTCGAGCGCCGCGTGATGACGGGCAACAGCGAAGTGAAGGTGTTGCCCAATCTGCTCGGCAGCACGGCGGTATACCGCTTTAAACACTCCATGTCTTGATATCATTTGACGTGAAAACCTCTTACACAACTTTACGAGCGCAGGTCAGGCAAGAAGAAGCGCGGCAAAAAACCGGAGTGTATGAAAAAATACATGAGGATTTTGAGCCGTGTTTGGACGCAGCATCACCGAGCGCAGTAGCTGTGCAAGGGGTTTTATGAGCGTGTTCCGGCAGTTGTTCACCCGGCGCATGGCAATATGCGTGTTCACCGGATTCTCATCAGGTTTGCCGCTGTACCTGCTGTTCAATCTGGTTCCCGCATGGCTGCGTAGCGAGCAAGTGGACCTCAAGACTATCGGTCTGTTCGCGCTGATCCAGTTTCCCTACACCTGGAAGTTCCTGTGGTCGCCGTTGCTCGACCGTTATGTCGTACCCGCCTTTGGCAGGCGCCGCGGCTGGATGCTGATCACCCAGGTAGCGCTGCTGGTGGTGATATCTGCGATGGGCGCATTCTCGCCGCAAAGCGATCTGAATACGATCGCATGGATCGCCACACTGCTCGCTTTCCTCAGCGCCACACAGGACATCGTGCTGGATGCCTACCGGCGCGAACTGCTGGCTGATAACGAACTGGGGCTGGGCAATGCGGTGCACGTGAATGCCTATCGGATTGCCGGTCTGGTGCCGGGCTCGTTATCGCTGGTCCTTGCTGATTTCCAGCCCTGGAGCACGGTTTTTATCGTTACCGCATTGTTCATGCTGCCAGGTATCGCTATGACGCTGATGGTGCAGGAGCCGCACCGTGCAACTCCGCCCAAATCGCTGCGCGAAGCAGTGGTCGAGCCATTCCACGAATTCATCACCCGCAAGGGTTGGAATAGCGCGCTGCTGATTCTCGCCTTTTTGTTCTTCTACAAACTCGGCGACAGCATGTGCACCGCATTGGCCACACCGTTCTATCTGGACATGGGCTACTCCAAGACCGAGATCGGGCTGGTTGCCAAGAATGCCGGACTGTGGCCCGCAGTTATCGGCGGCTTGCTCGGCGGCCTGTGGATGGTGAAGATCGGCATCAACCGCGCGTTGTGGCTGTTCGGCGTGGTGCAGGTGGTGTCAATTTTCGGCTTCGCGTGGCTGGCGTCGGTAGGCCACCACGCCGGTATCACCTCGGTGGAACTTGCCCAGCTTGCGATCGTGATCGGTCTCGAAGCACTGGGAGTCGGACTGGGCACCGTTGCCTTCGTCGCGTTTATCGCGCGCTCCACCCACCCTGCCTACACCGCCACACAGTTCGCGCTGTTCACCAGCCTGATGGCTGTGCCGCGCACCTTCGCCAACGCCGCCACCGGCTGGCTGGTGGAGAAGATGGGTTGGACGGAATTCTATTTGTTGTGTGCGGCATTTGCCATGCCGGGGATGCTGTTGTTGCTCAAGGTCGCGCCCTGGAACGAGCAGGTATCGGGCCGACAATAGATCCGCCGCTCGTCATCAAGCTGGGATAATCCATGAAGCATTTCCTGATGTGCGAGCCGAAGTTTTTTGAGGTGCGTTATGTGATCAATCCCTGGATGGAAGGCAACCTGGGGAATGTGGACAAGGCGCTGGCTCGGCAGCAATGGCAAAACCTGTATGACATCGTCGCGGGCCTGGCGTCGGTCAGCCTGATAGAACCCGTTGCCGGACTGCCGGACATGGTGTTCACTGCAAATGCAGGACTTGTCCAAAGAAGGGCATCTCCGAAAAAACAATTCATCGTTTCGTCGTTCCGTTATCCCGAAAGGCAGCCGGAAGAAAAATATTTCGAGGAATATTTCTCGTCTCGGGGTTATGCAGTGCAACATCTACCGCACGGCACAGTATTCGAAGGTGCGGGCGATGCACTTTTCGATACACGCGGTACGCTCTGGGTCGGGTCAGGATACAGGAGCGATCCACGTGCATTGCATGAGATCAGGACCGTACTTGATATACAGGCAGGTGCACTCGAGCTTGCCGACCCCCACTGGTATCACCTCGACACCGCATTCTGTCCATTGCCGCAAGGCCAGCTTATCGCCTATGAAAAAGCCTTCTCAATAAAGAGTGTGGATGTACTCAAGCGGACATTCGGAAATGACATCATCTGGGTCTCGGAATCCGACGCAAGGAGTTTTGCCTGCAATGCTGTCTTTATCGGTCAGACCATCATCATGCACAAGGTATCGGCGGAATTGAAAGCAGCACTGACACAACGCGGTTTCGAAGTCATCGAAACGGATGTGTCGGAATTCCTAAAGGCTGGGGGAGCATGCAAATGCATGACGCTGGAGATTTGAAAGTAAAAACAAACATTGCCGCTGCCCGGGGCGAACCCCCGGTTTTATCAAATCCTTCTAACAAACACTTTGGATTTGCGCTGACAGTTATACAGCGACTTCTTCTGCGCGGGCAGCGCGGAGACATCGCTCTCGACAAAGCCGCGCTCGATGAACCAGTGCGCGGTGCGCGTGGTGAGCACGAACAGTTTCTTCATGTTCTGCGTCTTGGCGACCGAGATCATGTGGTTGAGGATGGCCTCGCCGTAGCCGCGGTCGCGGCTTTGCGGCTCCACTGCAAGCGCGGCAAGTTCGGCGGAGGCCTCGTCGGGGAACGGATAAAGCGCCGCGCAGCCGACGATGCGGTGGCCGTGTTCCAGCACCACGAAGCGGTCGATCTCGCGTTCCAATAACTCGCGCGAACGCCGCACCAGGATGCCGCTCTCTTCCAGCGGGCGCAGCAGTTCGAGGATGCCGCCGATGTCTTCGATGCTGGCATCGCGCAGCGTGTTGAGCGTGCTCTCGACCACCATCGTGCCTATGCCTTCGTCACTGAACAGTTCCTGCAGCACCGCGCCGTCGGTGTGGCGGCTGATCAAATGGGTGCGCGCGACGCCCGCTTCGCAGGCGCGTATCGCGCAGGGCAGGAACAGGCTGACGTCGTCGGTCAGCTTGCGCTTTTTGGAGAGCAGTTCCTGCGCTTGCGAAATGGTGAGTTCCTTGAGCAGCTTGCCCTTCTTGTCATGCACGCCGTCGGTGTCCATCAGGAACATCAGCTTGTCGGCGTCCAGCGCGATCGCAGTCGCGGTGGCGACATCCTCCAATGTCAGGTTGAACACTTCGCCGGTGGGCGAATAACCGAGCGGCGAGAGCAGCACGACCTCGCCGAATTCCATGCGGTCTTTTAATGCAGCAACATCCACCTTGCGCACGGTGCCGGTGTGCTGCATATCCATGCCGTTGATCACGCCGATGGGCTGCGCGGTGATGAAGTTGCCGCCCGCGACGCGGATGTCGGCATTGGCCATCGGCGAATTCGCCAGGCCCATCGACAGCAGCGCCTCGATCTCGACGCGCACCCGCCCGACCGCCTCCTTGACGCATTGCATGGTCTCGGCGTCAGTCAGCCGGATGCCCTGATGATAGGCGCCCACGATATTGTTCTTCGCCAGATGTTGTTCGATCTGCGGGCGCGCGCCGTGCACCAGCACCAGCCGGATGCCGAGGCTGGCGAGCAGATTGAAATCGTGCGTCAGCTCGACGAACTTGCCGTCCGCGACCACTTCGCCGCCGAACGCGATCACGAAAGTGCGCCCGCGGAACGCGTTGATGTAAGGCGCGACGGAACGGAACCAGGCGACGAATTCGGCGGAGGTGGCGATAGGCATTTAAATCTCCCGGATGGAATATGCGGATAATGCCGCGCTATTCCTCATCCAGCAACTTTCCGGCAATGGCCCAGTTCTCGTCGGCCAGTTCATCAAAGGCTATATATGTATAGCTCTTTGGCTTGAGCGCGATGCGCTCCAGCGTGTCGGTGATCTCTTCGGCGATCTTCGCCTTCTGTTCACGGGTCAGGGTTCCCGCGATGCGGACGTTGACGTAAGGCATATGCAGCTCCGGATAGAATGGTTGCGAATTTTGCAAAGTATATAGACATTCCCGCCGCTTGCCATTATAAGCCGGACATTTATCCCTTTTCATTTGTGAGGCGTTCTTGACCGTCAATACCGTGTTGCCAGCAAGTGCTTTGCGCCGCAAAGCGCGGCTCGATTCGCTGGCCGCAATAGAATACCCGGCCGATCTGCCGGTGGTGCAAAAACGCGAAGATCTTGCGCGCGCCATTGCGGAAAACCAGGTCGTGATCGTCTGTGGCGAAACCGGCTCGGGCAAGACCACGCAGTTGCCGAAGATCTGCCTGGCACTGGGGCGCGGCGTGTTGGGTGTGATCGGCCATACCCAGCCGCGCCGTGTGGCGGCGCGTTCCGTGGCAGCTCGTATCGCGTTCGAGTTGAAGACCGAACTCGGCGGCACGGTCGGCTACAAGGTGCGTTTCCATGACAAAGTATCGCCGGACAGCAGCATCAAGCTGATGACCGACGGCATCCTGCTCGCGGAGATACACAGCGATCCGCTGCTGAAAAATTACGATACGCTGATCATCGACGAGGCGCACGAGCGCTCGCTTAATATCGATTTTCTGCTCGGCTATCTCAAACAGTTATTGCCGCGCCGTCCCGATCTCAAGCTCATCATCACTTCCGCGACGCTGGATGCCGACCGCTTCGTTAGGCATTTCGGCGCACTGCTGGTCGAGGTGTCAGGACGCAGTTACCCGGTCGAGATACGCTACCGCCCGTTGCAGGAAAACGAAGAGGGAAACGTAGAGGATATCCCGCAAGCGGTAAGTTCCGCACTGGATGAGCTGGCTGCGGGAGGGTTGAGAGGAGACGTGCTGGTGTTCCTGCCCGGCGAGCGCGAGATACGCGACACCGCGGAAATGTTGCGCAAGCATCATCCGCCAAACATGCGCCAAGGAGGCATGGAAATTCTGCCGCTGTTCTCGCGTTTGTCTGTGGCGGAACAGGACCGTGTGTTCAAGACCGGAGCACAGCGGCGTGTGGTGCTGGCCACCAATGTCGCGGAAACCTCTCTGACCGTGCCCAACATCGGCTACGTGATCGATAGCGGCCTGGCGCGGGTGAACCGCTACAGCATCCGGCAGAAAGTAGAGCAGTTGCACATCGAAAAGATTTCGCGCGCTTCCGCGAACCAGCGCGCCGGGCGTTGCGGGCGCGTGATGAGCGGCGTATGCGTACGCCTGTACGAAGAAGCAGATTTCCTGCAGCGCGCGGAATATACCGATCCGGAGATCTTCCGTGTGTCGCTGGCGACGGCAATTCTGCGCATGAGCGCGCTGGAACTCGGCGAAGTCAGCGAGTTCCCGTTCATCGAGCCGCCCACGCCGCGCATGATCGCGGACGGCTACCAGCTGCTCGCCGAGCTCGGCGCGATAGATGAAACGCGCCAGCTCACCAAGCTCGGCCACGAACTCGCCAAATTGCCGCTAGACCCGAAGATCGCGCGTTTGCTGCTGGCGGGGCGGCAATATTTTTGCCTGACCGAGATTCTGATCATCGCCAGCGCGCTGTCGGTGCAAGATCCGCGCGAGCGTCCTCTGGATCGCCAGGAGGCGGCGGATGCGGCACACAAGCGCTTTGCCGACGAGCGCTCCGATTTTCTCGCTTACCTGAAGATATGGGCATGGTTCGAACAGGCCGTCGCGCACAAGCAGTCCAATCGCCTGCTCGCGGAAGAGTGCCGCAAGAATTTCCTGTCGCCATTGCGGTTGCGCGAGTGGCGCGAGCTGCACCAGCAATTGCATGCGCAAGTCGCTGAGATGGGGATGCGCGGCAATGAAAAGCCGGCAACTTACGAACAGATCCACAAAGCCCTGCTGTGCGGACTGCTCGGCAACATCGGCATTAAGAGCCTGGAGAGCAATGAATACCTGGGTGCGCGCGGCATCAAATTTATTATTGCGCCGAATTCCGTGCTGGCGAAAAAAGGCACCAAGTGGGTGATGGCGGGCGAGTTGGTCGAGACACATCGTCTGTATGCGCGCATCGTGGCGCGCATCGAGCCGGAGTGGCTGGAGGAAACCGGCAGCCACCTGATCAAGCGGCATTATTACGATCCGCATTGGGAGAAGAAGGCCGCGCAGGTGGTGGCCTATGAGCGCAGCACGCTGTATGGCCTCATCCTCAACCCGAAGAAGCGCGTGCATTACGGGCCGATGAACGCGGCGGAATCGCGCGAGGTGTTCATCCGCCAGGCGCTGGTCGGGGGCGAGTTCGAGACGCGCGCGCCGTTCTTCGCGCACAACCGGAAGCTGATCGCCGACATCGAGGCGCTGGAACACAAATCGCGCCGTCCCGATGTGCTGGTCGACGAGGAGCTGATCTTCGCGTTCTATGACAGCCGCATACCGCGCCAATTCTCCGGGCATGACATCCACAACGGTGCAACTTTCGAAGCGTGGCGCAAGGAGGCGGAGCGCGCCGATTCGAAACTGCTTTATCTGAAAAGAGACGACCTGATGCGCCACGAAGCGGCGGGCATCACCACCGACCAGTTCCCGCCGAATCTGAAAGTAGACAATGTCAGCTTCGCGCTGAGTTACAACTTCTCGCCGGGCAGGAACGACGACGGCATCACGCTGACCGTGCCGCTGGCGCTGATCAACCAGGTAAGTGCGGCGCGCTGCGAATGGCTGATCCCGGGCATCCTGGCGGAGAAGGTCACGCAACTGGTCAAGACCTTGCCGCAGAAATTGCGCCGCCATCTGGTGCCGGTGCCGGAATTCGCGGCATCGTTCTGCCGCGAAGTGCAACCAACCAGCACGCCGTTGTTGCAGGCGCTCGCGCGCTACATCCGCGAACAGAAACAGATCGACGTGCCGCTGGATGCGTTCCGTCTCGAACAGTTGCCGCCGCACCTGCTGATGAATTTCCGCATCGTGGACGAGCATGGCCGGCAGCTCGGCATGTCGCGCAACTTTGTCCAACTGCATGCCGAGCTTGCGCCGCGCGCCGCGCCGGTGATTGTTGCGGCGGCAGAAGAAAAAGGCGAAGCCGTTTCCGAGCAGCGCTACACCTCGTGGAGTTTCGGAGATTTCGTAGAGACACGCGAGGTAAAGCGCGCCGGACAGAACGTCACGCTGTACAACGCGCTGGTCGACGAGGGCGATGCAGTGGTGCTGCGCGCCTTCGATACCCGCGATGCCGCGCAGGCCGCGCATCGCGGCGGCTTGCGCCGCTTGTTCATGCTGCTGCTGAAGGAGCAGGTGAAATACCTGGAAAAGAACCTGCCCGACGCGCAAAGGCTGGGCATGCTATTTATGCCATTCGGAACCCAGCAGGAATTGCAGCAACAGATACTGGCGATGACCTTCGAGCGTTGTTGCCTGAACGATCCCTTGCCGACGAACGAAGCGCAATTCACCGCGCGCGCCAAGGAAGCGAAGAACCGCCTGCTGCTGATCGCCCAGGAACTCGCGCGGCTGGTCGGCAATGTGCTGACCGAATATCAAGCCGTGCAAAAAAATCTGCCGCAGCTCAAGGCGCATGTCCACGCATCGCAAGATGTGCGCGCGCAGCTCGAATGGCTGCTGCACAAGCGCTTCATCGCCGATACGCCATATGAACGGTTGCAACATGTGCCGCGTTACCTCAAGGCGATCAACCTGCGCATCGAAAAGCTGCGCAGCAACCCGGCACGCGATGCGCAGTGCATGGCACAGATGCAACCGCTGACCCAGGCATGGCAAAAACTGCGCGCAGCAGGGCAACAGCGACCCGCGCGTGGATGAGTTCGCCTGGCTGCTGCAGGAGCTGCGCGTGTCGCTGTTTGCGCAGGAACTGAAAACGCCGGTGATCGTATCGGTGAAGCGGCTCGAGAAAATGCTGGCGGGGATCAGAAGTTAGTCATGTTCTCGATGGTGATTGTGCCTATAATCTGGCGCGAGCATTTGTAATTCCCGCAATACTTGAACGGGGATGTAATACGGAGCCATCATCCGGCGTGCCCAAACAGGCTTTGATGAATGGCAGGAATGTGCCAAAGGTGCCTTCATTACTGTGCTTGAAGCTCTCGCAGCGGCCTATGGCCAGCGCGGCATTTCGTTTTTTATTGGAGAATCATCATGTACATGACTCACTACATGGAATTGTTGACTACGAACCAGCCATGGCAACTCATCCTTTTTATGGCTATACCGCTCATCCTTGCCGAAACAGTGGCAATTACCGAGCTGTTTATTTTGTTCTCGCGTCCAACCAGCGGTGTGCTGCGCAAACTGAACCGTGCAGCCAGCATTCTCGGGGGCGCTTACTTTTCAGTTGTGTTCGTGTATCTGCTATTCACGGCGGTCATCCCCCTGACAATGAACGGTGGCTGGCGCGGCATTGCTGATGTTATTGCGGTCGGCTTCTATCTGGTTGGCGTGGTGCCTTTGCTTGGAATGGCACTGCTTGATCTCGGATTGGCAGGGCGTAAGTTGAGTGCTGAATCGAAACTCAAGTTTCACGTTTCACTGGTAGCAGTATTTTTGGTGGTGGCTCACGTAGCCATGATTTTCGGCATGCTCGACCCGGCATTGATGCAGTCAGCCACGACTGAGCACAGCGGGGTGGTTCACTGAACAGGAATTTTGTCTGATCTTCCGGCAGTTTGCAGCCATTCTGCGCGACGTTGCAAGCAGGCACTTTCTGGCTGACTGTTTATACACGTTTCCAAGCCCGCCTTGAATCCTATGGCGGTTATTCATACGCCCAGTTCCTATAACTGCTTGGCGTGGTGAGCTGCCTGTCGCCAGGTTCAGATATGTTGCCAGGCATACCTATCGAAGATGCCGTTCGATCATGCAACTTGGCTGTAAAGATCGGCATGTATAATCCGTTCTTGTCAAATTGCGGGAAGCAAAAATGTCCACGACCATTTTGATTATCGGCCTGATGGTGTTCTTTGCACACTTTCTGTCGTTGCAATTTCGCAGGACCAATATTCCGGATGTACTGATACTGATGCTGGTCGGCATCGTGATCGGGCCCGTGCTGGGCATAGTTACGCCGGAGGATTTCGGCAGGATCGGTTCGTTGATCGCCACCATTGCGCTGGTGGTGATCCTGTTTGAAGGCGGCACGACGCTGAATCTGAACGTGCTGGGCAAATCACTGGGCACGACCGGCCTGTTGGCCGTGGTCAGTTTTGTGTTGACTGCTGCCATCATTGCGTCGATCGGCTATCTGACGCTGGGATTGGAACCGCTACCCGCCATATTGCTTGGCGTCACCCTGGGGAATACCTCTTCAGCAGTCGTCATTCCGATGGTGAGTTCGCTGCGATTGTCGGATAAACCCGCCACCGTACTGGTGCTGGAATCTGCACTGACAGACGTGCTGAGCATCGTCGGCGTATTCGCGCTGCTGCAGATCCATACGCAAGGTGGTGTCGAACCGGGCAGACTGGTTGGCAGCGTGCTGGCCTCGCTGATCTTCGCGGCGGTGATCGGCGTGATTGGCGGTATCGGCTGGTTGCTGGTGCTGGGCAAGGTGCGCGACTTCCCCAACACCATTTCCTCCACCCTCGCTTATGTATTCATCGTCTACGGCGCTGACCCAGATGCTGGGTTTTTCCGGCGCGATCGCGGCCCTGGCCTTGGGTGTTTCGCTGACCAATTTCCAGAAGTTCCATCTGTACCGCATACCGAATGTCGACCAGAACATCGTGCCGTTGAACGAAACGGATCTGGCGTTCTACAGCGAAGCGGTGTTTTTGCTGAAGACCTACTTCTTTGTCTATCTCGGCATCTCCATCCATTTCAGTGATGTGCTACTGGCGGTCACCGCGATCTCCATGGTGTTGATGGTTTATGCGATGCGCCTGGGGCTGACGCGTTTAATTTTTCGCGATGACAGCTACAGCCTTCGCGACGCCGCCTTCACCTCGATGATGGCGCCCAAGGGGCTGGCCGCCGCGGTGCTGGCCACCCTGCCGCTGCAAAACGGGATTGCGGGCGGAGAGATGATCCGCGATGTAACTTATATGGTGGTGCTGGTCAGCATCACCCTCACTGCCCTGCTGGTGATGATCTATCCCAATCGTTTCGCGCAACGGCTTTATGCACGGACATTGAACAAACCGTTGCCGCCACCCGGGGCCGATCCATCGCAAGTAACGGCATCAATACATTCTTTCCGCGACTGACATTCTGATCGCGCTGCGGTTACTTTCAGAATCGAATGCAAAACAGCAAGTTTCGTTCAGCGCATAGTGCATACAAGAGTTTGCCCACGTATATACATGGGACTGTCTGGCTGCCTACGGTATAATCCGCGCAATTCTTTCCAGCAATGAACGTAGAAATAATGGACGAGCAATTGCGCGAAGCCGCACTGCAATACCACCGCCAGGCCCCGGCGGGCAAGATCACCGTTACCCCGAGCAAGCCGATGATCACCCAGCGCGATCTGGCGCTGGCCTATTCACCGGGCGTGGCGGCGGCCTGTGAGGCGATCGTGGCAAACCCTGCCGAGGCGCGCAATTTGACCGCACGCGGCAATCTGGTCGCGGTGATCACCAATGGCACGGCGGTGCTGGGATTGGGCGCGATCGGCCCGCTGGCGGCCAAACCGGTGATGGAAGGCAAGAGCATGCTGTTCAAGAAATTCGCCGGCATCGATGTGTTCGATCTGGAGATCGCCGAGCGCGACCCGGACAAACTGGTGGACATCATCGCCGCGCTGGAACCGACTTTCGGCGGCATCAATCTGGAAGACATCAAGGCCCCGGAATGCTTCTACATCGAGCGCAAGCTGCGCGAGCGGATGAAGATCCCGGTGTTCCACGACGACCAGCACGGCACGGCAATCATCGTCGGCGCTGCGCTGCTGAACGGCCTCAAGGTGGTCGGCAAGGATATTGAAAAAATAAAGCTGGTGGTGTCCGGCGCGGGCGCGGCGGCATTGGCCTGTCTGGATATGCTGGTCAGTCTCGGCGTGCGCATGGAGAACATCATCGTCACCGACATCAAGGGCGTGGTCTACAAAGGGCGCACCGAGGAGATGGACGACAACAAGGCGCGCTATGCGGTGCAGACCACCGCGCGCACCCTGGCCGAAGTGATCGCCGGGGCGGATGTGTTCCTTGGGCTGTCCGCTGGCGGCGTGTTGAAGCCGGAAATGGTGAAACAAATGAGTGTAAGCCCGCTGATCTTCGCGCTGGCCAATCCAACCCCTGAGATCCTGCCTGATGTGGCCAAGACTGCGCGTCCCGATGCGATCCTCGCGACCGGGCGGTCCGATTATCCGAACCAGGTCAATAACGCGTTGTGCTTCCCGTATATTTTCCGGGGTGCCTTGGATGTGGGGGCTTCGACGATCGATGAGGCGATGAAGCGCGCGGCGGTGTATGCGATCGCCGAGTTGGCTCAGGCCGAACAATCGGATGCGGTGGAAGCAGTGTATGGCGACGAGAATCTGAGTTTCGGCGCGGATCATCTGATTCCCAAACCGTTCGATCCACGCCTGATCACGCGCATCGCGCCTGCCGTGGCGCAGGCTGCGATGGACAGCGGGGTGGCGGAGCGGCCGATTGCCGACATGGCCGCGTATCGCGAGCAACTGGATACCTTTGTGTATCACTCCAACATGCTGATGAAGCCGGTTTTCGAGGCCGCCAAACGTGCACCGCAGCGTCTGGTATATGCGGAAGGCGAGGAATCCCGCGTGCTGCACGCGGTGCAGACCGTGGTGGACGAGGGCATCGCCTATCCGATCCTGGTCGGCCGTCCGGCGGTGATCGAGCAGCGTATCGCCAAGCTCGGCTTGCGCCTCCGTGCCGGCGAGCATTTCGAATTGGTGAATCCTGAGAGCGATCCGCGTTACCGCGAATACTGGAGCGAATATCATCGCCTGATGCAGCGCCATGGGGTTACGCCGGATAAAGCCAAGCGCGACATGCGCAGGCACAATACCTTGATTGCCGCGATGCTGGTGCGCATGGGGGCTGCGGATGCGATGCTGTGCGGAACGGTTTCGCTGCCGATCAGGCATCTGCGTTATATCGACGAAGTGATCGGGCACGGCCCAGGCATGAACGTGTATGCGGCGATGAATATCCTGATGCTGCCCCAAAATACGCTGTTCATTTGCGATACCCACGTCAATCTGGACCCAAGTGCCGAGCAGATCGCCGAAATGACCATGTTGGCTGCGGAAGAGGTGCGCCGTTTCCGCCTGACGCCGAAAGTCGCGCTGTTGTCGCATTCGAATTTCGGCAGCCACGACGATGTTTCGGCGCGCAAGATGAGGCGGGCACGCGAGTTGCTCGAACAGCTTGCGCCGGGGCTGGAAGTGGAAGGCGAGATGCACGGCGATGCTGCGCTGTCGGAAAGCCTGCGCGTGGAAACTTTTCCCGCGTCACGGCTGAAGGGCGTTGCGAATCTGCTCATCATGCCGAACCTGGATGCGGCAAATATCTCCTACAACCTGTTGAAGATGACGGGAGGAGACGGGGTTACCATAGGCTCGATTTTGCTGGGCGCAAACAAATCGGTGCATATATTGACCACGACTGCCACGGTGCGGCGCATCGTGAATATGACCGCGCTGGCAGTGGCCGGTGTGAAGACACGCTAGGGAGATAAGTTTATGTCAATGAACAATCAGGAAGTCGCCATGCTGCGTGAGGAGCTCGAGATGCTTATACAGGAGCGGGCAAGGCTGCTCAAGGTGGTGGGCGCGGCGGCGGTGCTGGTGGCGAACACTGATCCGGAATCCTTGCGCGATGAGGCGATGGATGCCGCGGAGATGCTGTCGGAATGCCTGAATGCATTGCCGGAAGAAACGTTGAAAGACGCGCTGGAATCAGTGCAGGCCGAAGTCGAGTAGATATCATATGGAGAAGCGCGTCGCACTGATACTAACCGGCGGCGGTGCGCGAGCTGCTTATCAGGTGGGTGTGCTCAAGGCGATCGCTGAATTTTTGCCGCGCCGCTCGCACAGTCCGTTTCCGATAATCTGCGGCACATCAGCTGGCGCTCTTAATGCCGCAACGCTCGCGATCAATGCGAAGAGTTTCAGCATGGGTGTGCAGTATCTGGTCAATACCTGGAAAAATTTTCATGCAAACCGGATATATCGCACCGACGTGCTAGGTGTGTTCAATAACTCAATGCTGTGGTTTGCCGGGATTATATCGGGCGCGATCGGGATCAGGATCAAAAAGCTCAGTCAGGTATCCCTGCTGGACAACTCCCCGTTGATCGAATTTCTCGAGGAGATACTGCCCTGCGAGAAGATCCAGGAGAACATAGATACCGGCTTTTTGCGCGCGTTAAGCGTCACCGCATCCGGATACGGTTCGGGGGAGTCGGTGACCTTTTACCAGGGAGCGAAAGACCTGGTTCCATGGCACCGCACCGGACGTGTCGGGGTCCCGACGCAAATCCAGATAAAGCACCTGCTGGCATCGGCCTCACTGCCCTTTTTGTTTAAGCCGACTTTGATCAATCGCGAATATTTTGGCGATGGTTCGATGCGCCAGATCGCCCCGATCGGTTCCGCATTGCATCTGGGCGCCACTCGCATACTGGTAATCGGCGTTACCGCGAATGCATATACCCGTCAGGCTCAGCACAGCGATGTAAGTGAATACCCGAGCCTGGCTCAGATCGCCGGGCATGCGCTGGACAGCATCTTCCTTGATAACATGGACGTGGATCTGGAGAGGTTGAAAAAGATCAATGATCTGGTTGCCATCATGCCGGTCGAGATGCGAGAGAGCACCAATCTCAGGCATGTGGATGTGATGGTCATCTCGCCCAGCCAGCCGATCGACAAGATAGCAGAACGATACGTCAAGGAGCTGCCCTGGACGATACGGCTGCTGTTGCGCTTGATCGGCGTCAGACAGCACCGCGGTGTGACACTGGTGAGCTATCTGTTGTCCGAGAAAAACTTCTGCCGTGCGATGATCGATCTGGGTTACAAGGATGCATTGAGCAGGCGCGACGAAATCGTGGCATTGCTTGATATAAAGCCGCGCCAGGAAGTCGATTTGCCACAATGACATCTGGGGTAGTCAAAGCGCGCACCTGGACACTGCTGGACTTGATGGCGGACGGCGAATTCCATTCCGGAGAGGTATTGGCAAACCGGCTGGGCGTGTCGCGTGCAACTGTATTCAATGCGTTGGCCGAAGCTGCGGTCGGCGGCATACAATTGCAACGGATACGCGGCCGCGGCTACCGTCTGGCACGACCATGGCAACGGTTGGAATTGGAGGAAATATTGCTCTGCCTGGGCAAGGATGCCGGGCAGTTCGATATCGAAATATTGCCACAGGCAGATTCGAGCAATAGCTTGTTGTTGCAGCGCGCAGGGACGGATGTTGCAAGCGGGGGCGCGCCAGGCGGCAGCGTGGTGGCGGTGGAAATGCAGACTGCCGGACGCGGCCGGATGGGGCGTGTTTGGCATTCCGGCCTGGGTACGGCACTGACATTTTCCCTGTTGTGGCGATTTGATTGCGGGTTGAATGCCTTGTCCGGGTTGAGTTTGGCGGTAGCAGTGGGTATTGTGCGCGCACTCGACAAATTGGGAGCCCAAGGCGTGAAGTTGAAGTGGCCGAATGACATCCTGACCGAGAAAGGCAAATTGGCCGGCGTGCTTATCGAGGCTCAAGGCGATATGTTGGGCCCCAGCGCGGTGGTGATTGGCATAGGCATGAATTGCACCTTACCGGCTGCTCTGGTACCGCAGATCGGCCAGCCCGCATGCGCACTGGATGAAATATGTGCAGCAATGCCGTCACGCAATCGGCTGCTGGCCATGCTGTTATCGGAACTGGCCGGGGTGTTGCAGCAGTTCGCGAAAAGCGGGTTTGCCGGTTTGCGCGAGGAGTGGGAGCGATATCACTTCCATCAGAACAGGCAGATCCGGTTGCAAACGGGAGATGGGCAGACGGTGAACGGTTATGCACGCGGAGTCAGCGATAATGGCGAGCTATGCCTGGAAACCGCGCAGGGGATGCGGTGTTTCAATTCCGGAGAAGTGAGCGTTCAGCAATGAACCTGGAAAATAAACTGCCGTGCAGGGGTGCGGAATTCAAAATATGGTTTATTCCGGCTTCGCAGGCACCCCGTTGCCGGAGTTGCGGAAATTTAGCATGAAGCTGCTGATAGATGCAGGAAACACGCGTATCAAGTGGGCCCTGGTTGACGGGGAAGACTGGGTGTGCCGCGGCGATTTACCTACCGGGCAGGCGGCCAGGTTGTCACAGCAGATTGCCGCACAGCTGGGGCATCGGGATCCCAGGCGAATTTGCATGACATAAAGGAAATCTGGGTGAGCAATGTCGCGGGCGAAAAGGTCGCGCAGCTGATTCAAAGTTTCGGAACCGGCATTTCCACGCAGCCGCATTTCGTTGTCGCAACGGGGGCGCAGTGCGGTGTGCGCAATGGATATTCCAGCACATCGCAGCTGGGCAGTGACCGGTGGGCGGCATTGATCTCGGCATGGCATATGGTGAAAGGGCAGTGCCTGGTGGTGAACAGCGGCACGGCAACAACGATAGACACATTGTCCGGACAAGGCGAATTTGTCGGCGGTTTGATACTGCCTGGAGTTGAACTGATGCGGCACAGTCTGGCCGGAGCGACAGATCAGTTGAAATCGGCACCGGGAGAATATGTGCCGTTTCCGCTGAACAGCGCCGACGCGTTATACAGCGGCGCGATCCAGGCCAGTTGCGGTGCGATAGAGCGACAATATAACTTGCTTGACAATGACAGCGCGCCGGTGATTTTGAGTGGCGGAGCGGCACGGATATTGCAGCCATGCCTTGATCAGAATCTCTTCGGTGCACCGCCGCGCAGTCGTGGACAATCTGGTGCTGCAGGGATTGTTGGTGATGGCCCAGGAAGCGGATTGTTGTTGATGGTTCAGGAATAGAGCGGGCAATGAGAAATTTATTCTGGATATTATTGCTGGCAAATGTGATTTTATTTGCGGTGATGCAGGGAGGCGGGATTGGCTGGAGCGAACAGGAAGTGCAGCCACAGCCCGAATTGAATGGCGACATGATCCGGCTGATTGCCCGCAACACAGGTTTTGCCGGCAAGGTCTTTGCCCGCTTCCCCTGCGCCAGCCCCTGCTCCGGTTACCGCACCTGTTTCAGCTCCCGTTCCTGAGAGAGCACCGGTTGCGGTTGTCGTGCCGCCGGCGAAAGCTCACATATCGTCTCCCTCTCCTCTTGCGCTGAATATGGCTGCGTCCGAGGGCAGCGAAACCGGGCAAGTTGATCTGCCTCGAATGGGGTGACTTTTCAGGTTCGGACTTGACTCGCGCCACGGCTGCGTTGTCCGCCTTGCAATTGGAGGACAAAATAAGCAAACGCCAGATTGAGCAGGATATTGGCTATTGGGTGTATATCCCTCCGCTCAAAAACAAGGCCGCGGTTAACCGGAAAATCGCGCGAGCTCAAGAAATTGGGTATGAATGAATACTTTGTGGTGCAGGTTTCCGGACAATGGCAGAACGCCATTTCACTGGGAGTGTTCAAGACGCAGGGATGCGGCACAGAATTTTCTGCATGACATGCAACACCAAGGGCGTGCACAGCGCGAAGGTCGGCGAGCGCGCCAGCAAGCTCAAAGCCACCATATTCATGCTGGACAAGGTGGATGCCGCGACAGTGGCAAAATTGACCGCAATGCAAAGTGATTTTCCCGGTAGCGAGTTGACCAATGTTCCCTGTGGATTGACAAGGTAGGATGAAATCTGGACAATGCCGCGCTCTTCGCGGTGATATAGCTCAGGTGGTTAGAGCGCAGCACTCATAACGCTGAGGTCGGTGGTTCAAATCCACCTATCACCACCAACGCATTCGGTGCCAAAGCGTGCCCCCAAAATAGCGTGCCAGGAAAATTCCATATTAAGACTTTCGGCTGCCAGATGAACGAGTATGACTCGGACAAGATGGCGGATGTGTTGCGCGCCAATGATGGCATGGAGGCGACCGACAATCCGGAAGAGGCCGATGTCATATTGTTCAATACCTGCTCGATACGCGAGAAGGCCGAAGAAAAGGTGTTCTCTGACCTGGGGCGGGTGCGCCCGCTCAAACTGGCCAATCCCGATCTACTGATAGGCGTGGGCGGCTGTGTGGCCAGCCAGGAAGGCGAAGCGATATTGCAGCGCGCGCCTTTGTGGATCTGGTATTCGGTCCGCAGACCCTGCATCGCCTGCCGCAGTTGCTGAAGGCGCGCCGTGAAAGCGGGCGCCCTCAAGTGGACATCAGTTTTCCCGAGATCGAAAAATTCGACCATCTGCCGGAACCAAAATCAACATCAGGCTCGGCCTATGTATCGATCATGGAAGGCTGCAGCAAATACTGTACGTTCTGCGTCGTGCCCTATACTCGCGGTGAAGAAGTATCCCGTCCTCTGGCTGATGTGATGAGCGATGTGCGGCTGTTGGTCACGCAGGGGGTGAAAGAGGTGACGCTGCTTGGCCAAAATGTGAACGCCTACTGCGGCTCCGGCGATGACGGGGAAACCGTGGATTTCGCTTTTCTGCTGCAGGCTATCGCCGCGCTGGAGGGAATCACCCGTGTGCGCTACACCACTTCGCATCCCAGGGACATGAGCCAGCGGCTGATCGATGTGTACGCGACCACGCCCAAATTGGTCAGCCATCTGCATCTTCCGGTGCAGTCCGGTTCGGATCGCATACTGGCCGCGATGAAACGCGGCCACACCGTGCTGGAATATAAATCCATCATCCGCAGAGTACGTGCTGCACGGCCCGATATTTGCGTCACCTCGGATTTTATAGTGGGTTTTCCCGGCGAGACCGAGCAGGATTTCGAGGCTACATTGAAGCTGATCGACGAAGTGGGATTCGATAACAGCTTCAGCTATCTGTACAGTCCGCGTCCCGGCACACCGGCCGCCGAATTGCGCGACGACACTCCGCACGAGGTCAAGGCTGCGCGTCTGAAGCGATTGCAGGATCGCATTACCGAACAGGAGAATTCCGTAGCTTTGGCGATGTTGGGCACGACACAGCGCGCACTGGTCGAAGGCGTGTCGAAAAAGGACCTGTCCGAGTTGGCGGCGCGCACCGACAACAATCGGGTGGTGAATTTCAGCGGCCCGGCAGATCTGATCGGCCGATTCGTCGAGGTGAAAATCACCCAGGTGGTGCGCCACACGTTGAGAGGTGAACTGGCAGCAAAATCAAGATGAATAACAAGCTTTCCCTCGCTGTGCAATACGCCTGCGATGCGTTCCCTGTTCCGACCCGGGCGCAATTCCGGCGCTGGATAAAGTCCGCGTTACGGCGCGATGCAAGCATAACTTTGCGCATCGTCGATGAGCAAGAAGGGCGCAAGCTGAACAACAAGTATCGCGGCAAGGATTACGCCACCAACGTGCTGACTTTTGTCTACGATCATGCCGAACCTCGCGATTCCAATCCGTTGTCGGGCGATGTGGTGATATGCGCACCGGTAGTGGCGCGCGAAGCGGCAGAGCAGCACAAGGATTTGCTGGCTCATTATGCGCATCTTGCCATCCACGCCGCGCTTCATCTGCAAGGCCATGAGCATGATAGTGATGCCGATGCGGCGGAGATGGAAGCATCAGAAATCGCACTAATGCTAAAATTAGGCTATCCTGATCCTTATAGGACAACATAGACCCGCGTAATGGACTCCCCCGAAACTAATAAACCCAGTCTGTTAGAGCGTCTTTCCACGATGTTGCTGCGCGAGCCGGAAGACCGCGAGCAGCTCGTCGCCTTGTTGCATTCCGCATACGAACGCAACCTTTTGGATGCTGATGCGCTGTCCATGATGGAAGGCGTGATGCAGGTCTCAGAGCGGCAGGTGCGTGAAATCATGATTCCGCGTGCGCAAATGGATGTCATCGACATCAGTCAGCCGCCGGAAGAATTCATTCCTTTTGTAATCGAGACAGCCCACTCGCGCTTCCCGGTGGTGGAAGGCGACAAGGACAACATCATCGGTATCCTGCTGGCTAAAGATTTATTGCACTATTACGCCGGTGAAGAATTCAATGTTCGCGACATGCTGCGCCCCGCCGTATTTGTACCTGAAGCGAAACGTCTCAATGTCTTGCTGCGCGATTTCCGCAGCAACCGCAATCATATTGCATTGGTGGTGGACGAATACGGTGGCGTATCGGGCATGGTTACCATCGAGGACGTGCTGGAGCAAATCGTTGGCGATATCGAAGACGAATACGACTTTAACGAGGACGAAGACAATATCATCGTTGATGCCGTGGGGCATTATCGCGTCAAGGCCGACACCGAGATCGCCGATTTCAATGCCGCCTTAGGCACCCAATTCAGCGACGAGGAATGCGACACGGTTGGCGGGCTGGTGCTTAAGGCAGCCGGACAATTGCCCAAACGCGGCGATCACATTCACATCGGCGATCTCATGTTCACAGTGCTGCGCGCCGATAGCCGCAGGTTATATTCCATGCTGGTTGAACCTAAATAACCGGCGACTAAAAATAACTTGCCCGCAGCTACATAAGTTATCCAAAACGTATGGGCTTTCCATATCAACAGCCTCAGTTACAATGGTCATATACTGCTAATTGGTATATTGTTAATCATTCACGCCTCTTGGGCAGTTGCTGCCCTTAAAAACCGGCATTTACCTTACTGAATCCGGACCGAATAAAAGCGTCTCCGGAAATAAATAGCGCAGGGAACAAATTATGCTATTCGATGAATTTGACCGAGAAGTTTTTTCCAGCGGCCAGGAGATTTTCAGATACGGGGACTACGGAGACTGCGCGTATCTTATCGAAGAGGGCGCAGTCGAAATTCTGGTCATAAAGCAGGGCGAGGAGCATCGGATCAGATTGATAGGCAAGGGCGAGTTGTTTGGAGAGATATCTCTGATCGACTATGAGCCTCGCACTGCAACGGTAAGGGCGATCGACAGGACGGTGCTCGTGCCTATCCCGCGCAAGCTGATGGAGGGTTTGCTTGAGAAAAGCGACCCGGTGTTGCGTCATTTGTTGCTGGTCATCCTGGAGCGCTTCAGGCATAGAAACGAAGACTCGGCATTTTCAGACATGGGGGCAACTATCCCGGTGGAGCAAGCCAAACGCCGCAATATCGTAAAGGGCGAAGCGACGCAAAAGCTCTCTCTCGCCCACGGCATGAAGCGCGCCCTAAAACAAGGGGAATTCCAGCTATATTATCAACCGGTCTGTGATCTTGCCGATGGAAGCGTCGCCGGATTCGAGGCATTGATCCGGTGGCATCATCCGGTTGACGGACCGCTGCAGCCCGATGAGTTTCTGTGGATAGCAGAGCAAACCGGCCTGATACATGAAATCGGACTCTGGACCCTTGAACGGGCGTGCAGAGATTGGCAAACGCTTAAGCAATTTGCCGATTATGAATCGCCATTTGTCAGCGTCAATTTGTCAGCAGCCCAATTGAGCAACGAGATGCTGGTGGACGAGGTGAGATCCATCATTGCCAACCAAAACATGAGTCCCTCAGAGTTGAAACTGGAACTGACAGAAACGGTGATGATCGAGCAACCTGAAGCAGCATCGAAGATTATGCACAGGCTGATCGAACTGGGTTGCAGCATCGCGCTCGATGATTATGGTGCCGGACATTCCGGGCTAAGACATTTGCAGCTCTATCCCCTGGACACGGTGAAGATTGACAGTACTTTTGTCGAACCCATCTTAACCTCTGCGCAAAGCCATGAAATTGTGCGTTCTTCCGTGGCATTGGCCCATTCTTTGGGCATGAGGGCGATTGCTGAAGGTGTAGAAAGCGAAGGAATAAGAGCCAAACTCATTGAAATGAAATGTGACTTCGGCCAGGGCTGGTATTTCGGCAGACCCGCCACGTTGCAAGAACTGGTAGTGCGTTACGCAAAAACATAAGCCGTGGATGATTTGGAACTTCCCGGATTCAGAATCGTTCGTCTGGCCCCAGGTATCGCCACTGACCAACCGGTAAATTTCCTAGTCTGACTTTCCCGATTCGGATTCTTTTCAGGCCGCTGACCTTCAATCCGACCAGTTCACACATGCGCCGGATCTGGCGTTTTTTCCCTTCATGCAGCACGAAGCGCAACTGGTCTTCGTTCTGCCAGCTCACCTTGGCAGGCTTGAGGTATGCGCCGTCCAGTTTTAGTCCCTGGTTTAGCAGGGCCAACCCGCTGTCTTCCAGTTTTCCCTGCACACGCACCAGATATTCCTTTTCCACATTGGAATCTTCACCGATCAATTGCCTGGCGATGCGGCCATCCTGGGTGAGTACCAGCAGGCCCTGAGAGTCGATGTCCAGACGGCCCGCAGGGGCGAGCCCAAGCAATTGGCTGCGATGGAATCGCAACGGTGATCTGTCCTCCACCCAGTGCTGTCGTCTCATCCAGCAAAGTGATAGCCGGCTTGTAATTATGTTCTGCCTGCCCGGATACGTAGCCGACCGGCTTGTTCAGCAGGATGGTCACGCGCTGTTGCTGGGTGTTGTGCGCGGCTGCGCGCAGCGTTATCTTCTGCGTGGGATAGACCTTGCTGCCCAGTTCGCTGACGATCTCGCCGTCGACCTCAACCCAGCCTTTTTCGATGTAACTATCTGCTTCGCGGCGCGAACACAGGCCGAGCTCAGACATGCGTTTGGACAGGCGGACTTTTTCCATGGAATTATTGCGCGGAATATTATGCGGGGTGTGATTTAAACACAAAGCTGCTTGCTGCGAGAAATTGACACGGCCGGCTGTTGTGATTCTGAGGGGGAAAGCCTAATCGGTGCGCAACGGCGGTTTGGCCAGTTTGCGTTGCAGCGTGCGGCGGTGCATGTTCAGCGCGCGTGCCGTGGCCGAGATGTTGCCGTCATGTTCGCCCAGAACGCGCTGTATATGTTCCCATTCAAGACGCTCTATTTGGGCGGGCTGTGTCCTGAGCGGCGCATTGCTATCGGGCGTGTGGTCGAAGGCCGCGACGATCTCGTCGGTGTTGGCCGGTTTGGCAAGATATTGCGTCGCGCCCAGTTTGATCGCCTCGACAGCGGTGGCGATGCTGGCATAGCCGGTCAGCACAACGATGCGCGTATTCGGATCGAGTTCGTGCAACACTTTGACCAGAACCAGGCCCGGCGCTCCGCCCATTTTCAGATCGACCACGGCGAATTCCGGCGGGTTGCTTTCTGCCAGCGGGATCGCCTGCTCCACGCTGTGCGCCACCGTCACGGCAAAGCCGCGCTTCTCCAGGGCGGCACTCAATACCTTGCAGAAGGTGGCGTCGTCATCCACCAACAGCAGCGACGCAAATTCTTCACGCGGTTCGGTCATGTATTCGCCCCGGCTGTCGACGCGGCGATGACCGGCAGGGTCAGTTCTGTGGCCGCGCCGCCTTCCTCGCGGTTGAACAACCGTACCGTGCCGCCCATGCGTTCGATAGTGGCGTTCGCGAGGAACAGACCCAGTCCGCGCCCCTCCTTCTTGGTGGTAAAAAATGCCGAACCGGCCTTGAGCGCGGCCTCCCCGCTCAGCCCTGCACCTTGATCGTATATTTCCAGCGTGAAACTGGAGTTGTCCCAGCGGCAAAATATATCGATGGGCTGCGGGCTTGCATCTGCAGCGTTATTGAGCAGGTTCATCAGCGCGGCACGCAGCGTGACATCCACACTGATATTCGGAACAGGTCGAGCTTCGCTGGCGTGATAGTGAAATTGCGCGGTCGGGCGCAGCAATTGCCATTCGTCGAGCAATTCGGCCATCAATCCATCCGCTGGCCGCGGCTGGGCTGCGCCACTGTCTTGCGCGTTCGCCATGATCTTGTCGAGAATGCGCTTGCAGCTCCTCACTTGCTCGTCGAGGATGGTCAGGTTGTCGCGATATGCCGGCTGGGCAGAAGCGGCATCATGACGTAATTCGCCGATCACCACCGCCATCGTGGACAGCGGTGTGCCCATCTCGTGCGCCGCACCGGCGGCCTGTGTGCCGAGGGCCACAATCCGTTCGTTGCGCAGGATCTCCTCGCGCACCCGCGCCAGTGTTTCGTCGCGCTGCCGTACCGCCTGCGCCATCTGCACTACAAACCAGGCGATGATGGCAGCGCACAGCACGAAGCCCAGCCACATGCCCAGAACGTGAAGGTTGAAGATGCTTTCCTGGGTCATCCCGCCCATGTCGTGCATGCCGCTCATCGCGGCGGATACTCCGTGTTGCATAGGTAACGGCACATAGATTTTCATCAGGAAGGTATAGCAGAACGTGGTCAACACGGCCATGCCCCAAGTGTAGCGCGGTGGCAGCGTCGCAGCGGCGATTACCAGCGGCAGCAGGTACAGCGAGACGAAAGGATTGGTCGAACCGCCGCTGTAATACAGCAAAATCGTGAGCGCAATCACATCTACGCTTAATTGCGCGAAAAGTTCGGGATTGGAAACCGGGCTGTTATTGCGCAAGCGCAGCCATGTGAACAGATTGATGGAAACGAGCGCCATGATTGCCAGCAGCATGGGCTGCCATTCAAGTTCCAACTCAAGGATTTTCCAGACGACAGCCAAGGTGATAAGTTGCGCCACGACCGCGATGCCGCGCAGCGCGACCAGGCGTCTTAACTGACTGTGGCCGGGGAGTGATGAAAGTATCGTGCTGTCCATCGCGCAATTGTAATCGGATAGACTGACATGAGGGTGCGACAGATTGTCGCTTGGCATCGCGTATCTGCGGCATAACCGGAATAGCGGGCTAAACCATAAAATTCCATACAGTTTTTGGTGCGACATTTTGACGCATTCCAATGCGTGCCGATTTGCGAAATAATGACCCTCCCCAAATCGCGGCGATGGCCATTTTTCGGAGACGTATTTTCCCTTCAGATAGCGGCATGGCGTATTCGGTGTGGTACAGGGATGCTGCTGCGCTTCGGGTTTTTCTGCTGTAGCAACAGGCAGGTATGCTTCGTCACTTTTTGAAATACAGAAAGAAAACATGAGGAAATCTAATCGGATCGGTTGGTTTTTGGCAGCTATGTTATTCAGCTTTGCAAGTTATGCAGGGGATATTGAAGTCAGCGGAGGGTGGATACGTGCCACCGCCCCCGGACAGGATCAGGGTGGGGCGGATTTATCCATTATCAGCAAGCACTCCGCGACATTGGTCGGGGCGACCAGCGCGGCTTGTAAAACTGTGCAGCTGCACACCATGACGAGCGAAGGCGGGATGATGAGAATGCGCGAGGTAAAGGCGATCGAACTCCCGGCCGGCAAGCGCGTGAATCTCCGTGAAAGCGGTTATCACCTGATGCTGATTGGGTTGAAGGCCCCGCTCAAAGAAGGCGACACCGTGCCGTTGACGCTGAGCATCAAGGTCGGCGAGCAAGGTATCGTGAAGGTTGAAACCTCTGCTGAAGTGAAATCGCTGACGGCTACCGGGCCCCAATCAGATGAGCATGAACATATGCATATGGATATGAAAATGAACTGACAGGCTTTCTTCACTTTAATAAATAGAAAGGCGGCTTAAGCCGCCTTTCTATTTGGAAACGAGCAGGTTAAGGCAAAAGATTAACGCGAGAACAATGCTGAAGCGCCAGGAGTTTGTTCGATGACCTGCTCGACTTCGCTTTTTGTGAGGATGCCCTGGTGATGGCCGACCAGTTTGCCGGATGGCGAGTACAGAAAACTGGTCGGCATGCCAACCAGGCCGCCAAAATCTCCGGCCGTGTCTTCAGTTCCAAACACGATGGGGTAGGAGATGGATTTCTTGTTGACGATATCCATCACTTCCTTGCGGCTTCCGTACATCACCGCAACGCCGATCACCTGCAAATCCTTGTGCTGTTGTTGCATTGCATCGAGATCAGGCATTTCCTCGAGGCAGGGCGGGCACCAGGGCGCCCAGAAGTTGACCAGCACCCATTTGCCGTGCAGAGCCGGACAACGTGTACTGCGCGCCGTCCTTGTCCTTGAGGTTCCAGTCACCGGCATATGTTACGGAAAAAAGAACCAGTGAAAGCAGAACAGCGCTGCGAACAGTGCCCCTTTGCGGAATGAAGAAGATTTTTTCAATGCCTTCACAATTTAGAATGACTCTCCGGCAGATTTATTCGAATGAGTGCGATACGCCCAAGGTTAAAGTATAGCGCGGAGTCAACTGGAGGCCGTGCACGTATTGATAGACAGGCAGTTGGACAAAGCCGTAAACGGATGTACCTCCGCCGAGCCGTAACGAGGCGCCGGGAGCAAGATATACCAGCGTGCCACCGTCAAGAGCGAGCACCGCCGACATCGTCCGGGAGGCGATGGAGGTAGTTGAGTTGCAGCATCGGGGTGAATTGGGCGCCGAATTTCGCGTGGCGTATCCCGGTATTCAGCGAATAGGCGTCCCCCGGGCGATAGTCCTCGCCCGCAATGGCTTTGGTAGCAACGGCATGTTGCACGGTGCCCTGTGCAAACCAGCCATACTCGTCTACAGAACCGGTAAGAAATCCGCCAAGAATGACATCGGTCGAGCCGGTGCCGATTTGCAGGCTGCGATCCAGCGCATTGCCGGCTTCAGCGCCGTCGCTGAAGTTCGTATCGGTGCTTCCGGTCGGCAACTTGATTCCGGCAATGAGACCGGCAGTCTTGTCGGCGGAAAACCCGGTATATTTTCCGATAATGCGAATGTCGCCGATGCCGCTATCGGATGATGAGGAATAAGTCGAGTAATCGCCGGGTAGCGCATTGCCAAATGTGCCATGCGTACGCTGAACGAATGGAAAATGGGCGCTTACTCCCCAAGTGTCACTGGTGTAGTTGAGCGAAGCAGTAGTCGTCCGTGTGGTGGTGTAATCTTCGACTTCCTGGCCGCCGGGCAAGAGATTGTTGATCTGTTCCGCGGAGGCCGTGCCAGAGTCATATCGCTGCTGGTTCTGATTGATATAGTCATAGGACAAATCAGCACTGATACCGGGTGTAGCACTGATACCCTGGGTGCCCCAGTCTTTGGACAAAGTGCATCCGCAGGCCGTGCAGGCTAGTGCGTTGTTGATCGTGACGAGCGGCAGCAGCGCGAGAACTGCTGCGATGACAGTTCGGCAGTATGTTCGGATATAAGAAAAGTTATTCACGGCTTTCACTGTAGTGTGACTTGCGGGTTGACAAGCATCAAAATTATATAGAGCATTAATTGCCGCCCCCTGCGGCATATTGTCACACCCCCCGCTGTTCAGAAACCTGCAAGGCCGGTTGGCAGTGCGCGCTGCGAATCGGTTATGCTGCTAGGGTTTTTCAAAACCTTAACGTGATGGATTTTTGTATGAATCTATTGAAGAAAGATCCTTTCCGGGCTTTGCTTGCCGGCTTGGGTTGCGTGTTCGGATTCGCGCCGTTCGGGATTTTCCCGATCCCGGTGTTGGCGCTCGCGGTTCTGTTTGTGCTGTGGCAGCACGCCGGCACGCCGCGCATCGCAGCAAGGCTGGGTTTTGCATTTGGTTTGGGATTGTTCGGCGCCGGCATCAGTTGGATCTATGTTGCTCTGCACGATTACGGGAACATGCCCTTGTTGCTGGCATTGCCGGCCACCATGCTGTTCGCCGCATTCCTGGCGCTTTTCACTGCACTGGCCGGTTATACACAAGCGCGCTTACCCGCGACGAATGGTTTGCGCGCAATGTTGGTGATGCCTGGAATATGGGTATCGATAGAATGGCTGCGCGGCATGATCTTTACCGGCTTTCCATGGCTGACTTTGGGATACGTGCACAGCGACAGTCCTCTGGCAGGCTACGCGCCGGTATTTGGCGTGTATGGTGTGTCGCTGGTTGCAGCGATCAGCGCGGGGATGTTGGCGTTTATTTTCCAAAAAGTGCGGAACAATAAAAGCGTCGTCACACCGGCGAATAAAGGAATGCTTGCGGTGATTGTTATGCTGCTGTTGCTCTGGGCAGGAGGCGCGCTGTTGCGCACCGTGGGCTGGACAAAGCCCTACGGGGAACCATTTAGCGTGGCATTGATACAGGGCAACATCGCGCAGAATCTCAAGTTCAATGAAGATGCGCTGGTGGGCACGCTGGAAACTTATCGTCGCCTGGTGCTGCAGAATAATGCCCGTCTTACCATGTTGCCGGAATCCGCTTTGCCGGTGCTGCGCCATGAAGTTCCACAAAACCTGGTAGAGCAGCTGCGCGATCACGCCATGCAGAACGGCGGTGACGTCCTGATCGGCGTTTTTGAACGTGACCGCGGCGGTTATTACAACAGCGTGTTTTCATTGGGTGTTGACGAAGAACAACATTATCGCAAGCATCACTTGGTCGTATTTGGCGAGTTCATTCCGCTACGCCCCGTGCTCGGCTGGATAATCAACGACGTGCTCGACATCCCGATGGGCGATCTGGCGCGTGGCGGCGAGTCACAGGCGCCGCTTGATGTCGCTGGGCAGCATGTCGCGGTGAATATCTGCTACGAAGACGTGTTCGGCGAAGAGATCATACGCGCCCTGCCAAAAGCCACGTTGCTGGCCAACTTTACCGACGATGCCTGGTATGGCCATTCGTATGCAGCCGCGCAGCACAACCAGATGTCTCAAATGCGCGCTTTGGAAAGCGGCCGCATGATGCTGCGCGCCACCAATACCGGCGTCACATCCATCATCGGTGTTGATGGCAAGGTATTGCAGCAACTGCCGCAACATGTGGAAGCGGTGCTGCGTGGCACGGCGCAGGGCTATGAGGGCGCCACACCCTTCGCACGCTGGGGCAATGCGGCAGTGTGGTTGTTGATCGCGCTGATGATGGCGGGAGCCTGGCTGCAGTTTCGTTTGCGTGCCAACGGTTTTGAGAGGAATGAAAAATGAAAATTCACACATCCATTACGAAGGCCATATGCTGAGGCCCCGCGTGGATTTTGCCTCTGAACCCCTTCCCGACGAACCTGATGGCTTGT
>CAWDWW010000008.1:0-115836 GCA_963806115.1 uncultured beta proteobacterium
TGCTTTCTGGATCGTTCATCATTCTTTCTTCGCAGATGAAGGCCAATACGCCGACTTGAAGAAGAAACATGGATGATTAGATAGGGAAGCGGAGATTTTTTTCATGTTTACTTTTAGGAGAGACGAGAGACAAACATCTTATTAACTTCTTTTCGAGCCTTAAAAGAAAATGAAGGAACAAAATGCTGAAAGGAGAAACCATGACACTCATCGTTGCAGAGAATATTACTAAAGATTATCAGGTTGGAGAGGTGAGCGTTAGTGCACTCAAGGGTGTGAGCTTTGAAATCGAACCCGCCTCTTTCGTCTCCTTTGTCGGACCATCGGGAAGCGGCAAGACGACGCTTCTCAATTTGATCGGATGTCTCGATAAACCCACGGAAGGCAAATTGGAGGTTGCGGGCACCGATGTTCTCCATCTTGACCGGAAGCAGAGCGCTTCATTCCGGGGAAACAATCATCGGGTTCATCTTTCAGGACTTCAATCTCATTCCGGTTCTTACGGTTTACGAAAATATCGAATACCCCCTTCTCATGGTCCAGAATATTCCCGGAGGAGAAAGGAAAAAGAGAATTCTGACCATGCTGGAGGCCGTTGGGATGATTGACCAAAAGGACAAATACCCCGACCAGATCTCAGGTGGACAGAAGCAGAGGGTGGCCATTGCGAGGGCCCTGGTCACAAATCCCAAACTGGTCCTGGCTGATGAGCCGACCGCAAATCTCGATCATAAGACGGCATTTCTGGTCCTTGAGTCGATGAAAAAGATGAGGGATGAGTTTCAGACGACCTTCATCTTCTCCACCCATGACCAGAAGATCGTGGGCGAAGCGGAGATTATCTACAGCTTGGAGGATGGAGAACTGGTTGGAAAACAGGCCAAAGGAGGAAAGAAAAATGGGTAATCTATTTAAAATCGCTTTCAGGAATCTCCTGAGATATAAGAGAAGGACGCTGCTTACAGCCTCTCTTGTGACGATCGGGGTTGTTTTCGTTCTCCTCTTCATTTCGATAAGCGGTTCTTTCAAGAACATGATGGTCGGACAGATGACCGACTCGATGTTGGGGCACCTGGAGGTTCACAGGAAGGGTTATTTGGCCTCCATAGATAACCTTCCCCTCAATCTCAACCTCAAACTGCAGGCTTATCAGAAATTGGAAGGGATTCTCAAACAGCAGCCTGAAGTGGAGGCCTTCTCTCCCCGAATAAAATTTGGGGGGATGTTCAGCACCTTTGTGGAAACGACCAACATCAGACTAAATGGGGTCTATCCGGACCGGGAATTTAAAGACCGTTCCCCTCCTTCCATCGAGGCTTACAAATGGCACAAAAAAGACTCTTGAAAAAGGGGAGATCTGGATTCCTGAGCTTATGTCGAAAAGCATGAAAGTGAATATCGGCGATACGGTAGTCATCATCGCCACCAACAAGGATGGGTCTGTCAATGGAAAGCAATTCAAAGTCGCGGGAGTTCTCGAAAGCGTCACCGGGCCTGGCGGGAGAGATGGTTACATCCATCTTGAAGATGCCATGGAGGTCTTGAGAATGGAGGAGATGGAAGTGAGCGAGGTGGCCATCCGGTTGAAGGATTTTGGACAGCTCCATGCCTTCAGTGACAAACTTGAAGGACTTCTTTCCGGGGAGGTCAACAAGCAGGGCAAACCCATTTACGAAGTGCATACCTGGGAAAAACTCTCTCCTTTCTATAATATCGCAAGAATGATCGATGTCATGGCCTTCTTTATCAAGCTCATGCTGATCGCTGTGGTCTTGGTCAGTATCATGAATGTAATGATCATGGCGGTCTATGAGAGGATAAGGGAAATCGGTACGATCGCGGCCATCGGAACACTGCCGGGAAAAATTCTATCGATGTTTGTCCTGGAAGGATTATTTCTCGGAACCATGGGAGCGCTGGCGGGTGACCTGATAGGGCTGATTATCATTCTCATCCTCAATCGTGTTGGAATTACCTTTGATTTCGGGAGGGAAACAGGGCTTGTCCTTTCGGCCACCATCGCTCCTTTCGATGTGCTCATGATCTCAGTGATTGTCATCTTCATCTCGGTGGTCGCCAGCTTACAGCCGGCGTTTAAGGCATCGAGGATGGAACCGATCAAAGCCCTGAGACATGTATAAAAGGAAGGTGAGGTAGGTTGGAGGCCAAAAGAGGCAAAGATTGTTCTTATCTTGAACCTTGTCAGCCTAGAACCTTAAACCTGAAAACTACAGAAAGAGAGGTTGAATATGAAGAAAATTCTGATTTGTTTGTTTGCTCTGCTCATTGCCGTTCCGGCCTATGCCATTGATGGCACCCAGCTATTGAAGCAGATTGACCGGAATCTCAACCCCGAATCCTACGAAATGTACCGAAAGCTTATCAATGTTGAGCCGAATGGACGAAAGATGGAATATACGTTCTTCTCGGTCAAGAAGGGTGTGGACAAGGTTGCAGGCGTCTTTCTTGCTCCGGCGAGTGAAAAGGGAAGAAGCACCTTGCGGCTTGGGAGATAACATGTGGCTTTATATCCCCAACGTGGGAAAGCCGGTACGAATCACGAGCCTTCAGTCGGTGATCGGAGGAGTTTTTAACAACGCGGATATCTTGAGCCTGGACTATGCGGCAGAATACGACGTGGAGAAGGTCAGAAGAAAAGGGAAATGAATATTTCCTTCATCTCAAGGCCAAGACGAAGACGGTTGCCTACGACCGATTGAAGCTATGGGCGGACAAGAACAAGAAAGTCCCCGTAAAGATCGAGTGTCTGACAGAGGCAGGGATGCTGATCAAGACACTCTATTTCAAGGAAGTCAAAGATTTTGGAGGCGGCATTGTCAGGCCCTCGGTCATTGAGACGGACAGTCCCCTGTACAAGGACTATAAATCGATCATGATCTTTGCCAATATCAAACAGAGAGATTTCAAAGATGAGGTCTTTACGCTGACCTTCATGCCCAAGATGGAGTCTTTGAGAAAATAGGTTGACTTCTTCAGGACAAAAGGGTGCTGAAAAACTCGATTTTTTGTCGCTCCCGCAAAAGCGGGAGCCCCGAACTTCTTAAAAGCACTGGATTCCTGCTGAGCTTATCCCAATCAAGAAATCGGGGCAGGAATGACAACAATGTGGGACCAGATTCAGCGGCATATTAGTCTTCAAAGAGAATTGGAAATGAAAAAGGGTTCTTCTCTTCTTTCTTGCATCGATGAGTATCTTACTGGGTTCCTCCACCTTTGCCGAAGAGGTTGCTGCGTTTTCCGTCAACCAAGCCCAATGTATTGAACAAGTCCAGCCAACTCAGGAAGCCGCGCATTATACCGGTACAGCGCCAAATGACAAACCCCGCCGAAGCGGGGTTTGCATATATCGACTTGCTGAAACGCGAAAAAATTTCGGTTACATCATGCCTTCCATGCCGCCCATGCCACCGCCACCCATACCGCCGGGAGCAGGTTTGTCTTCCGGCAATTCGGCCACCATGCAAGCGGTGGTCAGCATCAGGCCGGCGATCGAGGCTGCATTTTGCAATGCGACGCGCGTCACCTTGGTAGGATCAACCACGCCCATCGCCAGCATGTCGCCATATTCGCTGGTCGCTGCGTTGTAGCCGAAGCTGCCCTTGCCTTCAGTCACTTTGTTAACCACCACCGAAGGTTCGTCGCCTGCGTTGGACACGATAGCAGCGCAGCGGGGATTCCATTGCACGCAACACGATGGTGATGCCGGCGTCCTGGTCATGGTTGTCGCCCTTCAGCTTGGCAACCGCAGCCTTGGCGCGCAGCAATGCCACGCCGCCGCCGGGAACGATGCCTTCTTCAACGGCAGCACGGGTCGCGTGCAATGCGTCTTCCACGCGCGCCTTCTTTTCCTTCATTTCGACTTCGGTCGCCGCACCGACCTTGATCACTGCAACACCGCCAGCCAGCTTGGCTTTGCGTTCCTGCAGTTTTTCCTTGTCGTAGTCGCTGGTGGATTCTTCGGCTTGCTTGTTGATCTGGCCGATACGCGCCTTGATCGCATCTTCCTTGCCTGCGCCGTCGATGATGATGGTGTTGTCCTTGCCCACTTCGACGCGCTTGGCTTGACCCAATTCGGCCAGGGTGGCTTTTTCCAGTGACAGGCCGACTTCTTCAGCGATCACGGTGCCGCCGGTCAGGATCGCGATGTCTTCCAGCATGGCCTTGCGACGATCGCCAAAACCGGGCGCCTTGACGGCAACGGTCTTCAGGATGCCGCGAATGTTGTTCACCACCAGTGTGGCCAGCGCTTCGCCATCCACGTCTTCTGCGATGATCAGCAACGGACGGCCGGCCTTGGCGACTTGTTCCAGTACCGGCAGCAGGTCACGGATGTTGGAGATCTTTCTTGTCGTGCAGCAGGATGTATGGATTTTCCATCAATGCCAGCTGGCGATCCTGGTTGTTGATGAAGTAGGGCGACAGGTAGCCGCGATCGAACTGCATGCCTTCCACGATGTCCAGTTCATCTTCCAGGCCGGTGCCGTCTTCAATCGTGATCACGCCTTCCTTGCCGACTTTTTCCATCGCGGCAGCGATCTTCTCGCCGATCACGGTGTCGGAGTTGGCGGAGATGCTGCCCACTTGCGCGATTTCCTTGCTGGTGGTGCAGGGCTTGGAAATCTTCTTCAGTTCGGCAACGGCTGCGATGACCGCCTGGTCGATGCCGCGTTTCAGGTCCATCGGGTTCATGCCGGCAGCGACGAACTTCATGCCTTCCTGAACGATGGATTGCGCCAGCACGGTCGCGGTGGTGGTGCCGTCACCGGCCACATCGGAGGTCTTGGAAGCGACTTCCTTGACCATTTGCGCGCCCATGTTCTCGAACTTGTCCTTCAGTTCGATTTCCTTGGCGACCGATACACCGTCCTTGGTGATGGTTGGTGCGCCGTAGGAGCGATCCAGCACTACATTACGGCCTTTGGGGCCCAGGGTCACCTTGACCGCATCGGCCAGGATGTTCACGCCGATCACCATCTTGCTGCGTGCGGCGTCGTGGAATTTTACGTCTTTAGCTGCCATGTTTTTTCTCCTGAAATTCTTGTGTTACTTACGCTTCAACCACGCCGATGATGTCATCTTCGCGCATGGTCATATATTCCTGGCCGTCCATCTTGAATGCCTGGCCGGCATATTTGCCGAACAGCACGCGGTCGCCGACCTTGACGGTCATTGCCTGCAATTTACCGTCGTCGCCGACCTTGCCTTTGCCCACGGCGATGATTTCGCCTTGATCCGGCTTTTCAGTGGCGGCATCAGGAATCACGATTCCAGAGGCGGTCTTGCGTTCTTCTTCCATGCGTTTGACGATCACGCGATCGTTCAAAGGACGAATTTTCATACTGATGTCTCCTAAAACAAGGGGTTAAAAATAAGCGGAGGCGAAGTTTAGCACTCTCTGCCTGCGAGTGCCAATAGTCGGGGCGACCCCTCCCGATTTCAAGGGCAGGGTTGAGGTTTATTTTGCCAGGGGAATGGCTATTTCGGGGGAAGGGCGATCTTGTTGTCGGTGCTGAACTGATAGTCGTGGAATATATGTTCGGCAGTCAGTAATCTGATAGGTGCCATCGGCATTGCGGTGCGTAGTGTCCTTCAGGCGGTAGGTGTAATGCCCGCAGGTCCAGCAATCATAGTTGCGCATATGGGTGCACAGACAGGTCTTGTCCTTCACGGAAATCTTCTTGGCATTCGGATGCAACGCCACTTCGCGGTTGTAGGCATCGATGTAGGCGCAATGGCCATTGGCATCGAGCAGATACCCGAATGCTTCGCAGTTGGGGCGTATGCCGGCGCCGATCGCCGGACTGCTCTTGATCATGCGCATCGGATAGCCGGTCGGCGAGATCATGTTGACCTCGATGTCTTCCTCGTTGGCCTTGAAATATTCCTGCTGGACTTTTTCCGGGATGCCGCATTCCTTGGCAACGGTGAAGCGCGTCGCCACTTGCACGGCTGCCGAACCGGTTTCCAGATAGCTCGACCGCATCGCTGCCGGTAAATATCCCGCCGGCCGGTATCACCGGGATATCCAGTTTTTCGGCTTTAAGATACTGCTGAGATCTCGGTGACGATGGTGCGCAGGTCATATTTGCCCAATCCATACCGAAGCCCAGATGCCCGCCCGCCAGCGGTCCTTCCACCACGATGTAATCGGGCAGGCGGTTCAGCTTGGCGTTTTTGCGCAGAAACAATTGCAAGGCGCGCAGCGACGAGACGATGATGCCCAGCTTGGCGTCGCGGAAGCGCGGATTGTCCTCCATCAACGCGAATGAGCCGAGATGCAGCCCGGCGCTCAACGTGATGCCGTCGATACCGGCATCCAGTGCACCGCACAGCCGCACGCGCAAAGTCTCGCGCGGCGAATTCATGGTCAGCTTTTCCATGCAGTTGACGAAGATCATGCCGTCGCCGCGCTTGGCTTCCATGGTTTTGCTGACATGCAGGCGGGTCGATTCGGCCACCTGCGCCAGATCGAATTGCACGATCGATTTGTCGGTTTTCTCGACGTTGAGTTTGTATTGCTTTTGTTTGTTGCTGACAAATTTGGTTTTGTCGAGGCGATCGGTAACGGTAGGCAGCATCGCATCGGAAATATGCCCGATACCGCCCAGCCGTGCGGCTTCCAGCGCCAATTCGCGACTGGAAATATCCACGCCCATTCCGCCAATAATAATCGGCACCAACTCGCGCTTGCCAAAGCGCAGGCGGAAATCATCAACTCGTTTCATTAACTGCCATCCTCCTGACGTCCCATGTTTAGCAAAAGGGACGGAAATGAATTCCATGCGCATGCATTAAGGTAAGCAGGATGCCACAAATGGGGGGATACGGAAAGCAAAGCAAGCTCTGCAGCATGGATATAAAACACCAAAACTACTTGTTCAGCAAGTCGTGGAGGGCATCCGCGAGATTTGCAAAGGAAAACCGATAGCCTTCCGCCATCATTTTCACAGGCAGCACTTTTTGCCCCTCAAGCAACAGGCAGGCGCGTTCGCCCAGGACGGGTTTTAACAACATTCCCGGCATAACGAATGGGGCGGGACGATGCAGCGCCTTTGCCAGGGCAGCAGTGAATTCCGCGTTGGTAGAAGGATGGGGAGCGGTCATGTTATATGGCCCGCGGGCCATGTCATCGCGCAACAATCTCAGCACCATCGCCACATAATCGTCAATATGTATCCAGCTCATCCATTGCTTCCCATCACCCAGACGCGCGCCCATCCCCAGCTTGAACGGCAGCAGCATGCGTCCGAGCAGACCGCCGCGACGGCTCAATACCAGGCCGGTGCGCAGCAAACACACTCGAACTCCGGCAATTTCGGCACCTTCAGCTGCCTCTTCCCAGGCCTTGCATAAACGGGCGGCAAAATCCTCACCGGGTTTGGCCGATTCATCCAGTTCGGCATCGCCGCGTTCACCGTAATAGCCTACCGCGGAGCCGCTCAACAGCACACCGGGTCTGTGCCGCGCGGCTGCGATGCGCCGTACTATCTGTCCGGTCAATGATACCCGGCTATCCCATAGCGCTTGCTTGCGCTGCGTGCTCCAGCGCGCATCGACTATGGGTTCGCCGGCCAGATTGATGACAGCATCGAATGTCCGGTCAGGCTGCCATTCGGCTATCCCGGACATCGCATGCACGCCTGCAGCCGCATTTTTCCGCGACAGATTCCGGCTTGCGGCTCAATACCGTCAGTTCATGACCTTCCGCCAGCAATACCCTGCAAAGCTGTCTGCCGATCAGGCCGGTGCCACCGGTGATGAGAACATGCACGCCAATTCTCCAAAACAAGTCAGGATCGATGTCAGGCTATCCAACCTTTGCCACGCGCGCAAGCTGCAAAAACCGCTATGATTCCGCTATGCCGAACAAGCCCATACCGAATAACTCGCAAAACAATGATCTGCTTGGCCGCAGCCTCGCTGCGGTGTGGCATCCATGCTCGCAGATGAAACATTACGAGCAATTTCCATTGCTGCCCATAACACGGGGTAGCGGTACATGGCTGTATGGCAATGATGAAAAACGCTATCTGGATGCGGTGAGTTCCTGGTGGGTGAACCTGTTCGGACACTGCAATCCGCGCATCAATGCCGCGATTATCGACCAGCTCGGGAAGCTGGAACATGTCATGTTGGCAGGATTTACCCACGAGCCGGTGGTGCGGCTCTCGGAACGCCTGATCGAGCTTGCACCGAAAGGACTGGGACATTGTTTCTATGCCTCGGATGGCGCGTCGGCAACCGAAATCGCACTGAAAATGAGTGCCCATTTCTGGCGCAATACCGGCAAGCCGGACAAGACGCAATTCATCAGCCTTGAAAACAGTTATCACGGTGAAACACTGGGCGCGTTGTCGGTGACGGATGTTGCATTGTTTCGCGCTGCATACGGCGAGCTTATCCGGCAACAGGCAACTGTGCCCAGCCCCGACTGGCGCAAAGCCGCAGCCGGGGAAAGCCCGGAGTCTTACGCTTTGCGTTGCGCGGACGCGCTGGAAATGCATTTTCAGCGGCATCACGCGCAACTCGCCGCATTCATCGTCGAGCCATTGGTGCAGGGTGCGGCGGGCATGGCGATGTATCACCCTGCCTACTTGAGCCGTGCGCGTCAGTTGTGTGACCAATATGATGTGCACCTGATTGCGGATGAGATCGCCGTGGGCATGGGCAGAACCGGCACGATGTTCGCCTGCGAACAGGCTCCGGCCCTTTCTCAAGCGACATATATTCAGGGTAGCAGGGGAATTTCCCCGGATTTCCTGTGTCTTTCGAAAGGCATAAGCGGTGGTTATCTGCCATTGTCCGTGGTGCTGACGCATGATGAGATATACCGGGCATTTTATGGCGATGAGACGGCAAGCGGATTTTTGCATTCGCATTCCTATACGGGGAATCCGCTGGCCTGCCGCGCGGCGCTTGCCACGCTGGATATTTTTGAGCAGGAAAACGTTCTGGAGATCAACCGCAACAAGGCGGCGTATATGAACGAACAGACTAAGCCGTTGCGCGAGCATCGCGCGGTACGCAACTGGCGCAACACCGGGATGATCTGGGCATTTGAAGTGGAATCGGCACAGCGCGATTTTGCCCGCCATTGTTTCGCTGCCGCGCTGGAAAATGAGTTATTGCTGCGGCCCATCGGCAACACGATTTATTTCATGCCGCCGTATATAATCAGCGAATCGGAGATGGAATTGCTGGCGAATCGTACCTTGCGCATCGTCGACCAACTGAGCTGAGCGATATGCGAATTTTTTTCACCAAACTGTTTTTTTTCTGCCTGATCGCCATGCGGGCGGTTGCGGCCGACTTGCCGGATCCGGTCAGTGCGGCGCTAAAGCATGCCCATATACCGCTGTCCAGCGTTGGAATCGTGGTGCAGGAAGTGCAAGGGTCCGAGCCCATCATCAGCCTGAACGCTGATCGGGCCATGAATCCTGCTTCCACGATGAAGCTGCTCACCACCTTTGCCTCTTTGGAAACGCTGGGCCCGGCCTACCGCTGGAATACTGAGGCATATATCAATGGCAAGCTGGAAAACGGCGTGCTTGAAGGCGACCTGGTATTCAAGGGTTATGGCGACCCGAAACTGACCGTCGAGCAGTTCTGGATGTGGTTGCGCGAATTGCGCCAGCGCGGACTGCGCGAGATACACGGCGACATCGTGCTGGATCACAGCTATTTTGAAACCGTCAACGAGGATCCCGCCGAGTTCGACCATGATCCGACCCGCGCTTATAACGTCGGCACCAGCGCATTGCTGCTCAATTTCAATGCGCTGCATCTGCATCTGATCCCGAACGGTCACGCAACCACCGCGCTGCTTGAGCCCGAATTGGATGGCTATACTGTGATCAACCGGATCACCACTTCGAAAAAATTGCATTGCGGCGGCGAGGACGCCTACAAGGCGCATCTTGACGGTCACAACATCGTGCTGGAAGGAAGCATTCCCGCAACCTGCGGCGAAGCGGATGATTACTTTTCGCTGTTGCCGCAAGACGAATATTTCTTTGCTGTGTTCAGTGCTTTATGGAAAGAACTCGGCGGCACGCTGCAAGGGAAGCTGCGTGTAGGCGCTGCGCCCGCCGATCAAGCGCCATTCGCCAGGTATGTCTCTCCGCCCTTATCGGAAGTGATACGCGATATCAACAAATTCAGCAACAACATCATGGCACGGCAACTGTTTTTGACACTGGGAACGACAGGAGATGCGGCAAATGCTGCCCGGAATACGGAAGATCAGTTGAATGCGGAGGGTCATTCAATCGTGCAGGCATCTGCAGAAGCTTCCCGTCAAGCCGACCAGACTGGCGGGGATATCACAAGCGAGGATATCGTATCGCCATTGCCGGCACGGGTGACGGCACCGATGCCGGCCAACATCGCGCACAGTATTTCGGCGATGCAGCAATGGCTGAAGACGCAGCAACTGCAATTTCCGGAATTGGTGATGGAAAACGGTGCGGGTCTGTCACGCAAGGAGCGTATCAGCCCTGTGCATCTTGCCGAGTTGCTGCAGCGCGCCACGAGCAGCCCGTTCAACGCCGAACTGGAAGCTTCGCTGCCGATATTGGGCATGGACGGCACGGTAAAAAAACGTTTCAAGGATAACGGGATCGCGGGTTACGCTCACCTCAAGACCGGCTCGCTGGAAGGCGTGAAATCTATTGCCGGTTATGTGAAAGCGCACAGCGGCAAGCAATGGATCGTGGTATTTATCGTCAATCACCCGAATGCCGCTTTGGCGCAGCCGGCGCAGGATGCGCTGATAGAATGGCTGCAAACCGAGCATTAACATATTCTTACAATCGACGTGATAACCAAAATACAGGGTGGGATAAAATGCTGTTCGCAGAAATGGCGTGCAGCATCTGCCTGCATGCCACGCACAATTTCGACTTAACCATCCGGAGACAAAATGAGATATATGATGAATAAATATGCAATTGCCTTGGTGTTGTCTGCATTCGTTGCCGCTCCTGCGCTGGCCGATAACACGGGCAGATATTATGTTGCGGGCGATATCGGAACGGCGAATTACAGCAACTTGCCATTCCCCAGTTCAAGTGTCATCCGCATCGCGGGCGGCTACCATTTCAGCCCGGTGCTGGCTGCCGAAATGGGTATTTCCTTTTTCGGCGATTCCAATGCAAATATGGTGTGTGGCCCTGTCAACCTGTCCTTGTCTTCTTTTCAGGTCGCGGCCGTGGCCAGCGTGCCTTTAGGCCGTCAATTCGACCTGATCGGCAAGCTGGGGGTGGCCAGCAACAGTGAAGATTGGGCTGATAGTACTGGAACCACGACCTATTATCATAGCCAGCCGCTGATCGGCTTTGGCGCGCAATTTCATTTGAATTCTCAAACGAGCTTGCGCGTGCTTTACGACAATTATGGAAATTTCGACAATACAAATCTTCCAGTGAAGGCAAGTTCTGTTTCCATGGGCCTGGTTTACGATTTTTACTAAGGCTGCGGTTCTTTAGAGTGGAACAAGCCGGGTTTGCCCGGCTTGTTCCAGAGCGGCCAATGGCGTGGATGCGTGTGAAGTCGATGCCAATAACATACACGCGCTTCATTAAGCCTGGTTCACTCCGCACATAACGCAAATGGAGAACGCGATGGCCTTCACCAAACCTGCAACTGCAATACTGGCTGTGGTTTGCCTGGTGTTATCTGCAGCTGCAATTGCGGGCACATCCGATATCAAGTCATCCAACAACCTGGTCGCCATTCAGGCCATCTCAACGAATGTCGATTACACGGAAAACGGCAATGGACAATACGGTTCTCCAACCGGAACGCTTGACACCGAGACCGGCAGTGTGCCCGGTAATGCCATATCCATCTCCATGATGAAGGATCTGTGGTTCGGAAACGACTATCTCGAAGCCGAGTATGACCATTCCAGCGGCAACACGAACTATGTAGGCGGGTACATTGGCACACCGCCCGCGACGCCATATGGTTCAGTAGTCGGAACTTCAGGCGCAACGCTTACCAATTACAGCGCCCGCTACGGAATAGGCCAGATTGTTAACCATGCCGATGATGTCTCCGCGGACGATTTGATGTTGACCTATTACGCTGAACTCGGCCATCACGAATGGGACAGGGGAGTCAATTTGGGTGAAACCTATACCCACAATTCTTTCGGGATCGGCGTGCTGGGTCAGTACTCGCCTGTCAGCAGGCTGGTGTTGTCGGCCAATGCCATGATCGGCATTACCTTCGGGTCGAATATCGACGTTGTTGGCGCATTCTCTGGCGCACTCGGCAATTCCGCGCTGTACAAGGCCGGGATCTCCGCAGATTATGCGTTTATACAAAACCTGCACGGGAACATCGGTGTTGATTACACGAGTTTCGACTATGGGATCAGCGCTCTGTATCCTGTTGGCGGTGGCTATGTCGCATGGGAGCCGGACAGCACGACCAATTACACAACAGTCAGGATAGGATTGGGGTATGCGTTCTAGATTCAGAATCTTCCGGATTCAACAGGGCAAACGGTTTTGGCAACCAATTCAACGCTAGCGGCGTGATCAGGTTTTAATTCGGGATAACGCCGGAAAACTACAACCCCAACTCGCCCCACATCTCATCCACCTTTGCCTTTATCGCCGCATCCATCACGATGGGTGTGCCCCATTCACGGCGTGTCTCACCCGGCCACTTGCCGGTCGCATCCAGCCCCATCTTGCCGCCCAGTCCCGACACCGGACTGGCGAAATCCAGATAATCGATCGGCGTGTTGTCCACCAGCAGGGTGTCGCGCACCGCGTCGACGCGCGTGGTGATCGCCCAGATCACTTCTTTCCACTCGCGTATGGCTATGTCATCGTCCACCACGATGATGAACTTGGTGTACATGAACTGGCGCAGAAAGCTCCAGATGCCGAACATCACGCGTTTGGCATGCCCCGGATACTGCTTTTTGATGCTCACCACCGCCATTCGATAGCTGCAGCCTTCCGGCGGCAGATAAAAATCCACGATCTCGGGAAACTGTTTTTGCAGCAACGGCACGAACACTTCATTGAGCGCCACTCCCAGCATGGCGGGTTCATCGGGCGGCTTGCCGGTGTAGGTGGAATGGTAGATCGGATCACGGCGCATCGTGATGCGTTCTATCGTGAACACCGGGAACTTGTCCTGCTCGTTGTAATAGCCGGTGTGGTCACCGAACGGTCCTTCCAGCGCCATCTCATCGGGATGGATCACGCCTTCCAGAACGATCTCGGCACTGGCCGGAACCTGCAGGTCGCTGCCCAGGCATTTCACCAGCTCGGTCTTGCTGCCGCGCAACAAGCCGGCGAACTGATATTCGGACAGACTGTCCGGCACCGGCGTGACCGCGCCAAGTATCGTGGCCGGATCGGCGCCGATCACCACGGCGATCGGGAACGGCTCGCCGGGATGCACCTTGCGCCAGTCCTGAAAGTCCAGCGCGCCGCCGCGCTGCGCCAGCCAGCGCATGATGACCTTGTTCGGCGCTATCACCTGCTGGCGGTAGATGCCGAGATTCTGGCGCGGCTTGTCCGGACCGCGCGTGACTACCAGGCCCCAGGTGATCAGTGGCGCCACATCGCCCGGCCAGCAGGTCTGGATCGGCAGTTTGCCCAGATCCACATCCGCACCTTCCCAGACGATATCCTGGCAAGGAGCGCTGGACAATATTTTCGGCGACATGGTCAGCACCTGCTTCAGCACCGGCCACTTTTCCCAGGCATCCTTCAAACCCTTCGGGGGCTCAGGCTCTTTCAGATAAGCCAGCAGCTTGCCGACCTCGCGCAACGCAGCAGTGGATTCCTCGCCCATCCCCAAAGCCACGCGGCGCGGCGTGCCGAACAGATTGGCCAGCACGGGTATTTTATTTGGCAGCAAGGTTCTTCCAGCCGGATTTTCGAACAGGATCGCCGGGCCTTGCGCGCGCAATACACGGTCGCAGATCTCGGTCATTTCCAGATAGGGTGACACGGGAGCGGCGATGCGCCTGAGTTCGCCGAGTTTTTCCAGTTGTGCGATGAAATCGCGCAGGTCTTTATAGTGCATCAGTAGAACCTTTCTTCGCCTTCAGGCCGCGTTTTAAAACGTTTGTGCAGCCAGAAATATTGTTCGGGCATCTCGCGTATGCGGTCTTCGATAAACTCGTTCATGCGCCGCGTATCGGCAATGTCATCGCCGCTGGGATAATTCTCCCAGGCAGGGTAGAAGGTCAGCACATAACCTGCACTGCCGGGCAACAGGCGCGTGATGCAAGGCACGACTTTCGCACCGGTCATCTGCGCGATACGCGGCACCGAGGTCATGGTTGCAGCAGGAACTCCGAAGAAGGGAATGAATGCGCCGTCTTTGATACCCTGATCCTGATCCGGCGGATAGATGAAAGGCATGCCTGCGCGCATTCCCTTGAGAATCGGGCGCAGGCCCTGCTGGCGTGAATAGAGCAGTTGGTTGCCAAAGCGCGCGCGTCTCCTCAACAGCAGTTCGGTGAGGTATCGGCTCTTCTGGTTCGCATACATGCACACCGTATCGGCATGTTGCGCGATCCACTGACCGCCAGCATCCATGCCGACGAAATGCGGGGTGAACAGGATGGCGGGCTTGCCTTTCAACGCCTCGAAGTGTTCGATACCCTCGACACGGATCAGGCTGCTTATGCGTTCGGCACTCGACCACCACAGCAGACTGCGTTCGAACAGACCGCGACTGAACATCTTGAAGTGGTCGCGCAAAAGTCTTTCTCGCGCGTCATCGCTCAAGGAGGGAAAACACAGCTTCAGATTGATGGCGCCTACCCTGCGTCGTTCGCTTGCCAGCAGATAAAGCACTGAACCCACCGTCATGCCGATCCACACCAATACGCGGAATGGCAGGAAGTGCATCAGCCACAACAGGAATATTCCGGTCCGCGCTAACATGCCTGTACCTTGACAGTATCCGGAGCCTGTACGCCGGGCGGAATCTTGTAACGGTTATAGCTCCACAGATACTGTGCGGGAGAAATCGCAATCACGCGTTCAAGTGCCGCGTTGATTTGCAGCGGCACAGACTTGGAGAAATCCAATGGCAGCGGCTCGAATCTCAGCCGGTATCCCTTTCCGCGTGGCAGCCGTTCGGCATACACAAGCAGTACGGCTGCGCCGCTGGACTCGGCAAGACGTCCGCTCAAAGTCATGGTGTAAGCAGGACGGCCAAAAAAATCAGCCCACTCGCCTTCGCCCTGGCTCGGTACCTGGTCGGGCAGCAAGCCGATCGCCTCGCCGCGTTTGAGGGCCTTGAAAAGCAGGCGCACTCCGCTGAGATCGGCAGTTGCCAAGCGTGCCAATCCGCGCTCACGCCCGCTAAGCATCACTTCTTCCAGCCATTCTTGCTTGGGGGAGCTGTATAAGTTTGTCAGTGGCAGGTGTTGCGCGATATATAGACTGGTGATCTCGAAGCAACCCCAATGGGGCGTAAGGAAGATAATCCCCTTGCCTCGTGCGCGGGCCGCCTCGACATGCTCCCACCCCTGGCAGTCTTGCACTGTGGCGCAGACTTGTTCGAACGGTCTTCCCCAGATCCAGGGCACCTCGGCGATGCTTTTGCCGGCCTCGGCAATGGTCTTGCTGAGCAGGGCGGCATAGTGCTTTTCATCTGTCGCGAGATGTGCCAGACGCAAATTCTCTTCAGTACGAATCGCATATTGTTTGGACATGACAAAAGTGAGGCGGCCGAGCAGCGTGCCCAAACCGTGCAGCCAGCTGAGCGGCAAGCTTGATAGCAGGCGGAAGATCGTCTTGAACAGGTAAGATGTCATCTGCGGCAGGGCGGACTATTTGATACAATGCGCGCCTTCGTTTTATCTTGGATTGAATTGAAAACCATGAGTGATTATTTGTTTACGTCCGAATCCGTATCCGAGGGCCATCCGGATAAGGTGGCTGACCAGATTTCAGATGCCATTCTGGACGCTATTCTAGCGCAAGACCCGTATGCGCGGGTGGCGGCCGAGACGCTGACCAACACCGGACTGGTGGTACTGGCGGGCGAGATCACGACTACCGCGAACGTGGACTACATCAACGTGGCGCGCAACACCATCAAGCGCATCGGCTACGACAACACCGAGTATGGCATCGACTACAAGGGATGCGCGGTGCTGGTGGCTTACGGCAAGCAAAGCCCGGACATCGCGCAGGGCGTGGATCGCGCCTCGGACGACTTTCTGAATCAGGGCGCAGGCGACCAGGGCTTGATGTTCGGCTATGCCTGCGAGGAAACGCCAACGCTGATGCCGTTGGCGATATACCTGGCGCACCGTGTGGTGGAACGTCAGGCGGAATTGCGCCGTGATGGACGATTGCGCTGGCTGCGCCCGGATGCCAAATCGCAAGTGACGATCCGTTATCAGGATGGCAAGCCGCATTCGATCGATACTGTGGTGCTCTCGACCCAGCATGCACCGGAAATGACACTTGAACAGATCCGTGAAGCAGCGATAGAGGAGATCATCAAGCCGGTGCTGCCCAAGGAACTGATCAAGGGCAACATCAACTACCTGGTCAACCCGACCGGGCGCTTTGTCATCGGCGGACCGCAGGGCGATTGCGGCCTGACCGGACGCAAGATCATCGTCGACACTTATGGTGGAGCTGCTCCGCATGGCGGTGGGGCTTTTTCCGGCAAGGACCCGTCCAAAGTGGATCGTTCCGCGTCTTACGCGGGGCGTTATGTCGCCAAGAACATCGTCGCTGCCGGTTTGGCAAGCAAGTGCCTGGTGCAGATATCTTATGCGATCGGGGTAGCCAAACCGACCAGCGTGATGGTGGATACCTATGGAACCGGCAAGATTTCCAACGAAAAACTGACCGAGCTGGTGTTGCGCCACTTCGATCTGCGTCCCAAAGGCATCGTGCAAATGCTCGACCTGCTGCGCCCGATCTATGAGAAAACCGCCGCTTATGGCCACTTCGGCCGCGAAGAGCCGGACTTCACCTGGGAAGCGATAGACAAGGCTGCGGTACTGCGCGCAGACGCATAAATTTAATTCAAGGCCAAATCTAAATCTGTGCGTTGGTTTTGTGGGATGGCAGGCTGGACACCGCAATTCGCACACAAGACCAATTTACCCCACCCTCCGAGGGGTGCTGCAGCGGGGCTGGACTTCAGTCCCCCGTCAGGCTCGGAGTCTGTGGTTCAACGATGCAACTGCACCCATTCATTAACTTTATGAATGGAGCAACTTATGAACGCTGCCGCAAAACAATTCACCGATTACATCGTCGCCGACATGTCCCTGGCCGCATGGGGACGCAAGGAACTCGCCATCGCCGAAATCGAAATGCCCGGCCTGATGGCGATCCGCAAGGAATTCGCCAAGACCCAGCCGCTGAAAGGCGCGCGCATCACAGGCAGTCTGCACATGACCATCCAGACCGGCGTGCTGATCGAGACCCTGAAGGCGCTCGGTGCGGAAGTGCGCTGGGCATCCTGCAACATCTACTCGACGCAGGATCACGCTGCCGCCGCGATCGCTGCGACCGGCACGCCGGTGTTTGCAGTAAAGGGCGAGAACCTGACGGAATACTGGGATTACACCCACCGTATCTTCGAATGGCCAAATGACGACAAGGGCGCGGTCTATTCGAACATGATCCTTGACGACGGCGGCGACGCCACCTTGTTGCTGCATCTGGGTGCACGCGCAGAGAAAGACGCATCCCTGTTGAACAACCCTGGCTCCGAAGAGGAGACGTGTTTGTTTGCCGCGATCAAGGCCAAGCTGGCAACCGATAAAAAATGGTATTCCACGCGTCTCGCTGCGGTAAAGGGCGTCACCGAGGAAACCACCACCGGCGTGCATCGCCTGTACCAGATGCACCATCGCGGCGAACTGAAATTTCCCGCGATCAATGTGAATGACTCTGTCACCAAGTCCAAGTTCGACAATCTGTACGGTTGCCGCGAGTCGCTGGTGGATGGCATCAAGCGTGCGACCGATGTGATGGTGGCCGGCAAGATCGCCGTGATCGCCGGTTATGGCGACGTGGGCAAGGGCTCGGCACAAGCGATGCGCGCGCTGTCCGCGCAGGTTTGGGTGACCGAGATCGACCCGATCTGCGCACTGCAGGCCGCAATGGAAGGCTATCGCGTCGTGACCATGGACTATGCTTGCGAGCATGGAGATATCTTTGTGACCTGCACCGGCAACTATCACGTCATCACCCACGAGCACATGAAGAAAATGAAGAATCAGGCCATCGTGTGCAATATCGGTCATTTCGACAACGAGATCGACGTCGCCTCGCTGAAGCAATATCGGTGGGAAAACATCAAGCCGCAAGTCGATCATGTGATCTTCCCTGCAGCGATTGGCAAGCCGGAAAAGCGTATCCTGCTGCTGGCAGAAGGCCGCCTGGTTAACCTGGGATGTGGTACCGGCCATCCGTCCTACGTGATGTCTTCTTCCTTCGCCAACCAGACCATCGCGCAAATTGAACTATTTACCCGCAACAAGGACTATCCTGTCGGCGTGTACACCTTGCCCAAGCATCTGGACGAAAAAGTAGCACGTTTGCAACTGACCACGCTGAACGCACAATTGACCACTCTGACCGACCAACAGGCAGCTTACATCAATGTGCCCAAGGAAGGTCCGTACAAGGCCAACCACTACCGTTACTAAAAAGCATTATGCCTTCAGCCCGTAATGAGTTCGTTGACTACGTGACGGAGCTTATGGCGGGATGGGCGGCGGTATCGGTGCGCAGGATGTTCGGTGGTTACGGCCTTTACCGGGATGGGTTGATGTTCGCGCTGATCGTTGAGGATGAGTTGCACTTCAAGACCGATCCGGAAAATTTGGCGCGGTTCGAGCGGGCCGGGAGCGCGCCTTTCGTTTATCAAAGCCAAGGTCGAGCCGTGCAATTGTCGTATTGGTCTGCGCCTGTAGCCAGCCTGGACTCGGCCGCTGAGATGGGTGATTGGTGTCAATACGCTTATGGATCTGCATTGCGCGCGCAAGCTGCCAAAATAAGAGTTGCAGGGGCGGGCAAATCCGGCAAAGTGAGGCAAAAATGAAAATTGAATTGAATTTGCTGTTAATCTGGATGCTCAACGCACTTGCGTTGCTTGCAGTGGCGAATTTTGTGCCGGGCATCCATGTGGACGGATTCGGTGCGGCTCTGATCGCGGCGTTTTTTCTGGGGCTGGTCAATACCCTGATTCGACCGCTACTGCTGCTGCTCACGCTGCCGGTCACAGTGGTCACATTGGGATTGTTCATCTTTGTCATCAACGGCACCCTGTTCTGGCTGGTTGGTTCGGTACTGCGCGGTTTTGTCGTGGACAGCTTCTGGCACGGCGTATTGGGCGCAGTGCTATACAGTATTTTTTCCTGGGCGCTTTCATCGGCTGCCGCACAATTGATGGGCCCTCCCAATAAATGAGAATGGCATGAGCAAAAAACTTTTCAGTTTCGAATTTTTCCCGCCACAAACTCCGGAAGGCGTGGAAAAGCTCGCGGCCACTCGCAGGCAGCTGGGCTTGCTCAAGCCGGCTTTCTTCTCAGTTACTTTCGGCGCTGGAGGTTCCACGCAGGGCCGCACACTGGAAACTATACGGCAGATCAAGGCGGAAGGTTACAACGCCGCACCGCACCTGTCCTGTATCGGCTCGACACGCGACAATATCCGCGCCTTGCTGTCCGCTTATAAAGACATGGGCATCAAGCGCATCGTTACGCTTCGCGGCGACTTGCCCTCCGGTATGGGCAGGGGCAGCATCGGCGAGTTCCAGTATGCCAATGAGCTGGTGTCATTCATACGCGCCGAGACCGGAGATCACTTTCACATCGAGGTGGCGGCCTATCCGGAATTTCATCCCCAGGCCAGATCCGCGCAGGACGACATCCTAAACTTCAAACGCAAGGTCGCTGCCGGTGCTGACTCCGCGATCACACAGTATTTTTACAACGCGGATGCCTATTTCCATTTTGTCGACGCATGCGGCAAGCGGGGGGTCACTGTGCCGATCGTGCCGGGCATCATGCCCATCGTGAAGTTTGCGCAACTGGCGCGCTTCTCCGATGCCTGCGGCGCGGAGATACCGCGCTGGATGCGCAAGACCCTGGAAAGTTATGGCGACGACAGTGAATCGGCAATGGCTTTCGGCCTCGACGTTGTCACGCAACTATGCGAAAAGCTGCTCGCCGGCGGTGCGCCCGGCTTGCACTTCTATACGCTGAACCAGGCAGGCCCGTCGTTGGAAATCTGGAAGCGGCTGGGTCTTTGATGCGCATATTGCGGGCAATGTCCATCCCTGTCCTTTATATCGGTATATGGAATGGAGCATGCCGCTGGTAAGCGGCTGCCAGGCCGCCCTTCCGGCTGCCGGGGTTCCACTCCCGCGCCGGTGTGGCTACATACACAAGGCGGTCTCCAGGATCGCGCGGTAGGCAGAGCAAGCCAGCGGTTTTGCTTATCCCGTTTGGCGGGAATAGCCTCGGCGCAAAATCACAGTCCAATACTAGAACGACATCCTTACGCCTATAAAGGCACCTTCATCAAGTGTCACGTCAGGTCCATTATTCAGGCTGAATTTGATGTTGCGGTAACCGATGTAGGCGGCAGCAGTTGGAATGACGTCGAATTCGAATCGCGCCACAGATTCAACATATCGGTCGGCATCACCAAAGGTGGTGATGTTCGGGGCAAAATACACTTGCCCTACTATGCCCAAGCGTGACATGCCGGGTGGCGAATAACGTATCAATCCGCCAATTGCCACGCCTGACTCGTTCGTGCCCTGTGTATGGGCCACCAGGCCTTTAATACCGACACCAACAGAAAATCCGGGCACCTGGCTGCCCACTTCATCCTTCACCACGATTCCAAAATCACCCAGCGTATTTTTTGTATTGTTTGCATGGGAGGAATATAGGCCGCCGATATGTAATTCGGTTTTTCCAAGTGCTTCGCGACCCATGGCTGCGCTGTACTGAAATTGGGCACTGCTGTTGCGCAAGTTCAGGTCAACAGTGTCTGCCATGGCGGTGGTGGCTAAGGCCAACAGGGAAAGTGCAACAATGCTGCGCGATAACATAATCACTCCTGAAAGTATATCGTTGTAGGGTAGCTCGAATGATTTACTGCAATCATATTGGAACCTGGCGGCGAGACAAGACCGAAATTTCTTGATTTAACCAAAGCAAGCATATCACAGGCAACCCATAACCCGAACAAGTCGGCAATTCACGGCTAAGACTCGCATCGAGAGGTCTTAAAAGCCTGATTAGACAAATTTCATTCCGTAGGTTCTCAGGTGTTTGTTTGGGGTTACTACAGTTCCAGATCGAACGCCGTATCGCCTTCCGCCACTTGCTCGCCTGGCCGAATATTCTTGAAATCGAACAGCCTGCCATCGAGCAGGTGCGAAGGTGCGGCGTTTTGCATCGCGGTAAAGATGGTCTGGCCGCGTCCCGGATACGCGCGCTCCCATTCGGCAAGCATTTCCTTGATGTTCTGGCGTTGCAGGTTTTCCTGCGCGCCGCACAGGTTGCACGGGATGATCGGGAATTCCCTGCCGCGCGCATAACGGGCGATATCCTTTTCAGAACAATAGGCCAGCGGACGGATCACGATATGGGTTCCTTTGTCGGTGACCAGCTTGGGCGGCATAGCCTTGAGTTTGCCGCCGAAGAACATGTTCAGGAACAGCGTTTCGATCATGTCATCGCGATGATGGCCGAGCGCGATCTTGTTCGCCCCGAGTTCCTGCGCCACGCGATAGATGATGCCGCGCCGTAACCGCGAACACAGCGAACAGGTGGTCTTGCCCTCGGGTATCTTTTGCTTGACGATGGAATAGGTGTCCTGCGTTTCGATGTGATATTCCACGCCGATGGATTTCAGGTAGGTCGGCAACACTTCGTCAGGGAAACCTGGCTGCTTTTGATCGAGATTCATCGCGACGATGCGGAATTCGATCGGAGCGCGTTTGCGCAGAGTAAGCAGGATATCCAGCAGCGTGTACGAGTCCTTGCCCCCGGACAGGCATACCATCACGCTGTCGCCTTCCTCGATCATGTTGAAATCGGCGATGGCCCTGCCGACCTGGTGCTCCAGCCGCCCCTTGAGGCGATTGAAGTTGGTGGAGTGACGATCGAAGTGCACCGGTTGTGTGAGGTCGTTCATGTTAATCAAGTAAAGCGTTGCGAGCGATGGCAGGACGCGGCGCGAAAGAGCGAGAAAGGGAGTTTACCAAAAAGTAAATGAGCGATTTCGAGCCCTTGAGCAACAAAGTCATGCCGAGCGCATAACCAACCACTTGGCAACAGTTTTTGGTTGTTTAACGGGATGGCTAATCGTTTCATCAGTAGCTTTTCATAAGTTGATGCTGCGTCCGCCGTCCACCGCAATGATCTGCCCGGTGATGTAGGGCGCATCTTTCAGCAGGAATTGCACTGTTCGTGCGATATCGTCAGGTTCGCCTTCACGCTTGAGCAGGGTGTGCGCGACGATCTTGCGGCGCTGTTCTTCGTCCAACCAGGTTTCGTTTTCCGGCCAGATGATGACACCGGGGGCGACGGCATTGACGCGAACCTGGGGCGCCATTTCCTGAGCAAGTCCTTTGGTCAGTGCCACCAAACCGGCCTTGGCGGTGCTGTACAGCAAATGGCCGAGCATCGGGCGCTCGGCATGGATGTCGGCGATGTTCACGATACTGCCGTGGCGACGGCGCAATTCGACTGCAGCCGCCTGGGCCAGGAACAGCGGGGCTTTCAGGTTGGTGCCAAGCAGGTCATGCCATTGTTGTTCGTCGATATCCGTCAATGGCGTAGCATAAAAACTTGAAGCATTGTTGACCAGGGCATCCAACTGCCCGAATTTATGGATGACCTTGTGTACCAGTTGCGGCAAGGCATGGGGGTCAAGCAGATCCGCCTGGAACACGGCGGCACTTTTCAGGCGCACGCCATTCAACTCCTTTTGCAAATCCAATGCTTCCTGTTCGGAACTGCGGTAATGCACGGCGAGTTGAGCACCTGCCGCATGCAGCCGGCGACAGATCGCCGCGCCGACGCGTTTCGCGCCTCCTGTTACCAGTACAACTTTGCCCTGCATCGCGCTCTCCATTACACTCGCCTACAACATTAGATCCGATTGCTCCGGGAATTATACCTGACCATGACCGCTACTCTACCCGAGCCAGGCTCGGAAGCCGCGCAACACAGCGCATTATTGACCGAATACATCCGCCGCGATATCGCCGCGCAAGGCGGCTGGATATCGTTTGCGCGCTATATGGAACTGGCGCTGTACGCACCCGGTTTGGGATATTACACGGCGGGTGCGCACAAGTTCGGCGAAGCGGGCGATTTCATCACCGCGCCGGAACTCTCTCCTCTGTTCGGAAGGACGTTGGCGCGGCAGGTTGCGGAGATCATGGCGCACAGCTCGCCGCATATACTCGAGTTGGGCGCCGGCAGCGGTAAACTGGCGGCGGACATGCTTGCCGAATTGGAGAAACTGGGCAGACTTCCGGACAGCTATTCGATCCTTGAGGTGAGTGCAGACTTGCGTGCGCGCCAGAAAGCGCTGATGCGCGATAGGCATCCGCATCTTCTGTCCCGCGTGGTCTGGCTGAATGAACTGCCGGAAAAATTCAGCGGCGCGATCGTTGGCAACGAAGTGCTCGATGCATTGCCCGTGCATCTGGTGCACTGGCGGGACAGCGCGATCTCCGAGCGCGGTGTGGCACTCGCAAGGAGTGCATCGACAGAGGCTAGCCATTCAGGCGATATTGGCGCAGCATCGGGCGAACACGGTTTTATCTGGCAGGAACGACCCATCAGCGATGCAGGTTTATTGCATATCGCGCAACAAATAAACGTGCCCGATGATTATGTCAGCGAAATCTGCCTGGCTGCGCGCGGCCTGATCAACAGTCTGGCGCATAGATTGGAGCAGGGGGCGCTGCTGTTTATCGACTATGGCTTCGGCGCAGGCGAGTTCTACCACCCGCAGCGCAGCGGCGGCACACTGATGTGCCATTACCGCCACCATGCACACAGCGACCCGTTCTTTATGCCCGGTTTGCAGGACATCACCGCACATGTGAATTTTACCGATATCGCATTGAGCGGCATCGATGCGGGCCTGCAACTGATGGGATACACCTCTCAGGCTTATTTTCTGATCAATTGCGGCATCACTGCTTTGCTGCAGGATACCTCCCCGGAAAGCCCGCGCGACTACCTCCCTCTTTCCTCACAACTGCAAAAGCTCACCAGCCCGGCCGAGATGGGTGAACTTTTCAAAGTGATTGCGCTGGGTAACAGACTTTTCACAAAGACTGGCGAAAGGATTTCGGACCATTTGTGCGGTTTCGCAGGCTGCGGCCTGACCAGATTGCTATGAAAATTTTACTGCGTAACTGCAGACAATCAGTATGCATATCTCAAGTCGATGCGGTATTGCGCATATCTAGTAAAAGATTCGCAAACCCATATATGTCGTCACGTCAGATTTAAAATCAGCCCCCGCGGTCAACTGATACTTCGGCGTGAAATTAAACCCGAATTGAGCTTTGATATAGGTATCGACTCTCGAAAGAGTGCCAGTAGATGTCTTGGCATGGAATAATCCCAAAGTGCCTTCAAGACCAGGCACGAAAAGATTGCGTATGCCGGCACCGAAATCATAACCATTCGCGCTCATACCATTGCCTGACTGATTGGCAGTACCAACAATAGCGCGTCCCTCGACTATTACATCGGCGTGGTCATTTAGCGGTTGATGGAATCCCGCGCGTGCTGATACCGAGTACACTTTTGTATCGCTCACAGTAGAAGTGCTGTTCTGTTTACCGAACACAAAGGAACCGCCAACGTAAATATTGGGGGAAATGCTTTTTGAAATGCCGGCGCCTATTTCCGCATATTGAGGAGCGACATTGCTCTGAGTAATTGAATAACCTACATCAACCGCATTGTAATTAAGCTCGGCAGATGCGAGTGCAGGAGTCAACAAACCAAAAATAGCCACTGTGACGAGAACTCTCCTCATTACTCTCCCCTGAACCATCCATGTAATTAATAATTCTCGACAAATCCGCTGCAAATATCCGAACTATGGCGCAGTCAACTTTATCACATCGCACTGCCTGTTATAAACAACAAATACCAATAAATGACTTAAGATAATCGAATCGAGAAGGCAATCATGGTATGAATCGATACAACAAGAAGCGGGCCGGCAAGTGGATCAATGGCAAAGCGCGCGCGACATCCATCAATTGTGCTTCGTCCCGACCAGAGTCTCTATCGCCCTGATGCGCGCCTGTTGCACAGCGGCGGCGATGGCGTTGTTGTCGGTGCATTGCTTCGCTATCTCGCCAGCGTCCACCGCGCGAGCGGTGGCAAGCAGTTGCGAAAGGTAATCAGCCTGCGGATAAGCGTCATTCTCGTGACCGGTGCGTCCGCGTGCATCCGATGCGCACGCCAGTAACAAAAGGGAGAATCGCTCCGGCCGGCGCCACGCATCCGCTGACTGAAATAAATCGATTACGGTCTCTGCGCGCAATTCCCTGGCGCGATGGATGTCGCCGTGATAACGCGCGGACAGCAAGCCGAGGTCCCTGCATTCGCGGGGAACGCGCAAGCGCTCGCACAGCGCTTGCAGCAGTTCCACACTGCGCAACTCGTGTCCGATGTGGCGCGGCAAAATGTCCTTCGGCGTGGTCGCCTTGCCCAGATCATGGGTCAGCGCCGCAAAGCGCACTTCCAGCGGATAGTCGTGTAGCGCCGCATCGTCCACCACCAGCATGGTGTGTATACCGCAATCTATCTCGGGATGATGTTTTTCAGGTTGGGGTATGCCGAAAAGCGCGTCCACCTCGGGAATGATCTTGATCAGCGCGTTGCAACTGCGCAGGGTTTCGAAAAAACGCGATGGCTTTTTTTCCATCAGTCCGCGCGCCAGTTCCTGCCAGACGCGTTCCGCAACCAGCGCATCCACTTCGCCGCTATCAACCATGTCGCGCATCAGCTTCAGGGTTTCGGGGGCGATAGAGAAACCGAAACGCGCCGCAAAGCGCGCCGCGCGCAATATCCTCACAGGGTCTTCGCTGAACGCCGCACTGACATGGCGCAGGATGCCAGCGCGCAGATCGGCAACGCCGTTATGCGGATCGATGAGTTTGCCGTCGGCATCCTGTGCGATGGCGTTGATAGTGAAATCGCGGCGCTGCAGATCCTGTTCCAGAGTCACATCAGGCGCGGCATAAATGGAAAATCCGTGATAACCGCTAGAGGTCTTGCGTTCGGTGCGAGCCAGCGCATATTCCTCATGGGTTTGCGGATGAAGGAAAACCGGGAAGTCCTTGCCCACCGGTTGAAAGCCTTGCGCCACCATCGCCTCAGGCGTGCTGCCTACCACCACCCAGTCGTGATCCTGGACGGTCAGCCCCAACAAGCGGTCGCGCACCGCGCCGCCTACGCAATAGATTTTGGGTTCAGGGTACATTTGGGCGCGTATTCTGGTTATCCGCTACTTTGCCCGGGACGATGCCCAAACGCTGCTTGATCGAGCGCGGCGGGTCGCCGAACTGGTTGGCGTAATAGACCGTGTTGCTCATTACCTTTTCCACATAGTCACGCGTTTCTTCGTATGGAATAGTTTCGGCATAAATCGCGCCTTCGAGCGGCTTGTCGCCGCGCCACTGAAGTGCCCGGGTCGGCCCGGCATTGTATGCCGCCGACGCGAGCACGGGATTGTTTTCGGATCTGGAAAGCACCGATTTCATATAATAAGTGCCGATGCGCAAATTTGTGTCGAGTTGGTGGATAAGCGCATTACGATAGCTTTTTAAGCCAAGTTTTTTCGCCACCCAGCGCGCTGTATTTGGCATTATCTGCATCAGTCCGGATGCGCCGGTTTCGGATTTTGCCCCGGTGGCAAAACGACTTTCCTGGCGCATCAGGCCATATACCCACGCCTCGTCCAGGCCATGCTCGCGGAGATGCTCCTGCAATTCGGTGCGATATGGCGCGGGATAACGCAAGCTGAAGTCATGAATGCTGACGGTCTTGTCCGCCGCACCGATGGCGCGGTCATACATTTCATTGCGCCTGGCGATTTCCGCCGCAGTAAGCAATTCACGATCATTAAAATTGCGCAGCACCCAGCGCCATTCTTCCAGCGCTTCATTGCGCATGCCCATGCGATATAGTGCCAAAGTGCGCTGGACACCAGGTACCTCGGACATTTCCGAGATCGCCCGCCGGTCGGGTTTGTATACCGGTATCGACTCGCTCAATACCGGGGAATCAGCCAATTCCGCGCTTGCCAGTTGGCCGTAGAAATGAAAATCGCCGCTTAACGGGGCAAATATCTCTCTTGCTTCGATGGGTTTTCCCAAGGCTTGCAGCGCACGCGCTTTCCAGTACTGCCAGGAGGGTTCCTGGCGCTGTGTCTCGCTCATTGCATTGACGCTTGCCAGAACCTCGGGCCAGTTCTGTGCGCGCAATGCAGCGCGCGCCCGCCATGCAGATTGCTTGTCGTCAAGCGGTGTGTCTGCCGCTGCCATGTACCATTGCAACGCACGTGGATCCAGATTGCGTGCGGCCTGGTAAGCCAGCCGCCCATAATAATAATGCTGCTCGTTTACCGGGAAATATCCGGCGAGCCTGGACCAGCGATCTGCGGCCATATCGGTGGATTGCTTTGCCAACCTTTCCAGCGCAAACAGTGCCACCATGCGCTGGCCTTTGCTTGTCAATTTGGTATGCCATCCCAGCGGTGGGTTTGCATAGTCATCACCCAGATCCACACAACCACCACCGCACGCTGCTTCAATTCCGTCCGATCGTCCCGGAGATGCTGTCATTTTCTCATTTGCTGTCGCTGATGACGGTTCGCCTTTACTGCCCAAGCCCAGCCGCGACAACATATTTTCCCACCCAAACCACCCCATGGATGAGGAGGTGGTAATTGAATTTGGCGAGGTTTGGGCATTTCCAAAAGGGGATGGCTGTTCGATGCCCGAGACTTGCGCTTCGATCGCTGCATTGATGAGTGCTTTTGAAGCCGTCTTGTCCGAATTTTTTGCCAGAAGAGTATTGTCCTGAATCAGCTTTTTCAGATAACGGTCAGGATCAGCGGCGGCGCTTTTCATCATCACGGAGAAGCCCGCGTATTTGTCATCCAGTCGTTCGGACAGTTTGATGGCAAGTGACGCATTGTTCGATTCCAAAGCCAGACGCAGCCGGTGACGAATATCCTTATCATTGATGATGCCGGCCGATAGTGCCGCCTCAAACAGCAGGCCGCAATTTTCCGGCAGGGCCTTGCCGGTGAACCACAATTTACGAGCCTCGCGCAGCGCTATCAACTCTTGGGTTTGGCGGCGCGATTGCAGGGCATAACATGTCAATTCGGTATCTTCGTCGATCAGGCGCGGATATTCTGCATCGAACAGGTCCCAGCGCTGATTTTTGCCGAGTAGCTTGAGCCAATCACCGCGCAACTGGTCGATCATCGGCGTACCCTCCGGGCGCGAGAGAAAGGCTTTCACTGCCGCTATCAACGGACCCGACAGAGGCTTGGAGCCGGCGTTTTCCAGGTCAAGTTGCAACTGGTAATAACTGACGTATACCTCCAGGGGCGACATTTTCAACCGCTGAGCATATTTGTCCAGTTTGACCGAGTTTCCGGCGAGAAAGGCATCGTGTGCAGCAAGAAAATCCGCATCCTGATCCGCCATTACTGGGAGAGCGACCAGCAACAAAAAGTAAAGTATGAACCTCATTGCAAACCATCAATAATCATGCTCACGGAGCATAACACAACACAATGATCGCTCTCGCGAAGGCAAATCAAGTACTTCATTCAGGATATTGTCAAGATCATATTTCCTGCCGCGCTTTTACAACCTCCGAATCCTGGCTCAGCAGGCTGGCGGTATCGGCTTCGAAAAGTGATTTCAACTGCTCTGTTGCCAGTTGGGCATTCTGAATAAGCTGCGCTTCGTCATGATGTACCGCATGCTGCTCTTCTATCAGTTCCTCGTCATGCCGTCTGAACAGCGTGACTGCGCGTTCGGCTGCGGCAGCTGAGAGACCGAGCTTGCGCAGCGCTTGTTGCGCGACTGCAATACTGGTCAAAAATGTCTCGCGGTAGATCATCTTGATCCCAAGGTCGCGCAATTGGAAATAATGGGTTCTGTTGCGTGCCCGGGCCAGTATGGGAAGGTCCGGAAAATGCTGGTGGACCAGCGCGGCAGTTTTCAGCGAAGCTTCGACATCATCGATAGCGAGCACAAAGAGTTTGGCCTCGCCGGTCTTGGCCGACAGCAGCAAATCGAGACGGGTGGCATCCCCGAAATAGATCTTGCTGCCAAAGCGGCGCACAAAATCCACTTGCTGGTAGTTTACCTCGATTGCGGTGAACGGTATCCCGCACATCCTCAGCACGCGCGATACGATCTGCCCGACGCGGCCGAACCCGGCGATGATGACCGGGTTGCCGGGCCCGTCTATCACGTCATATTCTGGGGTGCTGGTGCGATCGAGCCAGCGCGTGATCAAGCGATCATGCGCCACCATGAGCAACGGAGCGAGCAACAGCGAGATGGTCACTGCCATGATCAATAATTGTGAAGTTGCAAGATCGAATACACCCAGGCCGGTTGCGGCGGCGAACAGAACGAAGGCGAACTCGCCGCCCTGAGCCAGCGCTACTGCAAGCCGCTGGGCGGTGTCGTTGGCTGCGCCGGTGGCGCGTGAAATGGCATACATGACCGCAAATTTTATCAGCATCATCGCCGCTGCCAGCCCGAACAGGGTGATTGGCTCGCTCCACACCAGGGTCAGGTTGGCGCTCATCCCGACCGCCATGAAAAACAGACCGAGCAGCAAACCCTTGAACGGCTCGATGTCCGCCTCCAGTTCGTGCCGGAATTCGGAATCGGCCAGCAAAACCCCGGCCAGAAAGGCGCCCAAGGACATGGACAGCCCGATCCTTTCCATGATCAATGCCGTTCCTATCACCAGCAGCAATGCGGCAGCGGTAAACACTTCACGGCTGCGGTTGATGGCAATGAATTTGAGCGCGGGCCGGATAAGCAGCCTGCTGCCGGCGACGAACACGGCGATGACGGCGATTCCTTTGGCGGTGGCCAACCATCGGTTTCCATCATGCCCTTGCACGGCAGCCAACAGCGGCAATATCGCCAGCAACGGGATGACCGCGAGATCCTGGAACAACAATATTGCAAACGACTCTCGCCCATAGCGGGTCAAAAGCTGCCCGCGTTCGGCCAAAGAGGACATGACCAATGCGGTGGATGACATCGCACAACCCAGGCCGATGATCAGCGCCGCCTGCCAGGCAAATCCGGCCGCCAGGGCAAGCAATCCGATCACGGCCCCCGTCGCCGCCACCTGGGCGCCGCCCAGTCCGAAAACCGAATTGCGCAGCGTCCATAGCCGCCGGGGCTCCAGCTCAAGGCCGATGAGAAACAGCAACAGCACGACACCGAATTCGGAAAACTGCAGGGTGGATTCGACGTCAGCTATTACGCCCAATCCCCACGGGTCCTATAATCATGCCCGCCGCCAGATAGCCAAGCACGGCACCGAGTTTTAGTCGTTGGAAAATCGGCACGATGAGCACGGCGGTGAGGAGAAAAATCGCGACTTGTTCGAGTAGCTGCATGTTGGTTTCCAAAATTTGTGACTGGCGAGCAGGGGAAAGGGATAAGACTGAATACATTCAATGCTTAAGGAACCTCTGATTGAGTCCATCATGAACCGCGTTGCTGACAAAAACGGGATGATCGCAAGGCGCGCGACGCAGGTCGTAGGTCAATCTACGATGCCAAGGAGCGCAACACCGCGAGCGCCCGTTTTTGTCGCAACCCGCAAGGGCATTGGCTTTGCGGGCGGTCTGCTGTGTCAGGCTCCTAGCGAAGGGAATCACCATTCGCGTCGTCGCCTTTCTTGCATCCCATCCCGCAAAGCCGAATGCGCGGCCATGCGGGACTCAATCAGAGGTTCCTACACTAACTGACTTCCCGGACCGATTGGGATTCTTCGTGATTTTCCACTTTGCCAGCAGGTTGGCCAGGCAAACTTTGCAATTGCAGCCCATCCCTCTTCGCCAGAAATTCTTCATACGGCTTCTGCCACCACCGCCTTTCGGCATGTACCAACTGTCGCGGTGGAATTTCCTGCAGTCCAATTGTTCCAGCCTCGTGACGATCAGATCCGGCAGTTAGAAAAGGTATTCACTTTTCGCCGCGGAATCGAAACCACTCTTGCGCTCTCCAATGTCGATCAATTGCGTATGATTTTACCATCAGCCCATGTACTTATGGTCGAAGGGTTCTTGCGATTGCCCACGCGTCCCGGTAGCACCCACACTTTTCGCCCGAACAAACGCTGGCATTGCGCATAAGTCCTGGCAGGACGCTGTCCGCTGCGATTGGCGCTGGTGGAAACCAGCGCGCTGTTCACGCTACGGCAAAGTAGCGCCGATTGTTTGTGCGCGGTCAACCTCACTGCCAGCGTGTCATGATGCCCGCGCAGCCAGCGCGGCGCTGAATGAAGGGCAGGCATCAAATAGGTGATTGCCTGCGCCCCCGCTGTTTTGAGTTGCTGCTGTTGGGTTGGCGAGATCGATTTGAGATAGCGCGCCACTTGGCGGAAACTGGCCGCGATGAGTATCAGTCCTTTGTGCTGCGGACGCTGCTTGAGTCTGAGCAGTCTTTGTACCGCGAGGCGATTGTCCGGGTCGCAGCCCAGGCCATAGCAGGATTCGGTGGGATAGGCGATCAGACCGCCGCGTCTGAGATGTGCGGCGATGCGGCGATAGGAAGAAGATGCGCGTTGCATTCAATGGCCCGAAAAATTCGCAGTTCTGATGAAACCACTAGCCATTCCACTAGGCAACCGAGAGACGGTCGCCAAGTGGCTGGTTATAAGCCACTTGGCGCGCGATAAAAATCGAAGCGCAGCATATTGGGCTATATGTAAGCAAGATTTTTTGAGCGCAACAACGTATGGCGACGAAATGTGAATTTTTAACAATTATTTCCTGTTGGCGATGGCACGATAGCCGATGTCATGACGCATCTGGCAACCATCAAAGTGAATGCCTGCGGCGATTTCATAGGCACGATTCTGGGCAACCTTCACCATTGTGCCCAGCGCGGTGACGCAAAGCACACGTCCTCCGCTCGTTACCACGTTACCATCCTGCATTGAGGTTCCGCCGTGAAATACGTGAGCGTCTTCAATTTTCTTTGGCAGGCCGGTGATGACATCGCCCTTGCGCGGGTTGTCGGGATAATTGGCAGCAGCAAGCACCACGCCGAGCGCGGTGCGCCTGTCCCATTCAACCGCGGCCTTGTCCAGCGTGCCGTTGATGGCCTGCTCGACGATGATAGAGAGATCACTTTTCAGGCGCAGCATGATGGGCTGGGTTTCCGGGTCGCCCATACGGCAGTTGAATTCCAGCACCTTGGCATTGCCCTGGGCGTCTATCATCAGTCCTGCATACAGGAAGCCGGTGTAGGTGATGCCTTCCTGTTGCATGCCGCGCACCACAGGCTGGATCACCTCGCGCAGCACACGCGCATGAAGTTGCGGCGTCACCACCGGCGCGGGCGAATAGGCGCCCATGCCCCCGGTGTTGGGACCTTTGTCGCCATCCATCAATCGCTTGTGGTCCTGGCTGGTGGCCAGCGGCAAAATGTTCTTGCCGTCCACCATGACGATGAAACTGGCCTCTTCACCGGCAAGAAATTCCTCGATTACCACGCGTGAGCCGGCATCGCCCAGTTTGTTGCCGGATGATTCATTTTGGGCAAGCATCATGTCTATCGCTGCAGAAGCTTCGTCCTTGCTCATCGCGACTACCACGCCCTTGCCGGCAGCGAGACCATCGGCCTTGATCACGATGGGGGCGCCATGCTTCTCAACATAGGCCTTGGCAGCCTTGATGTCGCTGAAGGTTTCGAAGAACGCAGTGGGGATATTGTGCCGCACCATGAAACGCTTGGCGAAGTCTTTGGAGGATTCAAGCTGTGCCGCCGCTCTGGTCGGGCCGAAAATCTTCAATCCGGCGGCGCGGAAGTCGTCAACGATACCCGCCGCCAGCGGCGCTTCCGGGCCGACTACGGTCAGGTAGATGCCCTCTCTTTGCGCGAACGCGACCAGGTCGGGAATCGCGGTGATGGCGACATTCTCCACGCCTTCTTCCAATTCAGTGCCCGCATTACCCGGCGCGACATACACTTTCTGCACCTTGGGACCCTGCGCCAGACGCCAGGCCAGCGCATGCTCGCGGCCGCCCGAACCGATTACTAATATTTTCATAAGTCCGTATGCCTTTTAAACTGAGTTCGGTTAAACCGTTGCGAGCGATGACAGAACAAGGCGCGCAAGAATGAAGAAGCGGAATTTACTAATGGATAAATGAGCATTCTGAATTCTTGCTGCAACGCCGTAATGTCAAGCGCAACTGGTCTAATGGCGGAAATGGCGGAAGCCGGTGAATACCATAGCAATCCCGTGCTCATCAGCTGCTGCGATCACTTCCTCGTCGCGCATCGAACCGCCCGGCTGGATCACTGCTGTTGCGCCCGCCGCCGCCAGCACATCGATGCCGTCGCGGAACGGGAAGAACGCATCGGATGCAACGACGGAACCGGCCAGGCTCAGGTTCGCGTTTTGTGCCTTGATGCTGGCGATGCGGGTGCTGTCGACGCGGCTCATCTGTCCCGCACCCACACCCAGCGTCCGGCCGTCCTTGCAAAACACGATAGCGTTGGATTTTACAAATTTCGCAACGCGCCACGCGAACAGCAGGTCTTGCAGTTGCGCGAAGGAAGGTTTCGCCTTTGTGGCAACCTTGATCTGAGATTCCTGCACATTCAGTGTATCCGGCGATTGCACCAGGAGCCCGCCGCTGACGCGCTTGAGATCGAACTGGTTGTGGGCATTCGACAGCGGCACGGTGAGCACGCGCACGTTCTGTTTCGCGGCGGTTACCTTCAAAGCAGCTTCGGTGACCGATGGAGCGATGATGAGTTCGACGAACTGGTTGGCGGTGATCTGTGCCGAGCTGTCGGCATCCAGTTCGCGGTTGAAGGCGATGATGCCGCCGAACGCCGAAGTGGGGTCGGTCGCGTAGGCCAGCTTGTACGCATTGAGTGCCGTGTCGGCAACCGCCACGCCGCAAGGATTGGCATGCTTGACGATCACGCAGGCCGGCTGATTGAAAGTCTTGACCAGTTCCCATGCGGCATCGGCATCGCCGATGTTGTTGTAGGACAATTCCTTGCCCTGCAGCTGCGTGTAGTCTGCGATACCGCCGGGCACCGGAACGAGGTCGCGGTAGAACGCAGCGCTCTGGTGCGGATTCTCGCCGTAGCGCATTTCCTGCACCTTGGCAAAGTTGAAATTGATCTGTTCCGGGAATGCGCTCCGGGAGCCATCAGCATTGATCGCGGTGAGAAAATTGCTGATTGCGCAGTCATAAGCGGCGGTGTGCGAGAACGCCTTCTTCGCCAGGCTGAAACGCGTTGCATCGCTCACTGCACCTTTGTTGGTCTGGATCTCCGCCAGTACATCCGCGTAGTCTGCCGGGTCGGTTACGATGGCGACATGGCCGTGGTTCTTCGCCGCCGCGCGCACCATCGTAGGCCCGCCGATGTCGATGTTTTCGATGGCATCTTCCAGCCTGCACTCCGGTTTGGCGACGGTCGCCGCAAATGGATACAGGTTCACCACCACCAGATCGATGGTCGGGATGTCGTGTTTCTTCAGGGTGGCGATGTGTTCCGGCAGGTCGCGCCGTGCCAGGATACCAGCGTGGACTTTCGGTTGCAGCGTCTTGACGCGCCCATCCAGCATCTCCGGAAAGCCGGTGTAATCGGCCACTTCCACGACCGGGACGCCGTTGTCGGCGAGCAGCTTGGCAGTGCCGCCGGTGGATATGATTGTAATGCCAAGTTGGTCCAGCCCCTGTGCGAATTCGAGAACGCCGGACTTGTCCGACACGCTGATGAGTGCCTGCTTGATTGCTGCCATGTTGATTCCAGTGAAAAATTAATAGGGAGTATGGGCACGGCTCGCGGAGACTCTAATCGATGCCGTACTGCTGCATCTTCTTGCGCAGCGTGTTGCGATTGATACCGAGCATTTCCGCTGCGCGTGTCTGATTGCCGCCTACATGTTCCAGCACCATCTCGAGAAGCGGTTTTTCCACACAGTTCATCACCATGTCGTACATCCCGCAACATGGGTCTTCGCCGTCGAGATCCCTGAAATATTCCTTGAGAGACCTGCGCACGTGGCGCGCCATTTCATTTTCGCTGATCACTCCATCGCTCATGCCGCAAGCTCCTCGATGTAATGCAGTCTTGTTCCTCGATGCGCTTGTTCCGCAAAAAAATCATCTACTGCAGCCAGCTGTTCGACTGGATTTTCCAGTTTGTTCATGTCATGCCTGAAGTGTGCTGAACCGCTCAAGCCCTTGGTATACCAGGAGATGTGCTTGCGTGCCACGCGCAAGCCGGTGTGTTCTCCATAGAACTCATACAGATCATGCACATGTTCCCGCAGCACGTGATGGATCTCGCTGACTTGCGGCGCTGGCAGATGTTCGCCGGTGTCGAGAAAGTGCTCGATCTCGCGGAACAACCACGGGCGGCCCTGAGCCGCGCGCCCTATCATCACGGCATCTGCGCCGGTCTGTTGCAGCACGAATTTGACTTTTTCCGGCGTGGTGATGTCGCCGTTGGCGATGATGGGAATATTCACGCTGCTTTTTACCGCGGCAATGGTGTCGTATTCAGCATCGCCGGTGTAGGCGCAGGCGCGGGTGCGCCCGTGTATCGCCAGAGCCTGAATACCCGATGCTTCGGCGATCCTGGCAATGCGTATCGCATTGCGATTGTTCTTGTCCCAACCGGTGCGTATCTTGAGCGTGACCGGAACATCCACCGCACCGACCACCGCTTCCAGCAATTGCGCCACCAGCGGTTCGTTCTGCAAAAGCGCGGAACCGGCCATCACGTTGCATATTTTTTTGGCCGGGCAACCCATATTGATGTCGATGATCTGTGCCCCGTTGTCCACATTGTATTGCGCGGCCAGCGCCAGCATTTGTGGATCGGCGCCGACGATCTGCACCGAGATCGGATCGACCTCGCCTTCATGGTTGGCACGCCGTCGGGTCTTTTCCGAACCGTATAGCAGCGAATTGGAAGACACCATCTCGCTCACTGCCATTCCCGCCCCCATACGCTTGCACAGCATGCGGAAAGGGCGATCGGTCACACCTGCCATAGGCGCAACAATCAGGTTGTTTTTCAGTTGATAGGGTCCGATGCGCAACTTGTATTCCCACCAGAGGATTTTTTCGCGAGGGGGATGGATTATAATTGAAACTTGGCGGCATGCTATGATTCTTTAATATGGAATTCGATATTGTGATCATAGGCGGCGGTTTGGTGGGAGCCAGTCTTGCTGCATCACTAAAACTCAGCGGTCTGTCACTGGCATTAGTGGAAAGTCAGTCCTTGCTTATGCCAGACAGCGCGCCGGCCGGCGTTGATGATTGGGATAGTCGCATTTACGCGATCAGTCCGGGCAGTCGCAGTTTCCTTGAACGATCCGGCGCATGGTCCTTGTTGGATGCCAGCCGCATGGCACCCGTAGAAGCAATGCGAGTGTTCGGCGACACGGCAGCGGAACTGGAATTTAGCGCCTATCAAATGGGCGTTGCGGAATTGGCGTGCATATTGGAGAACCGCGAATTGCAGCAAGCGCTTTGGCAAGTGTTGCAAAAACAGGACAATCTGACCCTGTATCATCCGGCGCGCTGTGAAGCGCTCAATTTTGCCGAATCCTCCGCAAACCTGTCGCTGCAAGATGGCCGTACTCTGAATGCCAAACTCATTGTCGGCGCGGATGGGCGCGACTCCTGGGTGCGCAAGCAGGCGGGAATCGGTGCAGAGCCGGTGGATTACCGGCAAAACGCTGTAGTGGCAAATTTTGCCTGCGAATTGCCGCATCGCGGCATTGCCTATCAATGGTTTCAAACGGACGGCATTCTCGCGTTGTTACCGCTGCCGGGGAACCGCGTCTCGATGGTGTGGTCGGTCAGCGTCGAGCAGTCAGCGCGCCTGCTGGCGATGCCGAATGATGAACTATGCGCAAAGGTCGTTGCTGCATCGCGGCACACACTCGGCAATCTGCAGGTCATTACGTCGCCAGCAGCTTTCCCGCTGCGCCTGCTGGTATTGCCGCAGATCACCGCGCCGCGCCTGGCACTGATCGGCGATGCGGCGCACAATATGCACCCTTTGGCCGGGCAGGGGGTGAATACCGGATTTCGCGATGCACATCAACTGGCGCAAATACTGGCCGAGCGCGGTGCTCAAAGGGACTGCGGAGACGGACAATTACTGCGCCGTTATGAACGAAAACGCAAAGAAGACATCTATACGATGCAGGCGGCGACTTACGGCTTGAAGCATTTGTTCAACAATGATGTTCCGCTGTTGCGTGCCGTGCGCAATATGGGGTTGAATGCCACCAACCGCATCATGCCCCTGAAAAAAATGTTGATGCAGCACGCAATGTATTAATCGACCGGAATCAACCCAAGAGAATTATCATGAAAACGCTTATAACTTTATTTATGTTCATCCTGTGGACGTCCGCGCACGCGGGAGAGCAAGAAATCCGCGAGTCGTTGCAAAGCAAGTTTCCCGGCATAGGGAAACTCGAGCATATCGTTAAAACGCCGTATTCCGGGTTGTATGAGGTCGTCATCGACGGCCAGCTTTATTACACCGATGCTCAAGGAAAGTATATTTTCGAGGGCAACATCATCGACGCAAAAAGCCACCGAGATCTGAGCGAGGAAAGGAAGCGCGTGTTATTTGCGATCGATTTTGACAAGCTGCCGCTCCAGCTTGCCCTGAAAAAGGTGAAAGGGAACGGCAAACGCAAGCTGGCAATCTTCACCGATCCAAATTGCACTTTTTGCCGGCGACTTGAAAAGGAGTTGAGCGGAGTCAGCGATGTCACGCTGTATTTCTTCATGTACCCGATCTTCCCTGGTTCGGATGAAATCGTGCGCAACGTGCTTTGCTCAAAAAATCCGATCAAGGCATGGGATGACTGGATGTTGAGCGATATAGCACCGGCAAAAGCAGTTTGCGAAACGCAAACTGAAAAAGTCCTGGCACTTGGCCAAAAACTTCACGTCAACGGCACACCGAACTTGATTTTTGGCAACGGCATACAATCCCCTGGGTTCTTGCCGATGGAAGAATTGGAAAAAAATCTGAACGAGACCAGGAAAACCCAGGGAAGGTCATGAGTTTCAGCGCAGGAGCTTATCAAGACTTGCTGGTCAAAGTCGTGAGTCAAGCGCGCGAGGGCATCACCATCGTCGATGCACTACAACAGGATTTTCCGCTGATCTATGTCAATGAAGGCTTTGAAAGACTGACAGGCTATACTTCTGGCGAAGTCATCGCGGGGAATTATCGCATCTTGCTGGGCGCCGACACCGACCAGCCTGAAATGGCCGCCATGCTTGCCGCTTTAGCTAACGGCGAGAGTTGCGTTGTCACGTTGCGCAATTACCGCAAGGATGGCTCAATGTTCTGGAACGAGTTCAGCATTTCCCCGATGCATGATGCACAAGGCATAGTTACACATTTCATCGGCATCATGAAGGATATGGCGGACAGGGGCCATACGGTGCAAGCGGAAACACCGGAATATACCGATCCGTTGATAGGCCTTAGTAACCGCAGCCATTTCGACGAGCGATTCGCAGACCTGCTGCATGCCTCGCAGCGCACTCACAGCGGGATTTCGGTGCTGATGATTGATCTGGACCTCTTCAAGCTGTTCAATGAACATTACGGTCGATCAGCGGGAGATGAATGTTTGCGCAAGGTGGGCGCGCGCATCGCAAAATCATTCATGCGCTCGTCGGATTGCGTGGCGCGATATGGCGGCGAAGAATTTGCCGTCGTTTCATTTTCCACCGGTATCGACTCTTTGCATGATCACGCACAAAAACTTTGCGAGCAAGTACGCGCACTCAATATCCCGCATGGCGATTCACCTCATGGTGTGGTCACCATCAGCGTCGGCGGAATTCATCGCGTGCCGAATCCGGATACCACGGAAGAATTGCTGCTCGAACTGGCAAATCAGGAATTACATTCCGCCAAGCACCATGGGCGCGACCGCGTACATATCATTGGTTAAATCCAGAATATTCTGGAGCATCGATTTATTATTTGTTCAATATCGCCAAAGGTATTTCACTCAATGGCAAAATCCTATTTGCGGCGCCCAGTTTGATAGCTTCCTTTGGCATGCCAAACACCATGCATGAAGCTTCGTTCTGTGCCAGCGTGTAGGACCCTGCGTCGAACATTTCTTTCAGGCCATTTGCGCCATCGTTACCCATTCCGGTCATGATGATGCCGGTTGCATTCTTTCCGGCAAACCTGGCTACCGAGCGAAACAAAACATCTACCGAAGGACAGTGCCGATTGACTGGTAAACCATCAACCACTTCAACCTGATAATTTGCCCCGCTCCTCTTGAGCAGCATGTGACGTCCACCGGGAGCAATCAGCGCAAGTCCGGGAATCACGCGATCCTTGTTCTTTGCTTCCCTTACCTCGATCTGGCACAAGCCATTCAAGCGTTCTGCAAATGAGGCAGTAAATATCTCCGGCATATGCAGCACGATAACGATACCGGGGCTCTCGCGTGGCAGCGCTGTCAGCACGGCTTCCAGCGCACGCGTGCCACCGGTGGAAGCGCCGATCGCTACGATACGCTCGGTGGTTTTTGCCATTTTATGGCTGCTGGATGCCGGCAAAATGACATCAGCTTTATGCTTTTCAGCGATAGGAAACGATGGGGCTGTAATCAGATTGTTGACGTTTACCTGAGCTGCCGCCCTGACTGCATTCGCCAGTTCGTTGGATGATTCCAGCAAAAAGTCTTTCAAGCCTGCCTTGGGCTTGGAGATAATTTCAACCGCCCCTGAGGCAAGCGCCTGCATGGCGGTTTTCGCGCCTTTCTCAGTGAAGGATGAACAGATCACCACCGGTGTGGGATGTTCATCCATGATTTTGTTTAAAAAAGTGATACCGTCCATGCGAGGCATTTCAACGTCAAGCACGATCACGTCGGGCCACTCTTTGCTCATCTTATGCAACGCGAATATGGGGTCAGACGCCACGGCAATGACCTGAATATCCGGCTCTTGATCCAATATTGCCTGCAATACCTGGCGCACTACCGCTGAGTCGTCAATTAGCAATACCTTGATGGGTGTTGGCGATTTGGTCATACGACCATATTTACCATGGTGGGCATACGCGCGCGCATGTCCGCTCAATATAATGGAAATGAACAGCCAATATCCATCATGACCAAAGCATCTATCAATCGCTGACTTGTGGGGGCTGATCTACGTGCGAGCAACAATTACTTCCTTGACGGTCACATGGATATTGAACTGCTTGCCGCCGCATTCACGCTGGGCATCTTGCCTGCTTACGGTTTTGGGCAGCCCGGCAGTGTTTAATCTGGATTTGTAACTGATACCATGATATCAGTTTCGGCACGCACTTCTGACAGCATTGCCATCTCGTTCACGGAAAGCACCTTGATGGCATCAAGGATGATGACAAATTTATCATTCATCTTACCCATCCCGTTGATAAAGTCGGCACGGATCTTGACGCCAAAACTGGGTGCGGGTTCGATCTCGGCAGCCGGTATTTCCAGCACTTCGGATACGGCGTCCACCATCACACCAATATCTTGCTTTTCCCCTTCGCTTTCGGCTTCGATGATGACAATGCAACTGCGCCGGGTGGCAACAGAAGGGGCACGGCCAAAGCGGGCCGAAAGATCCACTACCGGAACAACGGCGCCGCGCAGGTTGATTACTCCCCGGATGAATTCTGGCATCATCGGAACGCTGGTGAGGCTGCCGTATTCAATGATTTCCTTGATACCCAGGATATCAAAAGCAAACATTTCCTTGCCCAGGAGGAAAGTGAGGTATTGTGCTTCTTCCTGTTGCACATCAGGTTCTTGCGCACCACTTTTAACTAATGCGCCCATCATGGCCTCCCCTTAATATTCGGCGAATTCTTCCTTGTTGCCGGAGCCGGCGCGTTGCAAGGAAGCTGCTATCCTGATGGCACGGACGGCGGGCAGTTCGTTGCCCAACGCCTGTGGTTTGTTGTGGGTTGCAGCGCTGTCCTGCATGCCGCTTGAACTGTTATTCAACTTGAAGAACCCCATCGTCTGCTTCAATTGTTCGGCCTGGCCGTTCATTTCCTCTGCAGTCGCTGCGAGTTCTTCCGATGCCGCCGCATTTTGCTGCGCGATCTGGTTAAGGTGTGCCATCGAGGTATTGATCTGGCCGACGCCTGAGGATTGCTCTTCAGATGCGATGGAAATTTCCTTTACCCGGTCGGAGGTCATGTTGATGGCGGGCACTATTTCGTCCAATAGCCTGCCGGCCTTTTCCGCCTGGACCACACTGCCGGTGGCCAATTCGCCGATTTCCTGCGCCGCCACCTGGCTGCGCTCCGCAAGCTTTCTCACTTCCGCAGCCACCACGGCAAAGCCCTTGCCGTGTTCGCCGGCACGGGCGGCCTCGATGGCGGCGTTCAGGGCCAGCAGGTTGGTCTGGTAGGCGATGTCGTCGATGATGCTGATCTTCTTGGCAATCTGTTTCATGGCTATTTCGGTCTTGCGCACGGAGTAACCGCCTTCGGTGGCCTGTTCGGCAGCCTTGGCGGCCATGCTGTCGGTGATCCTGGCGTTCTCGGTGTTCTGGTTGATGGAGGCCGACATCTGTTCCATCGAGGCGCTGGTTTCTTCCACAGAAGAGGCCTGTTCGCTGGAGGACTGGCTCATGGACTGGGCCGTGGCGTTCACTTCCTCTGACGCGTAGGAGAGATTGTTGGCTGAGCCGCGCACGTCGTTGACGATATCGGCCAGGCTTTCGCTCATGCGCTTCATTGCAAACAGCAAACTCGACTGGTCGTTGTTCTTGGTTTTAACTGCCATGGTAAGGTCGCCTTCCGCGATTTTTCCGGCAATTTCTGCTGCATAACCCGGTTCACCTCCCAACTGCAGGAAAAGTGAGCGGATAATCCAGTACCCCAAAGTCGCGGTAATCAGCACACAAAATGCCGTCAATATCATCAAGAAAAAGTGCGACGAATCGTAGCTTTCAATGGATTCATTCCCCCCCAGCCTCATCAATTGGGCCTGATAATTTATCAAATCGTCGATCGAGCCCAGGTAAGCCATATTGATCGGACGGAAATCGTTGATCAAATAATTCGTCGCCGCCGCGCCATCACTCTCGCTTACCTGAATCACCTTGTCCAGGCTCTCGTCAAATTTCTGACGGTTTTCCTTGATTTTGCCTATCAATTTTCTGCCATATTCATTTCCGGTAGTGGTTTCGAGTTGTTCGATCAGTTCGCCGGTTCTCTTTTGGGATCTACGGATATTTGCAATCTCGGACTTGATCATCGAGCTATCTGCAAATAGTAGTGCGTTGCGTACAGACAGCGAAATGTTGTCAACGTTTTTGATGATATCGCGGGCAATCTCCGTTTTTGGATAGAGGTCGTCGACGATCTTGTCGGTATTCTGATTCATCAACCTCATGCGCATATCGGAAAAGGCGCTGATGGTTAGTGTTATCAACACAACAAGCGAGAATGCCAAGGTGAGGCGAGTGCCAATTTTCATGTTTTTGAACATCATTAGACTCCTTAGCTCCATTAACCTTATTTTATAGGGTTGGCCGCCTACTGGCTGGAAAACTGTTGCGCCTCGCGAGCTATCGCCATCTTTACCAGCAAGGGTACATCAAGGATCAGCGACACTTCGCCGCTTCCCAAAATTGTCGAGCCATTGATGCCGCGCAGGTTGCTGAATATTTTGCCGAGTGGCTTGATCACGGTCTGGAACTCGCCCATCAGTTCGTCAACGACCAGCCCCGCTTTTTGTCCGGCATATTGCACTACCACCACGTTTTCGCGTCGCGCGCCGTCACCTTCGATTTCGAAGTGCTCGCGAAGCAACACGTACGGCAACACTTCTCCGCGAAGATTTAGGTAGTTGCGCTCGTGCGTCGCCTGGCGCTCGGCCTCGGAGAGTTCGATGCATTCCAGAACCATGTCTAGCGGAACCACGTAACTGGAATTGCCGACGCCGACCCGGAAGCCGTCGATGATGGCGAGGGTCAGCGGCAGGCGGATGCGCACGGTGGTGCCGATCCCTGGTTCACTTTCCAGGTGAACTGAGCCTCGCAACGAAGTGATATTGCGCCTGACTACATCCATGCCTACTCCGCGACCCGAGAGGTTGGTCACGACCTCAGCCGTGGAAAAACCTGCCTCAAAGATCAGGCTGTAAATTTCCTGATCGCTAGGGGTGACACCCTTAGGGATCAAGCCGCGTTCCTTGGCTTTTTGCAAAATTCTGTCGCGATTCAGACCCGCGCCATCGTCGGATATTTCAATCACGATGCTGCCGGAATCATGATAAGCATTGAGGCGGATCGTGCCCTTGGCTGGCTTGCCTGTCGCCTTGCGCATTTCTGTCGATTCGATGCCGTGATCGATGGCATTACGAACCAAATGCATCAAAGGGTCGCCGATTTTTTCAATCAAGTTCTTGTCCAGCTCGCTTTCGCCCCCTGTAATGATCAGATCAATGTCTTTGCCAAGTTCACGACCCACATCGCGAACGACGCGCTGAAACTGGCTGAAAGTTTCACCGATCTGCACCATGCGCAGGTTGAGAACGCTATCACGGATCTCCTCGACCAATCTGGACATCATTGAAGTCGCTTCCTGAAGCGGGGTGTTGTTTAACCTATGGGCCAGCATATTGGCACCGGCGCCGGCGATCACCAGTTCACCGACCAGGCTCGATCAGTTCATCAAGTTTGTCTGTTTGCACACGGATGAAGCGGCTTTCTTTGCTTTTTCTGACCTTGGCCTGTGTCTGTTTTTCGAGTGCGGCTTGCAACACTTCCTGTTTGAGAGAGCCCTGTTCGATCAGGATTTCACCTAACAGCGTGGCGGAACCGTCAGTTTGAAGGCTGTTTTGCTGGACGCTCAGGCTGTCTTCCAGTTCTTGCTGGGTGAGCGCGCCTGTGGCCACGAGGATTTCACCCACACGGATCTCATCTTCCGGCAGGGAGCGGATCAATTCAACGTACTCGCTTGTTTTGCTGTGCGGTGGCAGGATGTGTATCAGGCTGCCATCACGTACGAATTCAAATACGTCGGCGATGGTCTTCCTTTTTCGCTTCGGATTTAAGATCGATTTCAAAACCGAGGTAGCAGGTTTCCGCATCCATTTCAGCGGCTTCCGGCATGGCGTCAGGCAAGGTCGTAATTGAGACAATTTTTCCCAGGTTGGACAAGTAACGAATCAAGTAAAGCGGATCCAGGCCTTCTCTCAGGACGTTCTGGCCGAAGCGCAGGGAAATATGCCAATTGTCAGAGCTGACCTCGCCACCATTGTCTGCAGCGATCGTATTTGCGAGTCGTTCCCTTTGGGCCTGCATCATCCTCATGAACATCCGTCTGATACACTTGCAGTCGTTTACGCAAGTCGTTCTCACGTGCGTGAGCCGCTTCGTCCAGTTGCTCGCCTTGCTCGGCAACAACGTTGACGAGATGCCGCATGTAGTCGCAACTTTCCAGCAGTACCGCTATCAAGTCAGCCTCTATCTCAACATTTCCGTCTCTTACACGAACAAGCACGTCTTCAACGATATGGGTAAACTCAACGATGGGATCCAGATTGAACATGCCGGCAGAACCCTTGATGGTGTGAGCGGCACGGAAAAGAGCAGCTATGGTGTCGGCATCGTTATGGCCGTTTTCCAGTTGCAGGAGTATGCCTTCCATTTCTTGCAACAGGGCATAAGCCTTCAGCAATGTAGGTTTGAATGAATGTATTTGGATTGATGCTCATCTCATTTATATTGCTGCAATCACTTTCTGCCTGCTTGATTGATAACTATGCAAATGCAAATTTCCGCTTCACTTTCCCGCTGATTTCACAGTAGGCATATGGTTTAAGCAATCTATGGTGGTCCAATGATGACCTTCGGCTGTTCATGTCGGGTCACCGAAGTAAGCTGCCAAATTGTAAGTGTCCATTATATCCAGCACAGTCTGGCTGCGGTCTGTCAAACGCAAAGGAGTGTTGTGCCTGATCGCTTCGCGTTTGGCTAATATAAGCAGCTGTATGCCTGCGCTATCGATTTTACTTACTTCGGACAGGGAGATCTCGCACTCGCAGGGATGGGTAATATATTCCATCAATTCCTTCTTGAGTGTGGCAGCTGTAAAGATGGTCATGTCACTTTCAATATGCAGCATCAACACTCCCTTTTTCTTCTTGGTGTGTATGGGCATGAATTCCTTCCTTATTGAATTGTCTTCGGCAAAACCTGAGCCGTTCAGGTTATTAATGCATGATCAATTTGGATACGGCACTCAGCAATTGGTCAGGCCGGAAAGGCTTCACAACCCAAGCTTTCGCGCCCGCTGCCTGCCCCTCCTGTTTCTTTTTTTCCTGTGATTCGGTGGTGAGCATGATGACCGGGGTGAATTTGTAAGTGTCAGACTTTTTGACTTCCTTGACGAAACTGATGCCATCCATATTGGGCATGTTCACATCACAAATGATGAGGTTAATTTCCTGGCCGCTGAGTTTGGTCAAAGCATCGGCCCCATCTGTTGCTTCTATGACATCATAGCCGGCACTTTGCAATGTAAGACTGACGAGTTGGCGAACGCTCCAAGAATCATCAATAACCAGTATCGTTTTTGCCATCAATCACTCCCGAGATAAATTCTAGTGAAATTATGATCATGAGCCCCTTCCTTGCGGAAAGTTTGCCGATAAATACAGCTTATTGACCGGCTCGAATCGAGTCTATATGCATATGATGAAAGGTGGTGAATTTCGGATGACCGGTATACGGGAAATTCCTGGCATCACTTGCTGCCCAGCGTAGCGGATGCTGAGGAATCATCGCCAGCCTACGGCTTAAGCGGGGGCTCGACGCCCTTGGGAAACAGCACCCACATTTGGCCGGTCTGTTTCATTTGTCCTGCTTGAGTTCCGGCCTGTTCACCAAAACCCCAGAAGAAATCACCGCGCACCGCGCCCTTGATCGCGCCGCCGGTATCCTGCGCCAGCATCAGGCGATTCAACGGAGCAGTGGTATTCGGATAAGTGGTGGCGAGGAACACCGGCGCACCGAGCGGGATGGTGCGGGTATCTACTGCCAGGCTGTATTCATTGGTCAGCGGAACGCCCAACGCGCCCAGCGGGGCGGGCAGATCATTGGGCAATTCACGGAAGAACACATAGCTGGGATTCTGTTCCAGCAGGCCGGTCAATTTATCCGGATGCTGCTCCGCCCACAGTTTGATGTTCTGCATGGAAGCATCTTCAAGCTTCAAAGCACCCATCTCGACAAGTTTCTTGCCAATGGAATTGTAGGGTTGCCCGTTCTGCTCGGCATAACCGACTTTCACCAGACTACCATCAGGCAATTCGATGCGCCCCGAACCCTGGATTTGCAGAAAGAACAGATCGACCGCGTTGTCCACCCAGAATAATTCGCGTCCTTGCAGCGGCGCCTTTCCGCTATCGATTTCGCTGCGATTGTAGTAGGGCACGACACGATTGCCTTGCAGCCGGCCGCGCAGACGCAAGTCCTTCAATTGCGGATAGGCATCGCCCAGATCGATGGCCAGCAAATCATCGGGAGGGCCATAAAGCGGGTAACGGAAACGGGAGGTTTTGACTCGACTGCCATACAGCTTGGGCTCGTAGTAGCCGGTGATCAAACCCTGCGAAGACCCGTCCGGGTTATATACCTGGTAAGGCGTAAAGTCTTCCTCGAAAAAAGCGTGCAGCGTGTTGTTGTCAGGTTGCGTCAGTTGATTGGCGCGCGCACAGACCGTTTGCCAACCCGGCTTGCTTTTCAGTGCATTGCAGCTTTGCCAAAACGCTGCCCAGGCAGGCTGCAAATCTATCGTTTGCCAATCCGGCAACATCTCCCACTTGCTTACCGCAAACGCTTCATAAGGACCCGGGGTCGGTGCGATGGACGATTTGGTTGAAGTGGCGCACGCAGCAAGAAAAACCAGCACCAAAGGTGCGCCGCGCCGCGCCACGGCTTTTAGTCGTTCGCCGGAAAAGGGATTAATGCAAAACACGCGGCACACTCAACACGAATTGCGGGATCTCGACCTCGAACTGGGAACCATCTTCAGCCTGCATCTGGTAGCTGCCGCGCATCGTGCCGACCTGTGTGGTCAGTACCGTACCGCTGGTATATTCGAAGCTTTGGCTGGGTTTCAATACCGGTTGCTCGCCAACCACGCCCTGTCCGCGCACCTCCTGCACATGGTTATGGGCATCGGTAATGATCCAGTGGCGGCTGATGAGTTTTGCGGTCGCCTGGCCGAGATTGGTGATGGTGATGGTGTAGGAAAACACGAAACGGTTGCCCGCTTCATCGGATTGTTCCGGCAGGTAGTTTACCTGCGTCTGAATGACGACCCCATGCTGGTTGATTTCTTCCATGCGCGGCATTTGAACCGATTTTCGCTTATGTCGCAAGGGTTTCGCGGTGATTTTATGCTAATCTGCACGCGTAATTTTTGGATATATTCTGTTAACACCTCTAGAAATTCGTTTTGTGGAATGAAGCGCAAGGAGCCGCGCAGCGAACAACGAGGCATATCGCATGGATAGACAAGAATTGAGTGAGCACGCGACAACGCGATTCGCCCAAAAAACGGATTTATAGAGGTGTTCATGAACGGATATTTGAAACGCATCCTCAACGCGCGCGTCTATGACGTGGCGATGGAAACCCCGCTGGAGCATGCACCAAACCTGTCGGCGCGAATCGGCAATACGGTGTTGCTGAAACGCGAGGATATGCAACCGGTGTTCTCCTTCAAGCTGCGCGGTGCGTACAACAAAATGGCGCAACTTACACCGGAACAGCTCAAACGCGGCGTAATCACCGCATCGGCGGGGAATCACGCCCAGGGCGTGGCGCTTTCCGCGCAGAAACTCGGCTGCAAAGCGGTCATCGTGATGCCGTCGACCACGCCGCAAATCAAGATACAGGCGGTCGCCAGCCGCGGCGCGAAGGTAGTGCTGCACGGCGACTCGTACTCCGATGCGTATCAGCATGCGCTGGAACTGGAGCAGCAAAACAAGATGACGTTCGTGCATCCCTATGACGACCCGGATGTGATCGCCGGACAAGGCACCATCGGGATGGAAATCCTGCGCCAGCATACGCAGGCAATACACGCGATATTCGTTGCCATCGGCGGAGGCGGGCTGATCTCCGGCGTGGCGGCTTACGTCAAGCAATTGCGTCCCGATATCAAGATCATCGGCGTGCAGCCGGTGGATTCGGATGCCATGTATCGCTCGCTAAAAGCCAAGCGGCGTGTCACGCTCGACCATGTCGGGCTGTTCGCTGATGGAGTCGCGGTGAAGCAGGTCGGTACTGAGACTTTCCGGCTGTGCCGCAAGCTGGTCGATGAGATCATCCTGGTTGACACAGATACGGCCTGCGCCGCGCTAAAGGATGTGTTCGAAGACACACGCTCCATCCTCGAGCCGGCTGGCGCGCTTTCCATCGCCGGCGCCAAGCTGTATGCCGCGCGAGAAAAACTCAAGGGCGAAACGCTGGTCGCCATCGCCAGCGGCGCGAACATGAATTTCGACCGGCTGCGCTTCGTCGCGGAACGCGCCGAGATCGGCGAACAGCGCGAGGCGATCCTTGCCGTGACAATCCCGGAAACGCCGGGCAGCTTCCGCAAATTCTGTTCATTGCTGGGCAAGCGCAACATCACTGAGTTCAATTACCGCTATGCCAATTCCAGAGAGGCCCATGTATTCGCCGGTATCCAGGTGCGCGATCAACTGGAAACCAGCGAACTGGTGAACAGATTGCAGCGCAACAATTTAGCCACGCTTGATCTGAGCGACAACGAGATGGCCAAGCTGCACTTGCGTCACCTGGTCGGCGGACATGCTCCGGAGATCAAGGACGAAATCCTGTTCCGCTTTGAGTTCCCCGAACGCCCCGGCGCGCTGATGAACTTCCTCAACAGCATGAGTCATAACTGGAACATCAGCCTGTTCCACTACCGCAACCATGGCGCAGATTACGGCCGCGTGCTGGTCGGCATGCAAGTGCCGCATCACGACAAGAAGGCGCTCAAGAACTTCCTCGACACGCTCGGCTATCGCTACTGGGATGAGAGCGGCAATCCGGCATACCGATTGTTTCTGGGTTAGCGGCCATGCCGGCTTTGCCGCAGACAACCAAGCCCGGAATACGCAAGCAGATCCTCGCCCGGCGCGAGCAGCTTGCCCCAGACAGGCGAGTCGCCTATAGCGCGGAGATCATCGCACGTATTCTCGAACTGCAGCATTACCGGCGGGCCGGCACGATACTCGGTTACATGAATTTCGGCGCGGAGTTCGCAAGTGAGCTTTGGATACAGCGGCTGCTGGCGGACGGCAAAAAATTAGCCCTGCCCCGGGTAAACCGCCACACCAACCAGCTTGATCTGTATTGGGTGGATGATCTGGAAAACCAGCTTGCCGTCGGGTTATGGGGAATACGTGAGCCGATAGTGGAACGCTGTGAAAGGCTGGCCACGCTAAATGAGGTAGAATTCGCCCTGCTGCCCGGGGTGGCATTTACACGTGATGGGGGGCGACTCGGCTATGGTGGCGGTTATTATGACAAGCTGTTGGCGCGGCGGAGTGGCGAAAATGCCGCGCATCGAACCGTATTGGCGGCTGCAGCTTTCGCGCTGCAAATCGTCGAACAAATCCCCCAGGAAAACACGGATGTTAAAGTCGGATGGATAATCACCGAGCAAGAGACGATCTCTTGCGCAGCAAAAGAATAAGGTCGAAATAAACGAGAGAACGGAAAGATGGCGACATTACCCGATTACGATCCGCAAGAAACCCAGGAGTGGCTGGACGCCCTCGAGTCGGTTCTGGAAAACGAGGGCGCAGAACGCGCCCATTTCCTGCTCGAGCAACTGATGAGCAAGGCGCGCAGTTCCGGTGCAAGCTTGCCGTTCAGCGCGGTCACGCCGTATTGCAACACCATTCCGGTCAGCGAAGAGCACCGCTCCACCGGCAACCAGAATCTGGAGCACCGTATCCGCGCCTGGATGCGCTGGAACGCGATGGTGCTGGTGTTGAATGCCAACCGCGACTCCTCCGAGCTGGGCGGCCATATCGCCAGCTTTGCCTCGGCAGCAACGCTATATGACGTGGGCTTCAATCACTTTTTCCACGGCAAGACCGAGAGCCACGGCGGTGATCTGGTGTATTTTCAGGGTCACTCTTCTCCCGGAATGTACGCCCGCGCATTCCTTGAAGGACGCATAAGCGAGGCGCAGATGTACAAGTTCCGCCAGGAATCCGAGGGCGGTGGACTTTCCTCTTATCCTCATCCGTGGCTGATGCCGAACTTCTGGCAGTTCCCCACCGTGTCCATGGGTCTGGGCCCGCTGATGGCGATCTACCAGGCGCGCTTCATGAAATATCTGGAACATCGCGGCATGGCACAGACGGCGGGACGCAAGGTGTGGGCATTCCTCGGCGACGGCGAGACCGATGAGCCGGAATCGCTGGGGGCGGTCTCGATGGCCGGGCGCGAGAAGCTCGATAATCTGATCTTCGTCGTCAACTGCAACCTGCAACGACTCGACGGCCCGGTGCGCGGCAACGGCAAGATAATCCAGGAACTGGAGGGCGTGTTCCGCGGTGCCGGCTGGAATGTCATCAAGGTGGTATGGGGAGACAAGTGGGATCGCTTGCTTGCCAAGGACAAGAACGGCCTGTTGCAAAAGCGCATGGAAGAAGCGGTGGACGGCGATTACCAGACTTACAAATCCAAGGATGGTGCATATGTACGCGAGCATTTCTTCGGCAAGTATCCTGAATTGCTGGAGATGGTCTCCGACATGACCGATGATGAGATTTGGCATCTGAATCGCGGCGGTCATGACACGCAAAAAGTTTACGCGGCTTATGCGGCAGCATCCGAACACACCGGTCAGCCGACCGTGATCCTGGCAAAGACGGTAAAAGGTTACGGCATGGGACCGGCGGGCGAGGGACAGAACATCACTCACCAGCAGAAGAAGATGGCCGACGAAGTGCTGCTTAAATTCCGTGACCGTTTCAATATCCCGCTGACAGACGAGCAGGTTGCCAGCCTGAATTTCTACCGTCCTCCCGAGGACAGCCTGGAAATGAAATATTTGAAGGGGCGCAGCCAGGAGATGGGCGTGGTACCACTGCGCACACCGGTCAACGAGCCGCTGCAGATACCCGGATTGGAGGCATTCGATGCATTGCTGAAGGGTACCGAGGAGCGCGAGATCTCGACCACGATGGCATTCGTGCGCCTGCTCGGCATCCTGGTAAAAGACAAGAATATCGGCAAGCAAATCGTGCCTATCGTGCCGGACGAGTCGCGTACCTTCGGCATGGAAGGCATGTTCCGCCAGCTGGGCATATTCTCGCAGCAGGGTCAGCTCTATACCCCGCAGGATGCCGATCAACTGATGTTCTACAAGGAAGACAAATCCGGCCAGATCCTGCAGGAAGGCATCAACGAAGCCGGCGCGATGTCTTCATGGATGGCCGCAGCGACTTCCTATGCCAACCATGGCAAGGCGATGTTGCCGTTTTATATCTTCTACTCGATGTTCGGCTTCCAGCGCGTCGGTGATCTGGCCTGGGCGGCCGGCGATTTGCGCGCGCGCGGTTTCCTGCTTGGCGGAACAGCGGGCCGCACCACGCTGAACGGTGAAGGCCTGCAGCACGAGGATGGTCACAGCCACTTGCTGTCGGCCAACATTCCGAACTGTGTGTCCTACGATCCTACCTTCGCCTACGAACTCGCCGTGATCATACATGACGGCATGCGCCGTATGTATGTCGAACAACAGGATGTGTTCTATTACCTCACGGTGATGAATGAAAACTACGCACATCCGCCGATGCCAAAGGATGCGGAAGCTGGCATCATCAAGGGCATGTACCTGTTCAAAGAAGACAAAGCAGAAGTCAATGCGCCAAAAGTGCAATTGCTTGGCAGCGGCACGATATTGCGCGAAGCGATCGCCGCGGCAGATCTGCTGAAAAACGACTTTGGCGTTGCAGCGGACATCTGGAGCGTGACCAGTTTCACGGAATTGCGCCGCGAGGGTATGGATTGCGAGCGCTGGAACATGCTGCATCCTGAATCGGAAGCGCGGGTCAGCTATGTCGAACACTGCCTGGGAGCGCGCAGCGGACCGGTGATAGCCGCGACCGATTACATGCGTTCGTTCGCCGACCAGATCCGCGGTTTCCTGCCCCAACCAAGGGGCATTACAAGGTGCTGGGCACTGACGGCTTCGGCCGTTCCGATACGCGCAAGAAATTGCGCCGGTTCTTCGAGGTTGACCGCCACTATATCGCCATCGCTGCATTGAAGGCATTGGCCGATGAGGGTGCCATCAAAACCAGCGAGGTCAGCAAGGCGATCAAACTGTATGACATCGATCCTGATAAACCAAACCCAACAACAGTGTAAGGTTGGGGGAGAACAACGTGGCAGAAATTAAACAAGTATTGGTGCCGGATATCGGCGATTACAAGGACGTGGACATCATCGAAGTAATGGTGAAGGCCGGCAACACGATCAAAGCCGAAGACAATCTGATTACGCTGGAAACCGACAAGGCGGCGATGGATGTACCGTCGCCATATGCCGGAGTGATCAAGGAAGTCAAGGTCAAGGTCGGCGACAAGGTGTCGGAGGGCTCGCTGATCCTGCTGCTGGAAAGCAGCGACGCGACTACACCTGAAAAGAGCCAGCCGACGGCTCACCCTGCACCCGCGCAGGCTGCGGTTCCGGTTGCGGAAAAGCCTGCTGACGCACCTGCGGCCGTACAAACATCGCAGCGGGCAGTATCTGGCGCAACCTTGCCATTACCCAGCGACACCCCAGCGGGCAAGGCCCACGCAAGTCCCGCGATACGCCGCTTCGCGCGCGAACTGGGGGTGCAGATCGCTCAAGTCAAAGGCAGCGGAGAAAAAGGCCGCGTGACCAGAGACGATGTGCAGAGTTTTGTCAAAGCCGCGCTTGCTCAACCGCGCGGTGCCGCAGGAGGCAATGTACTGCAGGTACTGGCGATGCCGGTGGTGGACTTTGCCAAATTCGGCGTGATCGAGACCCATCCGCTGTCGCGCATCAAGAAGATTTCCGGTGCGAATCTGCACCGCAACTGGGTGACCATCCCGCACATCACGCAATTCGACGAGGCGGATATCACCGAAATGGAAGTGTTCCGCAAGGAGCTCAATGCGGAATACGCCAAGCAGAACATCAAGATCACGCCGCTGGCATTCTTGCTCAAGGCAGCCGTGGTCGCGCTGCAGCAATTTCCTGAATTCAACGCATCTCTGGATGCCGGCGGCGAGAATCTGGTGCTCAAGCAATATTTCCATATCGGTGTCGCGGTCGATACGCCGGACGGGCTGATGGTGCCGGTGCTGCGAGATGCCGACAAAAAGGGCATCGTGCAGCTCGCCAGGGAACTCGGCGAGATCAGCGCGCGAGCGCGGGAGAAAAAGATCACCGCTGCCGAGATGCAGGGTGGCTGTTTCTCGATCTCCAGCCTGGGCGGGATCGGCGGCACCGCATTTACGCCCATCATCAACGCTCCCGAACTGGCGATTTTGGGCGTGTCCAAGGCCATCATCAAACCCATGCACCAGGATGATACGTTCGTCGCGCGGCTGATGCTCCCGCTGTCGCTGTCGTATGACCATCGCGTGATCGATGGCGCGGCGGCGGCTCGCTTTATTGTTTTCCTCTCGCAGGTGCTGGCCGATACCCGCCGGCTTGCATTGTAACCACTGGCCTTGCTATCCCAAGATTTGCAATCGGCGGGCAAACAATCGATCGGGATTCTGGGCGGGACGTTTGACCCTATCCACTACGGGCATTTGCGTCTCGCCGAGGAAATGCTTGAGCTGGCGAATCTCCGCCAGATACGTTTCATCCCGGCCGGTACGCCGCCGCATCGCGATATGCCGCAGGTTTCAGCGCAGCATCGCAGCGCGATGGTGCAGCTGGCGATCGCCGATCAACCCGCTTTCTTACTTGATGCCCGCGAAGTAGAGCGCACCACGCCCTGCTATACCGTGGACACGTTGAACGAACTTCGTGCCGAGTTGGGAGCGGCACAACCGCTGTGCCTGCTGATGGGCGGTGACGAATTTGTGCAATTGCACACCTGGCACGAATGGGAACGATTGTTCGAATTGGCGCACATCGTGGTGGGCAGCCGTCCCGGTTTTACTCTGCAAGATCGTATCGACACTGCCATACCGGCATTGCGCCGGCACTATCAACTGCGTTTATGCGCTGCGGATGCGCTATCGCGTCAGCCGGCCGGAGGAATCACAGAGCTGGCCATACCCAAGCTGGAAATCTCCGCCACGCTGATCCGCAGCCGCGTAGCGGAAAATCGCAGCATACGCTACCTGCTGCCCAACGCAGTGGCTGATTACATTCATCAACATCGTTTATATGCCCATGCTAACCACTGAAGAAAAAACCCAAGCCGTCGTCGCCGCACTGGAAGATGTCAAAGCCAGCAATATCAAAGTGATCGACACCAGCAAACTCAGCACCATGTTCGAGCGCATGGTCATTGCCAGTGCCCAATCGACGCGCCAGACCAAGGCGCTTGCCGACAACGTGGTGGTCAAGCTCAAGGAACGCGGCGAAAAAATATATGGCCGCGAAGGGGAGGACAGTGGCGAATGGATTTTGGTGGATTTGGGCGAGGTATTGGTGCATGTCATGCAACCGGCGGTCCGTGACTATTACAACCTCGAAGAGTTGTGGAGCAAGGCACAGGCGGCACGCCCCAAGCTGGCTAAAGCGCCAAAATAGGGTTCCGGCGGAACATGCCGACATAATCATTCAAAATGAAGCTGATCATCGCCTCGGTCGGACACAAGACACCTGACTGGATCATGGCGGGTTTCAACGAATACGCCAAGCGGATGCCGCGTGAAGCGCAGATTTCTCTGCTGGAGATCAAGCCCGAACCCCGTACCACCGGCAAGACCACAATGCAGATCATGCAGGCGGAAGCGCAGCGCATCTTCACCGCCCTGCCTCAAAACTGTCTGCGCATCGCATTGGACGAGCACGGGATCCAGCCAACCACCAAACAACTTGCCGCGCAAATGCAGGACTGGATGCGCGAAGGGCGCGATATTGCTTTCATAATCGGCGGCGCTGATGGCTTGCATGAGTCGGTGAAACAGCATGCACAACGCCTGCTGGCCTTATCTTCGCTCACCCTGCCTCATGCTGTCGTGCGTGTAATACTTGCCGAACAGTTGTATCGTGCATACAGCCTGATGCACAATCATCCTTACCACCGCGAATAAAACCCGGATTGCCTTGCGGCAGACGGGACTGCTGTTACGAAGGCTGGCCATGCTGTGCCGAACAACAATTAACCGCCTTGCATATCGATATATATTGGGTGCCGGGCAATATTTTCGTTCCATGTTTTTGGACTGGATAAGGGCTTTTTGAGTTATCCTTGATGCCATGATTACCCAGACACGCATCTACCTGGCGTCACAAAGTCCGCGCCGCCGCGAATTGCTCAAGCAGATCGGCGTCAATTTCGAAATGCTGTTGATGCGCGCGGACTCGCGCCGCAACACGGCGGTGGATGAGACACCTCATGCCGACGAGCAGCCGGATAACTATGTTCGACGTGTCGCACAAGCCAAGGCCGAAGCGGGTTATGCTGCGCTCAGGTTTCGCAATCTTCCTCCCGCACCGGTGCTGGCAGCAGATACGGCTGTTACGCTGGACGGTAAAATATTCGGCAAACCGGGCGGCGCAGAACAGGCTGCTGCAATGCTGCGCCAACTGTCTGGAAGAGAACATCAGGTGCTGAGTGCGGTTTCAATCGCCCTGGAAGAACATATCGAAGTCGCGCTTTCTGTTTCCACGGTGCGTTTTGCCGCACTAAGCGAGGAACGAATTCGCCGCTACCTGCATACCCGCGAGTACACGGACAAGGCCGGAGGCTATGCCATCCAGGGGCATGCCGGAGCATTCATTGAGCACCTGTCCGGCAGTTATTCCGGAGTGATGGGCTTGCCGCTGTTCGAAACGGTTCAATTGCTGCAACGCTTCGATTACCCCACACCGTGAATTTCCACTGATTCATAATTAATGAGCGAAGAAATACTGATTAATGTTACCCCGCAGGAGACACGCGTAGCGGTGATGCAACTTGGTGTGGTGCAGGATCTGCACATCGAGCGCGGCAGCAGTCGCGGCATCGTCAGCAACGTATACCTCGGCAAAGTCAAACGCGTGTTGCCGGGGATGCAGTCCGCTTTCATTGACATAGGCCTGGAACGGTCGGCATTTTTGCACGTGGCGGATATCTGGGAAAACAGCCACAACATCGAGACACCAAAACCGATCGAGAAAGTGTTGTCCGAGGGACAGACCCTGATGGTGCAGGTCATCAAGGAGCCGATCGGCAGCAAGGGTGCACGACTGTCCACACAGCTCAGCATAGCCGGACGCTTGCTGGTATTTCTGCCGCAGGAGATGCATATCGGCGTATCGCAACGCATCGAAAACGCAGAGCAGCGCGATATTTTGCGCGCCAATCTGCAGACTGTGCTGCCGCCGGAGCATCAGGGGGGCTATATCATCCGCACCGTGGCGGAAGCATCGGCGGAACCGGATTTTGTCGCCGACATTGCCTATCTGGACAAGCTGTGGGGCAATTTGCAAACTGCGGCGCAAACCGCCAGTGCGCCGCAACTGCTGTATCAGGAACTCGACATCAGCCTGCGCGTGCTGCGGGATTTTGTCAGCCACGAGACCACGCGCATATTGGTCGATTCGCGCAGCACCTACCAGAGGATGCTTGAATTCGCCCAAGCCTATAATACGATTGCAAGCGACAAGCTTGAACACTATCCCGGCTCACGCCCACTGTTCGATCTGTATGGCGTGGAAGAAGAGATCGAGCGTGCCTTGTCAAAGCGCGTCGATCTGAAATCCGGTGGCTATCTCATCATCGATCAAACCGAGGCGCTGACCACAATAGACGTGAATACCGGCGGCTATGTGGGATTACGCAATTTTGACGACACCATTTTCAAGACCAATTTGGAAGCCACGCAGGTCATCGCGCGACAGTTGCGCCTGCGAAATCTGGGCGGCATCATCATATGTGATTTCATCGACATGGATACCCAGGAACATCGCGATGCCGTGCTGGAGGAATTCAAGAAAGCCCTCGCTCGTGACCATACGCGCATCACCGTGAACGGATTCTCCTCATTGGGATTGGTGGAAATGACCCGCAAGCGCACCCGTGAGAGCCTGGCGCAGGTAATGTGCGAACCGTGCCCCACCTGCCAGGGACGAGGCGAAGTGAAAACCGCGCGGACGGTGTGCTACGAGATACTGCGCGAAATCCTCCGCGAAGCACGCCAGTTCAACGCACGCGAATACCGCATTCTCGGTTCGCAGCAGGTGATCGACTTATTCCTGGAAGAAGAATCCCAAGCCCTAGCGATGCTTTCCGATTTCATCGCCAAACCGATCTCGATGCAAGTCGAAACGATTTACAGCCAAGAACAATACGATGTCATCCTGATGTAACGCCATTCAAAGCGTGCAAACCTCATTGGTGCATAAATGACGAAGACAGTGCTGCTGTTCGTGATATTTTTTCTCATCATTCCGTTCGCCGGATGCGGCAAATCTGATAAACAGCAGGAGCCCACCGCTGGAGTGTCCGGCGCGGCAAATGATATACCAGGTTTATGTTCGTCTATCGAGAAAACCGGACTCGCCAGGCAATGTGCTGTCAACAGCCATGACAGCCTGGTTAGCGTCACGATAGACGGCTTTGATGACGAGGCGGCAAGAAATATTTGTGCCGATATTTCGCAGAAGACGACGCAGCTGACTGCCCATTTATCAGGGCAATGGAAGTTGCAGATATTTTCTCCCTATCGCAGCGACAAATCGCTGGCAACCTGTTCGCTTAATTAGCGCTTGTGCCGGTGACTGAGCGCAACGAGATGCGTCAGCGGATCAGATCAAACCTGGGGCCACGCGAATCAGTCCAGTTTTAACCCGCCCAAATATCCGAGTCGGCTCCCGTCCATTTTGTATGGACAAAAGTGTCAATTTCATAAGACGGCGCATAAACCGGCTTGATGTTCAACTTGGTAATGAATGCAAAGTGGTGCTGCTCGGAAAAAGTGGCCGGTTCGGCCACTGCCAAATATAACGTCTTGTTATATACGCCCACCGGGACTACCTTCTTTTCGATCGCCTTGTCATTCGAGATACGATTCAGGATGTCGCTAGAGATGCTAATGGCCAAAACGTCTACCATCGGCGTTCCAGACTGGATGCATAGTGCTCTTGTCAAAACTTCCGGTTCGATTATTCCCATGTGGACGAGTAATTGACCGATCGGTTTGCCGTTGGCTTTCTTGGTTTTGTGATGCTGCTCTACTGCATGTAGAGTCTTGTCGTCAATCACTTTCAGTGCATTCAGTATCTCCCCGATCTTTTTGCCCTGTAGTTCGTATACGCGGCCGCCGCTGCGGAGTATCTCGGCTGTTTGGGATAGTTCTTTCTGGGTTCGAATCACCGGCCAGACTACTTGCTTTGCTCCGACTGGCGGGGACTCGTTTTGTGGTGGAGCGGTTTGTTGCGCTGGCTGTTTTTCATCATCGGAGGGCATTGTCGTCAGTGCCAGCTCAAGGTTGGCGGCAAGGCTGGAGGCATATTTTGCCGCCTCGAATAAATGCAGCGACTCGTAATGTTTGGCTTTCAGACGGAAATTGTTTATGTCTTCAAGCAGAGCTTTTCTTGTTGAGCCATTTGTCATCTCGCCTCCCCTAAGCTTGATTGATAGCACGGGGCCTAAGCCCCGGTTATTTTTTCACATATTAAAGATTGAGCTGCGTCTCCATATCATTTTGACCGATAGATTATGTACTGTTCCTTTTCTTTGTGCCAACCTTTGCATTAAATTTTTCCTTGTTGATTATGAACCGCTCATGCCGACCTTTGGAGATCAGGTCCACCCCATCATGAGCTTCAACAGCAAACACCAACTTTCTGCCATCGACTTCCACCAATTCGACGGTCGCGGTCACTTCCAGGCCGGGTGGTGTTGCGGCTTCGTGGCTGACGTCGATGTGCGTTCCGACCGATTGTTCCTGCGGCCAGTCAAGATAAGGGTTGGTCGCCTTGATGCAGGCCCATTCGAGGAAGCCCACCAGAAAGCCGGTAGCAAAGACTTCGGGCATCGCCGCAAATTCTTCCGATTCCGGATAGAGCGCGGGGACAGTTTTAGATGTAGGAACGACGAACTTGTGTTCATATCTGATACCAGGTTTCAATGATTCTTTCATTTCATCCTCCCGATATACTGAAACTTGTTATGTCTGTTACAGCAGGTTTTCCGGATCGACTTTGCTGCCGGTGACCGCAACCACCTTGTGACGCGATTTATCACCCTGTTTGAGTTCTGTATTGCGTAACGGCACGGCAAACAATTCAGCGATGAACTTCAACAGTACTTCGTTGGCGCGTCCCCCGATGGGCGGGGCAGCCAGCTTAATCTTGAGCGCATCGCCGTGCAGCCCGACGATTTCGCTGCGCTTTGTTCCGGGTTGCACATACATGGTCAGCATGATGGTTTCTCCATTGCGGCGATACCAATGGGGCTGCATCAGAGTAATCGCACCGCCAGGCTTTCCAGCATTGCCAATGGCACAAGCAGGATGATCTGGCAGAACACCAGGAGCAGCAGCGGAGACAAGTCGACGTTGCCGATCAGCGGCAAAATTCTCTGCAGCGGCCTCAGGAAGCGGTAAGTAATGGCTGCAAGCAAGGGTGCAAGCGGAGTAAAGGGATTCACCCAGGACAGGATCGCCTGTGCCACCAGCGCGCTCATCAACAGGTACACGCTGATTTTAATCAGTTTCACCGCACTCCACGCCAATAATCCGAGCAGTGGAAAATGCACGAACGGATAACCCTCGATCGACAGCGTCAGGCCCAGATAGATCATCTCCACGCATAATGCAAGCAGCAAACTCGAGCTATCCAGACGCCGCATCGGGGGTATGAAACGGCGCGCGCGCAGCACAGCAAAATCGCTGATCGCCATGATGAATTCCCCGACGGGATTGTGCATCGGGGCGCGCAGCCATTGCAGCAAAAAGCGGAACAACAGTACACCGGCAAATCCCTGCACGAAAATATCATTCAAAAATTGTGTCACTTGGCTGAGTATCATGCTTTACCCAGTTCTTCGCCGATTTCCCTGGAGCGCGCTGCGGCAGCTTTGGCTGCCGTGATGATGTGCTGCTGCACATGACTGGATTGCATGCTCAACAGGGCGCGCTCGGTGGTGCCGTTCTTTGAAGTGACTCGCGCGCGCAGTGCAGCCGGATCTTCCGTGCTTTCATGTGCAAGTTTGGCAGCCCCAAGGGCGGTTTCAACAGCAAGTTTGCGTGCGGTTTGCTCCGGCAGGCCAAGTTCTTTTCCTGCCTGCTCCAACGCCTCGATGAAGTAAAAAAAGTATGCAGGGCCGCTGCCAGATATGGCAGTGACCGCATCCATGTCTTCCTCGCTGCGAATCCAGACGAAAGTCCCAGTCGCACTCATGGCTTTTTCAACCAGTTCGCGCTGTTTCTCAGTGATGAGCGGAAAGCTGTATAACCCTGTAATGCCGGATCCAACCAAAGCGGGTGTATTTGGCATGGCCCGGACCAAAACAAATCCCGTGTTTTGGTAGCCCAGCCACTTTCCCAGATCAGTTAGACGAATACCAGCTGCGATGGATAACACGATTTGCCCTGGCGAAAGCCATGAGCCAAGCTGGACTGCAACAGCTTCCTGCATTTGCTGCGGCTTCACCGCCAGCACCACGATGTCACTTCCGGTTATGGCCTTCTCGTCCTGCTTGCCAAAAACGATAACACCTAAAGATTCCAATTGCTTTTGCCTGTCGGCATCGATTTCAATCACGCGAATTTCATCTCTCTTGCATGTGCCGTTGCGTAGCAAGCCCCCTATCATGGCGCTCGCCATATTGCCGCCGCCTATAAAACAGATGTTCATTTATTTTTCCCCTTAATTCCGGCCACCGAAAATCGCGGTGCCGATACGCACTATGGTCGCACCTTCCGCGATCGCCACAGCAAAATCATGCGACATGCCCATCGATAACGTATCCAGCTGCAAGCCCTGCTGGTTCAACTGATCGCGCAACTTGCGCAACAGCACGAAGGGCAAGCGCTGTTCAGCGATATCATCGCTGGGAGCGGGTATCGCCATCAAGCCGCGCAATTTCAACCCGGGCAGTTTCGCGATGGCGTGCGCCAACACGCCCGCTTGATCGGGAGATACCCCGCCTTTGCTCGTTTCCATGCTGATGTTGACCTGCAAGCACACCTGCAACGGGGGTAACTGTGCGGGGCGCTGCTCGGATAAACGCTCGGCTATTTTCAGTCTGTCCACGCTGTGCACCCATGCAAAATTTTCTGCGATGGCGCGAGTCTTGTTGCCTTGGATCGGCCCAATGTAATGCCATTCTACCGGTATGTCCCGCAGCGCAGCGATCTTGTCCAATGCTTCTTGCACATAGCTTTCCCCAAAGCATGTCTGGCCCGCGAGGTAAGCGCTGCGCAAGTCATCGGGCGCAAAGGTCTTGCTGACCGCCAGCAGGGTGATTTCGCTTGCTTGACGACCCGCCGCGGCAGCTGCCGCCGAAATCGTGTCTCGCACAGCTTGCAAGTTGGAAGCGATTGTTGTCATAATCCAGTACGCAAAAACATTCCGCCAAACATTCCTAACTCGGGCTGCCCAGGGCCAGCTCATCAAACCGGGACGATTATAATGGATATCACCGAACTGCTTGCTTTTAGCGTCAAAAACAAGGCTTCCGACTTGCATCTTTCGGCCGGCCTGCCGCCGATGATACGTGTGCATGGCGACATACGCAGGATCAACCTGCCGGCAATGGAGCACAAGGAAGTGCACGCACTGGTGTATGACATCATGAACGACGTTCAGCGCAAGGTTTACGAGGAGAACAAGGAGATCGACTTCTCGTTCGAGGTTCCCGGGCTCGCACGTTTCCGCGTCAACGCCTTTGTGCATAATCGCGGTGCCGGTTCAGTAATGCGTACCATTCCATCCAAGATTCTGTCTCTGGAAGATTTGAAAGCACCCAAGATTTTCGAGGCCATTTCCGAATATCCGCGCGGCATGGTGCTGGTTACGGGGCCGACAGGCTCGGGAAAATCCACCACCCTGGCCGGGATGGTCAATCATCGCAATGAAAACGAATTGGGCCACATCCTGACAGTGGAGGATCCGATCGAGTTTGTGCATGAAAGCAAGAAGTGTTTGATCAACCAGCGCGAAGTCGGTCCGCATACCCTGTCTTTCCAGAACGCGCTGCGCAGCGCCCTGCGCGAAGACCCGGACGTGATCCTGGTGGGCGAAATGCGCGATCTGGAAACCATACGACTGGCAATGACTGCGGCGGAAACCGGCCACTTGGTGTTTGGCACGCTGCATACCAGCTCGGCGGCAAAAACCATAGACCGCATCATCGATGTATTCCCTGCCGACGAAAAAGAGATGGTACGCGCGATGTTATCCGAATCGTTGCGCGCGGTAATATCCCAGGCTTTGCTCAAGACCAAGGATGGGGCAGGCCGGGTGGCGGCACATGAGATCATGATCTGTACCCCGGCGATCCGCAATCTGATCCGCGAAGCAAAAGTGCCGCAAATGTATTCGGCAATACAAACCGGACAGGCAGTGGGAATGCAGACGCTGGATCAGTGCCTCACCACCCTTGTCAGGGAAAACAAGATTTCGCCCGCGGAAGCGCGCTCCAAAGCTGCCAATAAGGACGCTTTTGCCGGCTAAGCACAGTTTACTCAGGAGTTTTTCATGGAAAGAGATCAAGCCACCGAACTGATACATAACCTGCTGCGCGGAATGATCAGTAAAAATGCCTCAGACCTGTTCATCACGACCGGCTTCCCGCCGGCCTTCAAGGTGGACGGTAAGATGACCCCGGTTTCCAACCAGGTACTCAGTACTCAGCACACGCAGGAACTGGCGCGCAGCATCATGAACGACCGCCAGGCGGCGGAGTTTGAAGCGACCCACGAGTGCAACTTTGCGATCAGCCCGCACGGTATCGGCAGATTCCGTGTCAATGTATTCCTGCAGCAACAGCGCGTCGGCATGGTGTTGCGTACCATCACAACCAAGATTCCCGAACTTGACCAACTGGGGATGCCCCCGGTCCTCAAGGACATCGTGATGACCAAACGCGGCCTGGTCATCGTGGTCGGTGGAACCGGCTCAGGCAAGTCGACCACGCTGGCCGGGATGCTCGGCCATCGCAACAGAAACAGCTACGGCCACATCATTACCATCGAAGACCCGGTGGAATATGTGCATGAACACATCAACTGCCTCATCACGCACCGCGAGGTCGGCGTGGATACCGAGTCATGGCACAATGCGCTGAAGAACACCCTGCGCCAGGCACCCGATGTGATTCTGATCGGCGAAATCCGCGACCGTGAAACCATGGAATATGCGGTATCTTTTGCAGAAACGGGGCACTTGTGCCTGGCCACACTGCATGCCAACAGTGCCAACCAGGCGCTGGACCGTATCATCAACTTTTTCCCTGAAGAGCGCCGTACGCAGTTGCTGATGGACTTGTCGCTTAACGTCAAGGCGTTTATTTCGCAACGCTTGATCCCGAATAAACAAGGCACCGGTCGTGCCGCTGCGGTTGAGATCATGCTCAATTCGCCGTTGATCGCAGACCTGATCTTCAAGGGCGAAGTGAACCAGATCAAGAGCGTGATGGCGCAATCGCGCGAATTGGGCATGGAGACTTTTGATGGAGCACTGTTCAGACTGTTTGAATCAGGCTTGATCGGTTATGAGGAAGCATTGAAGAATGCAGACTCGGTCAACGATTTGCGGTTGCGCATCAAACTGGAAAGCAAACAGTCTACGGATCGGGACCTGATGAGCGGTACCGAACACATGAAGATTACCTGACGGAATTTCCAGAAACCGCATTTCATCCCAAATCTTTGGAGGCTCCCTGCGCCAGACTCCCGGGCTTGGGCCGATTGCTTCCCGGGACGATCTTGTATTCCAGCAGACGGCACTCGATCGCGCCGTTGAACAGCGGAATACGTTTCGACGGTGACAGGCGCATCAGTTTCAGGATCGCCTTGTCGGCGGTGAACAGATAAGCTGTCCATCCACCGAACTTCTTTTTCAGTGCATCGCCCAGTTTCGGATACAGCTCCGCGAGTTCATCCAGTTCGCCCATGCGCTCGCCATAGGGCAGGTTAGCCACCAGCAAGCCGTGTTCGGCGGGGGCCGATATTTCAAGAATATTGGCCTGCTTTAGTTCCACGCATTCCGACAGCCCCGCTTCTTCCAGGTTGCGCCGCGCGGCCTTCAGTGCCTCGCCGTACAGATCGCTGCCATAAAGTCCCAGCGGTTTGGGCAGCGATTGTGCGGCAATCGCCTGCGTGCGCATGTTGTTCCATAACAATGCATCAAAATTCTTCAGTTTCTCGAACGCAAAGCTGCGCGCAATGCCGGGCTGGATGTTGAGCGACATCTGCGCCGCTTCGATCAGGAACGTGCCGCTGCCGCACATGGGGTCGAGCAGCGTGATGCCGGGGTGCCAGTTCATCAGGCGCAAAATGCCCGCCGCGAGATTCTCGCGCAGCGGTGCTATGTTGGTGTGCGGTCGAACACCGCGCTTGAACAGAGCATCGCCGGAGGTGTCCAGATACAGCATCAGCCTGTTGTCCTCGATGAACACATGGATGCGTAAGTCCGGTTCCAGTGTGTCCACACTGGGCCGTTCGTTGCAGTAGGCGCGGAAGCGGTCGCACACTGCGTCCTTGACCAACAGCGTAATGTACTCCAGGCTTTTCAGCGGACAGCGTATCGCCGTGGTATTCACGCGTATCGTGCATGTGACATCAAACCAGCGCTGCCATTGCAATTCGAATGCCGCCTTATAGATATCCTGCTCGTTGCGGTATTGCGTTTCATTGACTCGCCACAGGACACGGCTGGCGATACGGCTTTCCAGATTGGCGCGATAGCAAAATGGCCAGTCTCCCGAGAATGCCACACCGCCGTCATTAGTCCGCACATCAGCTGCGCCAAGCGCGGCCAGTTCCTCGGCCAGCAGTTTTTCCAGGCCGCGCGGACAGGGAGCGAAGAAGGCGGGCATTAAAACGGCTTGACTGTGACGAGTATCACCACGGCCATCAGCACCAGCACCGGGATTTCGTTGAACCAGCGGTAAAAAACGTGGCCGCGGGTATTTTGGTCTGCGGCGAATTGCTTGACCAGCTTGCCGCAATAATAGTGATATATGATCAATACCAGCACCAGCAGAAGTTTGGCGTACATCCAGCCACCGGTGATGCCGTAGCCCAGCCACAGCCACAGGCCAAAGCCCAGTGCCAGCCAAGCGATCGGCGTGACGAAACGGTACAGCTTGCCTTCCATCAGCTTCAGCCGCGCGATCTCGGCCGGCTCGGTCGCCATCGCGTGGTTCACGAAAATGCGCGGCAGGTAGAAAAGCCCGGCGAACCAGCTTACGACGAAAATGATATGAAACGCCTTAACCCATAGCATACAAAATCCTTATTGGGACAGTCTTCTTCTGAACAATACCAGCGACACATAGAAACTGCACAGTGCATAACCCAGCACTATCGCGACATGCAGCACCAGGTTTGGCGGCACTATGCCGCTCATCAATGGTCGCGCGATGTCGATTGCATGCGTCAGCGGCAGCGCTGCCGATACATTCTGCCACAGCAGCGGTAATTGCGAGATCGGGAAGAACACGCCACATAATAGCATCATGGGGGTGACCACCAGAGTGAAGTAGTACATGAAGAAATCATAGCTCGGCGCGAGTGCGGTCATGATCAGGCCAAGTGCGGCGAAGCACAGCCCGACCAGCAGCGCCAGCGGGATCAGCCACAGCGACAGCAGCGAATGTGTCAGCCCGAGGAGAACGGCTACCACCAGCACCGCGGTACCGGACAACAGGCTCTTGCTCGCCGCCCACAGGATCTCCGCCAGCACGATGTCGTCCAGCGTCACCGGTGTGTTCATGATCGCTTCCCAGGTACGCTGCTCGTGCATGCGCGAAAAGCCGGAATACAGCGCTTCGAAACTTGCACTGTTCATCGTGCTGTAGCAGATCGTTCCGGCGGCGAGGAACACCACGTAGGATGTGCCTCCCATCTGCGGCAGCAGGCTGCCGAGACCGTAGCCCAGCCCGAGCAGGTAGATCATCGGGTCGGCGATATGGCCGATGATGGATGTTGCCGCCACCTTGCGCCACACCAGGAAATGGCGCCGCCAGATCGGAAAGAATCTTGTGCTCAGGCGCGGCGGGGAAAAGTGATGTGCGCTCATTTCGTTACTCCCGCATTTCGCGGCCGGTCAATTTCAAAAACACATCTTCTAGGTTCGCCGGCCGATGCAGATAGCGCAGCCCGCCTTGTGTTTGCAAATGCGCGATTAGCGGCTGCGCGTCGTTCACATAGCAGAACGCAGTCTCGCCGCTTACCTCGAAGCGCTGCGCATAGCGCGTTGCATATTCTTCTGCCCATATCGCAACCTGCTCGCCGAATACTTCCACCACTTCCGCTTCGATGTTGCGTTTTATCAATTCGCGCGGCGACCCTTCGCTGATCAGCCGCCCGTTATCCATGATCGCCAGACGGTGGCACAGGCGCTCGGCCTCGTCCATGAAATGCGTGGTCAGCAGCAGTGTCTTGCCCTGCACGGTGAGATCGTGCAAACGCTGCCAGATCAGGTGGCGCGCCTGGGGGTCGAGGCCGGTGGTCGGCTCGTCGAGAAAGATAACCTCGGGGTCGTTTACCAGCGCGCGCGCCAGCGTCAGCCGCCGTTTCATGCCGCCGGACAACGCAGGGATCTTCACGTCGCGTTTGTGCGCGAGGCTGGCGAATTCAAGCAGTGCCGGGATGCGCGCGTTTATCTCATCATCCTTCAGGCCGAAGTAGCGCCCATATACCAGCAGGTTCTCGGCCACGGTGAAATCCGGATCAAGGTTGTCCACCTGAGGGACGACGCCAACACGCAGGCGCGCCTCTCGCGCATGGCGCGGCACCGCATGGCCGAGCAGATCGAGATATCCGCCATCCGGCTCGATCAGGCCGAGCATCAGGCGCAGCGTGGTGGTCTTGCCGGCGCCGTTCGGTCCGAGCAAGCCGAAGCATTCGCCCTTTTTGAGATTGATGCTGACGCCATCAACCACCACATTATCGCCGTAGCTTTTGCGCAGATCGCGTGCATTCAACACGGCGTTCATATTGGCTGCCCGTTGAAAGCATGCAGCACGACCTGCTTGAGCTGGTTCAGCCGCCCGTGGAAAAAATGCCCCGCCTCGGGCAGCACCACTATGGGCAAGTGCAGTGGACGTGCCCAATGCAGCACTTCGGCCAGCGGCACGACCTCGTCCAGTTCGCCATGTACCACCAGTGAGTCGTGCCGCACAGGCGGCATGGCGAAACGACCCACTGCAGGCGCGATCAGCACCAGCCGGTGCGGATGCGGATGCAGATGCGCCGCCGCACGCGCCTGCACATAACCGCCGAACGAAAAACCGGACAGTATCAGAGGCAAATCGCCGTGCTCCTGCCGGGCATGGCGCACGATCGCCAGCACGTCTTCCAACTCGCCGTTGCCGCTGTCGAATTCGCCCGCGCTGTCGCCCACGCCGCGAAAATTGAAGCGCAACGCGATGAAACCCAGCTCCACAAAAGTCTTGGCCAGGGTCGTGACGACCTTGTTGTCCATCGTGCCGCCCATCGTGGGCAGCGGGTGCGCGACCACTGCAATGGCGCGCGGCGCGTCTTCCGGCAGGTGCGCTATGCCTTCGAGGTTCCCGGCCGCGCCGGTCATGGTAAATTTTTTAAGGATGGGCATTAGAGTTCAGGTAACTGCATTCCAGCGTAAAAGTTCAAGAGTTGATGTGGCATCTATGACTGTTTTCGTAAATACCGGCATGTAAAACTCCTCCAAAGAGGAATTACAAAAATTTCAATCTGTGGTTTATCGAGCGCCCAGGTTTCTTTGATACAAATTGATACAACAATATTTTGTAAGTCCTAAAGATAGCAGATATGTTAATTCATATGAGCCGCGTTACATACTATACGATCGTGCCACAGATGACTCCTCGAATCTTTTCATCGCTGCTCCATCAGGATGAAAAGAGCGATGTTTTTCTAAGTCCACACGTCAGGCTTTGCGGTTATAACGCGATGGCCCATATAGACTCGGAGTCCCTGGCACGAATGTTCGCTGAAAGTTGTACCCCATATCTCCAAAAGCGCTACGGAGTTGAGACGATACTAATGATAGAAAGCCGATGGGAAGTTTCTGATAGTGAAAAGATACTGAAGCGCATCCGGGACGACTCGGAGATTATACGTAACCGCCTGGCAACCGGGAATTTTTCGCCTAACAAAGCACGCTAGAACACCAGCCAGTCTATATATCGCAGATTGCTCATTCCACGGTAAATGAACATTTTGAGTCCTTGAACAACACTTTTAAGCCAAGCGCGGAAGATTTTATACAACTTGTTAAATGATCAGACGCTTCACCACTTGTCCATTTTTCAAATGCTGTTCGATGATCTCATCAAGGTCCTTTTCATCCACGTAGGTGTACCAGGTGCCCTCGGGATAAACCACGATGACCGGACCCTCATTGCAGCGATCCATGCATCCTGCGGAGTTGATGCGGATTTTATTCAGGCGGTTGGAAATGCCGAGTTCCTTGACCTTTTTCTTCACATAATCGCGCGCCTGCTGCGCCCGGTGATTGCCGCAGCAAGCTTCGCCATTTTCGCGCTGGTTGGTGCAGAAAAATACATGCTTGTCGTAAAAACTCATAACTGACCCGGAATGGTTCGAAATATTAGGAATTATACTTTTATGATGTACCGCAGCTGATAACAGGCTTTCTGCCGATATTAAATCAGTGTCTCTTGGCTTTTCCACAGTATCAGGTAGCCATTAACTGGCTTTCCATGTTCGATGCGAATTTGTGTTGCCATCATTTCCTGAATCAGAAAATCATTTGTGGAAGCAAGTTTGGTTATATAGTTTGGAGAATGGGAGTAACGGCCAGTGTTTTCTAGTTGGTATTCACGTTGACGCTGAGCTGCTTCCTCATGCGGCTTTGTCACAAGAGCTTCAATTGACAATGCAAAAACTCCGCCGGGACTAAGCAGTCTCTTAATTTCGCGTATAATCTCCTCGAGTTTACCTAGATAAATGAACACGTCAGCAGCGATAATTACATCATAGCTTGAGGCCTGTTCATTTTGCATCATCATCAACAAGTCTAGCCGTTCCAATCGATGATATATATGGCGCGCATGGGATTTTTCCAGCATCCTGACAGAAAGATCAACGCCGACTAGTTGCCGAGCAAATGGCGCAATTGCTAAACCAACCAATCCTGTTCCACACCCCAAGTCCAAGACGTTCCATTTTTTTTCGGGTGGATTCAAGTGTTGCATCACGAGTGCCACCAATTTTTCTGGAACATCGTATTTTAGAACTTGCTGCAAATGGGTATCGAATCTATCGGCGTAGCCATCGAATACTTTCTCGACGTATTCGACAGGTGCGCGTTCGGTGTTTTTTCCGGTCAGTGATGCAATTTGATGCCCGGCTTCTGCATCTTCGGGTATTAGACGGAGTAGTTTCTGGAAGCATGCTAAAGCGTCGACCAGATTGCCTTGTTCCCTAAGTGCAGCCCCCAGATTGCCATATGCATCAGCATAATTCGGATCTAGCGAGAGTGCACGTCGGTAGCTGGCTTCTGCCTCTTCGTGTCGCCCCTGATATTTGAGGATGTTGCCCAGGTTGTTGTGCACTCCAGCGATATCGGGCCTGATTTTTAATGCACGTCTGCAACTGGCTTCTGCTTCGCTATGCCGCCCTAAATTTATGAATGCGTTGCTCAGATTGCTGTGTGCACCGGCATCGCCCGGCGATAATAATGCCGCATATTGCATGTGAGGGAGTGCTTCAGCACTTCTTCCCGCCTGCATCAATACTGCTCCCAACATTTTCCAGCCGAATCCATCTTGAGGAAACTTTTCTGTCATCGACCGGGCAATTGACTCGGCTTCCGTGTAACGATGCTGATTGAAGAGCAACACCAGTGCGTTGATCTCTTGTTGGTCGGGCGTTTGCTGCCGCAAAGGTTGAATCGCCGAATCCGCTTTCAACTTGCCAAGACAACAGATCTTGTATTTTTTCCCACTGCCGCAAGGGCAAGGGTCATTTCTTCCCGGTTTCGTACTCATCATCTTAGAAATAAAGCATAGCGTAATTGAGATTCCCTATGTCGTTAGTTCGACGGCGGGTTGATTTCGTGCCAGCACTGTTTCATCTTGCAAACTAAAACGATTGCCATCCAGGAGGCAGTTCTGGATATATCGTTCAGCATGTTTACTACACAACCCAGTTAGTTCCAACATAAAGATTTCATGAGTTCTAAAATTTCAGCCGTTCAACAAGGCGCCCATATTTCAAATGCTGTTCGATGATCTCATCAAGGTCTTTTTCATCCACGTAGGTGTACCAGGTGCCCTCGGGATAAACCACGATGACCGGACCCTCATCGCAGCGATCCATGCAACCTGCGGAGTTGATGCGGATTCTATTCAGGCGGCTGGAAATGCCGAGTTCCTTGACCTTGTTCTTCACATAATCGCGCGCCTGCTGCGCCCGGTGATTGCCGCAGCAGGCTTCGCCGTTTTCGCGCTGGTTGGTGCAGAAAAATACATGCTTGTCGTAAAAACTCATAACTGACCCGAATGATGCGATACAGATGGAATTATACTTTCCTGATGCGCCACAGCTGAAATATCAGCAACAAGGGAAAGACTAGAGTGATGGTCTGCGCCAGGCCGTTGTAGTTGAGCAAATGTCCGTAATGCCAGTGATAGATGGACATCGCGGCAGACGGGGTGTTGTCGTCAAACACGAAATTCACGATTGCAAAGTAGCATACAGCCGCCGCTGCACCGAATCCGAACGTTGCGCTACGCGGCAGCCACGACGCCGCGAGCAGCAGCAGCATTCCCAGCAATATTCCCAGTACTGCCTCGCTATTGATCCATAACAGCAGTGCCCAGGATTTAAGCAGCAAAGCGGCCGTAATGAACTTGGCCAACGCTACGACGCTCAATATCGCCAGCAACATCGTGAAGATATTCCGCGGGTTGCGCAACAAAGTCAGCATCAAAGCACCCAACATCAGCAAATTCAGTGCGACAGCACTGCTTTCCCATCCATTGAACGGCGCGGGAGGCAACTTTGCGAATGGTTGGCGCGCCGCTTCGCTGATGAACACGTTGCCGAGCATGGGCAAGGACGGGTTGATCTGCCCGAACATCCACAGCACGAGCAATGCCAGACCAAAATCCATCTCATGTCCATGCAGGAACAAATCGCCGCGCCAGCGTTTCAGCTTCGAGAAAAACCATGTCCATGAAATCATGCTCACCGCCAGTAGTGCACCTATCAACGCACCGGCACTGTTGGCCAGCAAATCCATATTGGAGCTGGTGCGCGTCGGCAGATACATTTGCAGGTACTCCATGCTTGCAGACAGCGCCATGCCCGAACACAAACCGAGGATGACACTCATCAGGGCGCCGAAGCGCTCACGCAGCGTCAAGCCGACCAGCAATCCGAATGGCAGGTAGGACAGCAAATTGATGATCGCATCGAATGCGGTGTACGTAAGCAGAAAAGGCGCACGAAGAACTTCGAAAAAATCCAATCCCTGCTCGCGCCAGCCTGAAAATGGCGACAGGCTTCCATAGACGATGAACAGTGTGTAGCCGATAGCCAGCCAGGCTCTAAGCCGTATGCGGGTCTCTGTGATGGAAGGGCCATTCATGATTTGTCCCGGTCTGATCGAATTGACTATGGTCGAGCAAGTTTAACCTATTAGATCGTCTGGCATATGGCCGCGCATCCGTGCAATCAGCCGCTTCCGGAGAAGATAACGCCCAAGTAGAAGTCCCGAACCGCTGACAGGGTATAATTGCGCCACTTTTTTCGCATCACCCCCAATGAACATTCTTTACGAAGAAGACGGCAGTTTCAAGGTCGGTAGCATCATGGCCGACAACACCACTTCGCTCCAGATTGAAAGCCTGTCCGGAAAACGCAGCAAGGTCAAGGCGGCCAATGTGATGCTGCGTTTTTCCCAGCCAGCGCTGGCCGAATTCATGGCCCAGGCCGAAGCACTTTCTGAAACCATCGATGTGGAATTTCTGTGGGAATGCTGCCCGCCGGATGAGTTCGGTTCAGAGCAGATCGCCGCAGAGTATTTCGGTCATACGCCGAGCGCACTGGAAGCCGCCGCGGTCCTGATACGACTGCATGGCGCACCGGTCTACTTTCACAAGAAAGGCAAAGGCCGCTATCGCGCAGCGCCTCCTGAAGTCCTCAAAGCCGCATTGGCCGGAGTTGAAAAGAAACGTCAACAATTGGCCCTGCAATCACGTTACACCGAGCAGCTCACACGTTTCGAATTGCCCCCCGAATTTGCCGCGAACCTTGAACAACTGCTCTACAAACCCGACCGCAACACCATCGAAGCGAAAGCGCTGGAAGCGGCCTGTGTTGCAACCCATCTTTCAGTCGCGCATCTGCTGCAGCGTTGCGGCGCGCTTCCTTCCACGCACGCATATCATTTGCAGCGATTTCTGTTCGAGCATTTTTCCAGGGGTACCGGCTTCCCCCCTGTCGAATTGAGCTCGTGGGATGAATTGCCGCTGTCGGGTGTGAATGCCTTCAGCATCGACGATGCAACCACCACAGAGATCGACGATGCATTCTCTGTGGAAAAACTGTCCAACGGCAACTGGCGCATCGGCGTGCACATTGCCGCGCCCACACTGGGACTGCCGCGCGACTCGGTTGGAGACAAGATCGCCGCTCAGCGTCTCTCGACGGTCTACATGCCCGGACAAAAGATCACCATGCTGCCGGACAACGTGGTGCAGGCTTTCACGCTGTGTGCGGACCGGATCTGCCCCGCGCTGTCGATGTATAACGAAATAGACGGCGAAACGCTGGCGATATTGGGCCACGAGAGCCGCATCGAACGTATACACATTGCGGCGAATCTGCGCCACGACACATTGGAGCCGCTTTTCAACGAAGAGACGCTGGCAGCGGGCAAGCTGGATTATCCCTATGCGAGCGAACTGACCTTGCTGTGGAATCTGGTGCAAAAAATGGAAGCAGGGCGCGGCAAGCCTTCAGACAACAACACGCAGCAAGTAGATTATAACTTCCACATCGAGAACGACCCTGCAAGCGAAGATTGCAGGGTCAGCATCACGCAACGGCTGCGGGGATCGCCGATCGACAAGGTGGTTTCCGAACTGATGATCCTGGTGAACAGTGAATGGGGTAGGCACCTTGCCGAACATGGTTTTGTCGGTATCTATCGCACCCAGCAAAACGGCAAGGTGAAGATGAGCACGGTCGCCGCACCGCATCAGGGACTTGGCGTGGCGCAATACATGTGGTCGAGTTCACCGCTGCGCCGCTATGTGGATATGGTTAACCAGCGCCAGATTATCGCGATGCTGCGCGACGAAGAGCCGGTTTATCCAAAAAACGACCCTTCGCTGTACACCACGCTGCAAGACTTCGATACCATGTACGGCGTCTATAACGAATTCCAGCGCAGCATGGAGAACTACTGGTGTCTGCGCTGGTTGCAACAGGAACATATCGAAGAAGTGGAAGCCGTCGTGCTGCGCGAGAATCTGGTGAAACTGAACGATATCCCGATGATCTTACGTGTGCCATCTCTGCCGGAATTGCCTGCCAATTCCCGCGTGCAACTGGCCGTGGGCGAGATCGACTTGCTCGATTTGAATTTGCAAACGCGCTATGTCGCGACTATAGAGGACGCTGTTTGAAAACCAGAGCAAAAACATGGATGCCGCCGATCTTGCCGTATTTCAGGACAAGACTTTCCTATTCGATGTTCTTTTCCTTCGCGCTGCACGCTTTCCTGATGTTCGGCTTGATTCTGGTTTTGCCTGAACCCCCTAGTGCAGCAAACTTTCTGGAGCCGCTGCAAGTGGTGCTGGTCAACAGCAAATCGAAATCAAAGCCGGTACAGGCCGATGCTCTGGCCCAGCACAATCTGGATGGCGGCGGCAACACCGCTGAAGAACGTCGTGCCAAGAGTCCGCTGCCCACGATACGCGATGACTTGAAATTTACCCCTGAACAACGCACCAAGCGCGTCGCCGAACTGGAGGCGGAAACGAAGCAGATGCTTACCCAGATCAAGAGCAATTACTCGATGGAGCAACAGGAGCTTAAGAAGCAGAAGAACAATAACGCCGACAACGGTGACGAGCTGGTACAAAAAGCCCTGGAAATGGCGCGTCTCGAAGCGCAAATCAACAAGAATTGGGATGACTACCAAAAATTGCCGCGGCGCAAATTCATCGGTGCACGCACGCAGGAATACCGTTTTGCCCAATATATCGAAGATTGGCGTGTCAAAGTGGAGCGTATCGGCAACCTGAATTACCCGGAGCAGGCGCGCCGCCAGCAAATCTATGGAAAATTGCAGCTCAGCGTTTCGATACGAAAGGATGGCAGCGTGGAAAGCATAGAGGTGAGTAAATCTTCAGGTCAGCGCATATTGGATGCGGCGGCAATGCGTATCGTCAAACTCGCAGCACCCTATTCTCCGCTGCCCCCGAGCATCACCAAAGATGTCGACATCCTGACCATCACGCGCACCTGGTCATTCACTTCGTCGGACCGGCTGGAAAGCGAATAGAATCTTGCCTCGATTCGGGCTTTTTCGTTAGAGTGCGCGCCATGTATAGCTCCCTGTTGCCCAGACTCCTGCTGATTTTTGCCCTGCTGTTCGCGCAAATGGGTAGTTTGGCGCATGGCATTTCGCATATTCTCACCGAAAGATCGCAGGGCTCGGAACAATCACTGCCGCATGACAAATATTGCAATCAATGCGCGGCTTATGGGCAAATCGGCGGCGCGATCGGCAGCAACGGCATCAGCGTTATCAACAGCGAAAATTTTGAAACGCTGAATTTTAACGAACCCGCTTCTTATACTTCCGCTACATTCGTCGCATTCGCGGCGCGCGCACCGCCTTACTCCGCTTAAATTCGATTATTCCCGTGCAGGTTGGGCTAGCGGCTTCATCGCGTAACCCGACATTGTGCAGGTTGGGTTGCGCAAAAATCGCTTACCCAGCCTACGATCTCATTTAGGAGTAAACATGTCCCGAAATATATATTGGTACACGGCGTTTGCCGTGCTGTTCGGCAGTCCGCTCAGCGCTTTTGCCGCAGACGATGCGGATCTGCAATCGATAAACGAACAGATCCAGCAATTGAAACAAAGCAATATTCAATTGGAGCAACGCTTGCAACAGGCCGAAAATGCCGCCGCACTGCAGCCGGCCCGCAGCGGCGCCGCCCCAAGCAGCGCGAACAGTTTCAACCCAGCCGTGGCCATGATCCTGTCCGGTACTTATGAACAGATCAAACAGGACCCCGCCATTCCCGCAACCGGCTTTGCGATGAATGCCAACGACACGGGTTACACGCGCGGGTTTTCGCTGCAGGAATCGGAATTGAGCATCACCGCCAACATCGATCCGCAGTTCAGCGGCGTGGGCACCTTTTCACTGGCGCCGGAGGGTGGAGTCAACGTGGAGAATGGCTTTGTGCAGACCGGTGCGCTCGGCAACGGCCTTAACCTCAAATTCGGGCGGTTCTTCTCCGGCCTTGGCTATCTCAACGAGCAGCATTCGCACGTCTGGGATTTCGTCGATCAGCCGCTGGTGTACCGCGTTCTGTGGGACAACCAGTTTGCCGACGACGGCTTGCAACTGAAGTGGCTGGCACCGACCGATATGTTCTTCGAGATCGGCGGCGAACTGGGCCGCGGGGTTGGGTTCCCGGGAACTGATCGGAACAAGAACGGCGCAGGATCAGGCGTTCTGTTCGCGCACATCGGGGATGACATCGGCATCGAGCAAAGCTGGCGTGCCGGCGTTTCCTTGCAACAGACCAGGCGTGTCGATGCGGTCAGCGACAACGTGCCGGATGTTAGCGGTAACCTTGTCAGCAACAGCTTCACCGGAGACAGCCAGACAGCCGGGCTGGATTTTGTCTGGAAATATTCGCCCAACGGCAATATCCGCGAGCGCTATTTCAAGGTGCAAAGCGAATATTTCCAGCGCAAGGAAAGCGGCACTTTGATTTATGACTTCACGGCTCAAGGTGTTTCACCTGCAGGCGCGAACACCTCTGGCAATATACTCCAATACCCAATCCGGATGGTACCTGCAAAGCGTATACCAGTTCATGCCGAATTGGCGCACCGGTTTGCGCTATGACCGGCTTGACCCCGGCACTGCCAGCGTGGGTGCTTCGATCGCGGCGGATGTAATCAGCAATTACGGCTTCAGCCCTTCACGGATCACCTGGATGGCAGACTACAATCCCAGCGAGTTCACGCGCATACGCCTGCAGCTGGCCCACGACGATTCGCGTCAAGGACTGACTGACAACCAGATATTCGTGCAATACATCGTGAGTCTGGGCGCACACGGCGCACACCAGTACTAAATTAGGAGAAATATCATGAAAACGAAACAAAGTGGAGTTTCGGTGCAGGCTAATGCTCGCATAGGCGAGCGTTATGCCGTAGCCAAAAAAATCACCTATTCTGTCCTGTTCCTGCTCATCAGTGGGAACGTCCATGCTGCACTCAATGTGTTTGCCTGCGAACCGGAATGGGCAGCGCTCACACAGGAACTCGCCGGCGACAAGGCCAACATCTATACCGCCACCGGCCCGCTGCAGGACCCGCACCAGGTGCAGGCACGTCCCAGCCTGATCGCCAGGGCACGCAATGCGCAACTGGTGGTGTGCACCGGCGCGGAACTGGAAATCGGCTGGATGCCGGTGGTGTTGCGCGAATCGGTCAACAATGCGATTCAGCCGGGCAGTGCCGGCAATTTTGAAGCGGCGAAATATGTGACTATGCTGGAGGTCCCGACACGGCTCGATCGTGCCGATGGTGATGTGCATGCGGCGGGCAATCCGCACATACAGACCGATGCGCGCAACTTTCTGCCGATCGCGGAAGCGCTGAGCAAACGTCTGATCGAGCTTGACCCAACCAACGCCGCCTTTTACCGGCAACAACTGGCAGTGTTCAATCGACAATGGCGAGCCGCTATTGCGAAATGGGAAAAGCAGGCCGCCCCGTTGATGGGGGTGCCTATCGTCGTGCATCACAAAGGCTTCCCCTACCTTAACGCCTGGCTGCGGCTGAATGAGGTTGCCGAACTCGAGCCCAAGCCCGGCATGGAACCCAGCGCGGCGTATCTGGGGAAAGTACTGAACGATTTGCAGCAGCACCCGGCACGCATGGTGGTGCGTGCAGCCTATCAGGACGAGCGGCCGTCGGAATGGATTGCGGAACGTGCGCATATCCCTGCTGTGATGTTGCCTTTCACCGTGGGCGGCACGCCACAGGCGACCAATCTGTTCACGCTGTTTGATGACACCATTCAGCGCTTGCTGGCAGGCTGAAATGAATGAAATCGAGTTAGCCATATTGCTGCCCGCGTTCATCGCGGGTCTGCTGGTGTTGGCGACGCACATACCGTTCGGCATGAAGATATTGGAGCGCGGCGTGATCTTTGCCGATCTTGCCGTCGCGCAGATCGCCGGACTGGGTGTTATCCTGGCCGCGTTGCTTGATCTGACCGGGAGGCCGCTGCTGGTTCAAGTTATCGCTGGCGCCAGTGCAATGTGCGGTGCAGCACTTCTTGCATGGATAGAGAAGCGCATGGCCGACGTCAAGGAAGCTTGTATCGGCCTGACTTTCGTGCTTGCCGCCAGCGGCGGCATCCTGCTGATGAGCCACGACGTGCATGCGGGCGAACACCTCAAGGATCTTCTGGTCGGGCAGATCCTCTGGGTCAGCACCAACCAGTTGATCGCGACGGCAATCCTCACCGCCGCATTGCTGGCGCTGTGGCAGCGGAGCAAGCTGAAGACCCATCATCTGGGTTTCTATGCGCTGTTCGCGCTGGCCGTCACCGCCTCAGTGCAATTGGTTGGCGTGTATCTGGTATTCGCCAGCCTGATCGTTCCGGCGCTCGCAACCTATCGTGCAAGCCGCCGGCGAGTGCGACATGCCTTTGCGATCGGCATTAGCGGTTATGCCATTGGGCCTGTTGCTGTCCGCATGGCTTGATTTGCCCAGCGGTGCAACCGTGGTGTGGGCGATGGCCGCTATCGGAGTTCTTGCTGCATGGTTGCTGAATCTGCGAAAAGTCGGTTGATTTTCTTTACAATGCGCGCAATGAATTCCCAAATATAATTCTGGGCGAACTACAAATGACTGATCGTTACGCCGTTATCGGCAACCCTATCGCCCACAGCAAATCGCCGCAGATACATAAAATGTTCGCCGAGCAGACTGGGCAAGACATCGACTACACAGCCATCCTCGCGCCGCTGGATGGTTTTGCCGCCACTGTTGAACGTTTACGCAAAGAGGGGTTCAAAGGCTGCAATGTAACGGTACCGTTCAAGTTCGAGGCATACCAACTGGCAACACAACTCACACCGCATGCCAAAGTGGCTCAGGCAGTCAACACACTCAAGCTCAATTTTGATGGCGACGCTATCCTTGGCGATAATACCGATGGTTCAGGACTGGTCCGGGATATTCGGTTCAATCTTGATGTCGAAATAAACAATAAGCGTGTTCTGCTCATCGGCGCAGGAGGGGCTGCTTATGGCGTTGCTTTGCCATTGGGACATGCGGGTGCGAAGCTTACTGTTGTGAATCGCACAGCAGATAAGGCACTGGCGCTAGCCGCCAGCCTGGTTTCAGCCAAATACATAATTTCAAGTCGTGGTTTTGATGAAATCGGCAGCCAACAATTTGACATAGTGATCAACGCTACTTCCGCAGGACTGGCAGATGAGATGCCGGATATTCCAAAGACTGTCTTCGCCCCCGGCGCACTTGCCTACGACATGATGTACGGACGCGAAACGCCGTTCATGAAATTCGCTCGCGATCACGGCGCGGCTGTTGTATCGGACGGTCTCGGCATGCTGGTCGAACAGGCCGCCGAATCGTTCTTCATCTGGCGTGGCGTTCGTCCAGAGACCTCGCCGGTCATCGCTGTGCTGCGGAAGCAACAATGAAAAAGTCCCGGGGATGGTTGTTGCGCTGGATATGGCGCAGTGTGAAGATATTCTTCACTTTGCTTGTTCTGTATCAGGTGTGGCTGTTCGCGCACATCTGCTGGTGGGTGAAATACAACCCTTCCAGCAGTGCGTTCATGGAAACGCGATTGGAGATCATGCAGGGGAAGAATCCCGATGCGGCTCTTCAACATCGATGGGTTCCCTATGCGAAGATTTCCGATAACCTGAAGCGCGCGCTGATCGTCGCCGAGGACGCGAGTTTTGTTGACCACGAAGGCTTCGACTGGGAAGGCATACAAAAGGCCTATGAAAAAAACCTCAGGAAGGGCAGGATCGTTGCAGGTGGATCAACTATAAGCCAGCAACTTGCCAAGAATCTGTTCCTTTCCACCAAGCGTACTCCGTGGCGCAAGCTGGAAGAGACGGTAATCACCTTGATGCTGGAAGCGGTAATGGACAAACAGCGTATTTTCGAGATTTATCTGAACATCATCGAGTGGGGCAATGGTGTGTTCGGCGCGGAAGCAGCCGCCCGCCATTATTTTCAGGTGAGTGCGGCAGATCTCTCCTCGGATCAGGCCGCGAAACTGGCAGCCATGGTTCCCAATCCCCGTTATTACGACAAGCACCGTGAGGCGCCCGGTCTGCTGTTCAAGACCGATATCATCATGTCACGCATGCCCGATGCGGAAATACCCTAAGCAGCCAGTCAGGGATTTCTTTACAATAGCGCGCGATTTACAAGGGATGCGTGATGACTGACACCAACCAAGAACATCACTACACAGAGAATGTGCAGGAACACCTAAAGCAGGTGGAATCGCTGCTGCACAAACACGCTTTGCTGGAGGATGTCATTCATCGGCAAGAACTGCCGCGCGAAGACAGGCACGCACTGGTCGACACCCTGGTACACAAGCAACACCTCGCAGAACTTAGAAGCAAGCTCGACAGCCTGCACCCGGCAGACATTGCCTTCATTCTGGAAGCTTTGCCCATCGAGCAGCGCTTGCTGGTATGGGATCTGGTCAAATCGGAGCGTGATGGTGAAATTCTGATCGAGGTTTCAGAGGCGGTGCGCGAGTCGTTGATCGCCACCATGAATCGCGAAGAGTTGAGCGCAGCTGCGGGACAGCTGGATGCCGATGAGATCGCCGACCTTGCACCCGACTTGCCGCAACACGTGATACGCGATGTGTTCAAGTCCCTTCCCATCGACGAGCGAGAACAGCTGCGAGCGGCGATGTCCTATCCGGAAGATTCGGTCGGGGCATTGATGGACTTCAACATGATACATGTGCGCGAGGATGTGACGCTGGAAGTGGTGTCGCGTTATCTGCGACGTTTGGAAGAGCTGCCAGATCACACCGACCAGGTATTCGTTGTAGACCGAAACGACCGTTTTAAGGGGGTTCTCCCAATCAACCTCATCGTTGTCAACGAACCGGAGGTGATCGTCAGCAGCCTGATGTTGACAGATGTCATTCAATTGCATCCCGATGACAAGGCTGACCAGGCAGCCCAGTCATTCGAGCGTTACGATCTGGTATCCGCCCCGGTGGTGGATGAAGACGGAAAATTGTTCGGGCGCATGACGGTCAACGTGGTGCTGGATTTCATCCGTGAAGAATCGGAAACTGATTTGTTGAACCTGGCGGGCCTGCGCGAGGAAGAAGACATTTTTGCCTCGGTGTGGAAAAGCGCGCAGAACCGCTGGACGTGGCTGGCACTGAATCTTTGCACCGCATTTTTTGCCTCAAGGGTAATTGGCGCTTTTGAGGGCACTATCGCAAAATTCGTCGCACTTGCCACGCTGATGCCCATAGTTGCAGGTATCGCCGGCAATTCGGCGAATCAAACCACCACAATCATCATACGCTCGTTGGCATTGGGACAAATATCGTATGACAATGCCCGCAGATTACTGCTCAAAGAATTGGCCATCAGTGGTCTGAACGGTTTGGTGTGGGGCGGGGTCGCGGGATTATTCGCTTATATCTTGTATCACAGCGTGCCGCTGGGCATCGTAATGACCAGCGCAATGCTGCTTAACTTGCTGGTGGCTGCAACAATAGGCTTGGCCATACCACTCCTCATGCACAAACTCGGGCGCGACCCGGCGATCGGCTCCAGTGTGATGCTTACAGCCATTACTGACAGCGGCGGATTTTTTATTTTTCTGGGATTGGCGACAATCTTCCTGATTTGAATATTGGAAAATACAGTTGGCAGAAATCAGTTCAGCGTCCCGATGGCCATTTTTGATGCAGTTTATGGCGTATCGATGATCGAGGTGTCGGGACCTTAGAATTTACGCGGGGGGATTTTTTAGAGGGGAAAGAACAACACACCGTGTTGAAACACGGTTTATTGGAGACTACGGCAAGCGCTAAAAAGGGCGAGGAAGCAGACCGCGCCCCTTGCGAGGCAAAACTACGCGCCCAGAATACCTTTGCCAGCTTTTTTGGCAGCTGGTTTTTTCTTGGCTGCTACCTTCTTTTTGGCGACTGGTTTTTTCTTGGCTGCTACTTTCTTTTTGGCAGCTGGTTTTTTCTTGGCTGCTACCTTCTTTTTGGCAGCTGGTTTTTTCTTGGCTGCTACCTTCTTTTTGGCAGCTGGTTTTTTCTTGGCTGCTACCTTCTTTTTGGCGACTGGTTTTTTCTTGGCTGCTGGTTTTTTCGTTTTGGATGTTGCCATTTTAATTCTCCATATGATTAAGAATAATTACTACGACTAACTTCACACCCAAACGCCATGATTTTTAGCGAAAGACGCTTGCGGCATCGGTACTGTATCCACGTTTAAAAAAACGTGCAACAAATTTCGTAAATAATCTTTGTGGAAATTGCAACACTCACGAGATCAGTTTTTCCCCGGCATATAGCTGGTTTGGTGTTTCACGTTCGCGAACCAGATGCGCGATGCTGCCGTCCGCTATCACCTCTGCGGCCCGAGGACGGGTATTGTAATTTGAGCTCATGCTCATCCCGTATGCACCTGCTGAAAGCACAGCCAGCAAGGATTGCGGGGCGATCTTGAGCTTGCGGGCATGGCCGATGAAATCGCCCGTCTCGCAGATAGGCCCGACCACTTCGTAGCTCAGTTCTGCATGGTTTTCGCGTCTAACGGGCAATATGCCGTGGTAGGCGTCGTACAATGCCGGACGCATCAGATCGTTCATCGCGGCATCCACGATGGCGAAATTCTTCTCTTCACCATGTTTGAGATATTCCACACGAGTCAGCAAAATCCCGGCATTCCCGACCAGGACGCGACCCGGCTCGAGAATCAGCTTTTCGGTGCGTCCGCGCAGGGCGGCCAATATCGCTGCGACATAATCCCCAATAGAAGGCGGGGTTTCGTCGCGGTAACGAATGCCCAGACCGCCGCCCAAATCGAGATGTTCCAGATGAATTCCCTCGCTGGACAGTTTGTCCGCCAGCACTAATACCTTTTCTGCCGCGTCGATGAACGGGCCGGTCTCGGTAAGTTGCGATCCGATATGGCAGTCCATGCCAATGATACGCAAGTTGGGCAAATCCCGGGCTTTACGATACAGGGTAATGGCATCCTCATAAGCCACGCCGAACTTGTTCTGTTTGAGGCCTGTTGATATATAAGGGTGGGTATTCGCGTCCACATCCGGATTCACCCGCAGGCTGATCGCCGCGATTTTCCCCGTATCAGCCGCCACCTCGTTAAGCCGCTCCAACTCGGCGGCGGATTCTACGTTAAAGCACAAGATGCCCGCATCGAGTGCCATGTGCATTTCCGCAACCGTCTTGCCCACGCCCGAGAAAACTACTTTGCGAGCATCGCCACCGGCAGCGAGCACACGCAGTAGTTCACCGCCGGATACGATGTCAAAGCCCGCGCCCAAGCGCGCGAATACATTCAGGATCGCCAGGTTGGAACTGGCTTTCACCGCATAGCAAATCAGATGTTCCCGGCCATGCAACGCAGTAGTGAATTGGCGCAAGTTATCTGTCAGGGCGGCGCGTGAATACACATAGCATGGGGTGCCGAAGCGTGCCGCGATATCTGCGAGAGACACCTGTTCGGCATAAAGAGTATCGTTTTGATAATCGAAGTAATCGCTCATGGCTGTTTGTCTGGCTGGGGGGAGGGTGCCTCTGAAGTTTGTGCATCAGGTACCTGCGGACTAGCTGTTTGAGCCTGTGGCGTTTGCGCTTGCGGCGGGGGCAGCTTAAGCGGGCCTTTGTGTCCGCAGCCTTCCAGCAGCAAAAACAGAATTGCCATGATGCCCCAAGTTATTTCAGGGATAAGGCCAGAACGCATGATTTCACCTGCCTAAGGAATTAACCGCCGGATTATATGTCATCTGTTAGCTACGGCCTTGAGCTCGCTGCGAAGGATCGTGTAATCGGGGCAGACGCTTTCCACTAATTGCCAAAATGCTGCAGAATGATTCAGTTCGCGCAGATGTGCCAATTCATGCACAACGACATAGTCAATCAGGCGCGACGGCAGTTTGATCAGGTTCACATGCAGTCGTACCGAGCCTTGCGCGGTACAGCTGCCCCACTGGGTTTTCGCTTCCGACAGTTTGACAGTTCGTGGCATGACATTCAGCAACGGCGCGTAATGTGCAGCGCGCAGCATAAAATATTGTTCGGCTTCCTGCCGGTACCAGCGTGACACTGCCTGTTCTATTGTTGTCTCGCTGCCATTGACCACGAATACCCATAATTCCCTGCCGCGTCGTTGCAAAGGTGTAGCGAACAAACCATGCACCACGCGCAATACCAGCTGTTCTCCCAGATAGTCGATCAATTCACCATCCTGCCAACGGTTAGCAACCGCTTGACAAGTTTTCCAGCCATCCAGTTTTTCCACCACCCAGTTCGCCTTGTCCTGCAACACGCTTTGCAGCCATTTTTCGGAGGCACGCAACGGAACACTGACTATCAGGCCGCGTTCATCGATGCTCAGACCGATGCTGCGGCGTTTACTGCGCCTCAAAGTGTAAGTGATGTGCTTGCCGGCCAGGAGGGCAGCGCGCTGTTCAATGCTGGGGGGAGTGACTAATTTGTGCAATGGTTTGAGCATCAATGGTCCAGATTCTGGATTTCATTTTCTATCCACGCTTCTGCGCGCTGGTTGATTTCTTCCGCTTTCAGGCCCTTTGTTTCGATGGGTGTACCGATACTCATTGTGATCAGGCCGGGATGTTTGCTGAATGCATTGCGCCCCCACAACCGCCCGGCGTTGTGAGCCACCGGGATCACCGGCACACCACTGCTGGCGGCGAGCAGCGCGCCGCCGATCTTGTATTTGCCGCGCTGGCCATAGGGAATACGCGTGCCCTCAGGAAATACCACCACGCAAAAACCTTGAGCAAGGCGCTGCTTGCCCTGTTCCAATAATTGCCTCATCGCACCTTTGCCATCGCTGCGTTTGATGGCGATCGGGCTGGTCAGTGCCAGTGCCCAGCCAAAAAATGGTATCAACAACAGTTCGCGTTTCAACACCCAGACCTGCGGAGGAAATACCTCCTGTAACGCCAGCGTCTCCCATGCGGACTGGTGCTTGCACAATATGACACAGGGCTTCTTCGGCAGATTCTCGACCCCTATTACCTGATGGCGTATGCCGCACACAACACGCAGTATCGGAAGCATCATCCTTGCCCATAACGAGATGATGCGGTAGCGCGTAAGAGGTCTGAGCGGGAATGTCAACAGGGCCAGCATCGCAAAGACCGGCGTGATGATGATTTGCAACAGCAGGAAAATCAGTGAGCGTATTACCAGCATATCAGTGGTTTTTATACCAGTTCTGAGACCACAGCAGCCAGATCCGCGAATACCCGCGTGCCTTCCGGCAAGCCCCCTGCAGTTTGGGTTTTAATACCCTTGCCGGTCAAGACCAGATAGGGTAGGGCACCCATGGTTGCTGCAGATTGCAAATCGCGCAGCGAATCGCCCACCGTCGGTATGCCTGCGAGGCTGATATTGTATCTTTCCGCGATTTCTTCCAGCATGCCAGTATTGGGTTTGCGGCAATGACAATGACTCACGGCGGTATGCGGGCAGAAAAACACCGCATCGATGCGCGCGCCGACCAGCGCGCAGGCCTTGTGCATCTTGTCGTGTATCGCATTCAGCGTTGCCATGTCGAACAGCCCTCGCCCGATGCCGGACTGATTGGTTGCCACCACCACGCGATAATCGGCCTGGTTCAGGCGCGCAATCGCTTCCAGGCTGCCGGGTATCGGTTTCCATTCTTCCGGTTTCTTGATGAAATGTTCCGAATCCAAATTGATCACGCCATCGCGGTCGAGGATGACAAGTTTTATATCCATATCAGGTTGTTCCGCAGTCTCTAGGTCGCCAGCTTGGAAATATCGGCGACACGATTCATCGCCTGGTGCAACTGTGACAGCAAGGCGAGCCGATTGGTGCGCAATGACGCATCTTCGGCATTCACCATCACGTTGTCAAAAAATGCATCAACCGGCTCCCTTAATCCTGCTAATACTTGCAAGGAAGCGGTATAGTCACCTGCGTTGAACGCGGTATCCGCTTTCGGGACAATCTTGTTCAATGTCTGATGCAGTGCCTGCTCGGCCGGCTCTTGCAGCAGCTTGCTATTTACCGCACCCACCTTCGCTATGATCCCTTCCTTCCTAAGAATGTTGCCCACGCGCTTGTTGGCGGCGGCCAACGCAGCGGCTTCCTGCAAAGATGCAAAGGCGCGCACAGCTTCAAGTTTTTTCGGGACAAGATATATTTCAAGTGGATTTTTTGATAACACCGCATCCACCTCGTTGGCCGAATAACCATGCTCACGCATCATCCCGCCAAGGCGCTCGAATATGAAGATCAGAACATTCTGACGGGCAGCACCCAATTGTTCTTTCGGGAAACTGTCGAAGGCAACGTTAACCAAATCAGCAAGGTCAAGCGGCAACTTGTTGTCAATCAGCATCCTGGTCACGCCCAACGCATGACGGCGTAAAGCGAACGGGTCTTTGTCGCCTGTCGGGATTTCTCCGATGCCGAACATGCCGGCCAGGGTTTCCAGCTTATCGGCCAATGCGACGCAGATGCCGACCATGTTGCGCGGCAGTTCATCGCCCGCGAAGCGCGGCTTGTAGTGATCTTCAATCGCAAACGCGATGTCATCGCTCAACCCGTCATGCTGTGCGTAATAACGCCCCATAATGCCCTGCAACTCGGGGAATTCACCCACCATGTCGGTTAGCAGATCGGCCTTGGCCAACAGCGCAGCCTGATCGGCCTGCGCGGCCAGCACATCGCCGCCCAGTTTATGGCCAATTGCGCTTGCAATGGTTTGTATCCGCTGCACCCGGTCACCCTGCGTGCCGAGCTTGTTGTGATATACAACTTTGGATAAACCAAGTACGCGGTCATCCAGCCGTTTCTTTCTATCCTGATCGAAAAAGAATTTCGCGTCCGCCAGACGGGGGCGAACCACTCGCTCGTTGCCGCTAATTACCAGCCTTGCATCCGCAGGACGGATGTTGGAGACGATCAAAAACTTATTGGTCAGTTTGCCTTTGTTGTCCAGCAGTGGGAAGTATTTCTGATTGGCCTTCATCGTCAGGATCAAACATTCCTGCGGCACTTCCAGGAAATCCTTTTCAAACATTCCGACCAGCACATTGGGCCGCTCTACTAGTGCGGTTACTTCATTCAATAAATCATCATCACCTACCGGTGTGAGTTTTTCCTTGGTTGCGGCAGCGGTGATTTGTTTCAATATCTCGCCACGGCGCTTTTCAAAACTCGGTATAACTGCTCCCTCCCTTTCCATTTGCGATTCATAACTATCGGCATCCTTCAATCTCACCTTTGCAGCGCTGGCCTCGAAACGATGGCCTTGTGTCACGCGCCCAGCCTTCAGGCCCAGGATCTCAATCTGGACGATGTCCGCGCCATGCAGAGCAACCAAACCGTGGGCCGGACGCACGAATTTCACTGTGCTCCAGCCATCCTTGAGTTGATAGGTCATCACCTTGGCGATTGGCAGCCCTTCCAGGGATTCTACAAGTGCAGCTTCAAGACCAGCGAATAGTTGCCCTCCAGCTGCGAGACCTTCACGATGCTTTAGCACCTTCTTGCCGCCTTCATCTTCTATGAAAACTCGCTCATCCATTAGCCGCTGGACGTCAGCTTCGTCGCTGTACATTAAGCGCAATCGCTTAAGCAGCGGGGCGGTCGGCTTGCCCTCTGAATCGAGACCTACCGATACAGGCATTAGGGTTCTAGGAGGTTGTGGTCGTGGTTGGGATACTGCCCGGACACCAGTGATATGAACCGCGAGTCGTCTTGGAGAAGAGTATGCCTTCTTTACAGAAGTCGGCTCTAGAAAATCCCTTGATTCAAGCCCGGAAAATATTCCTTCAGCAAAGCTCTCACCCAACTTTATTAACGTCTTGGGCGGCAACTCCTCGACCAACAGTTCGACAAGCAGGTTCTTGGTGATGGTCATTGAGCCGTTTCCTTCTCCATCTGCGCTATCACTTCTTCAGCCCATTCTCGTGGCGCCATCGGAAACGGCGGGTCAAGGCGCCGGCGACTTTCCTTGTAGCTCTTGGCCACGCTGCGGGCCAAGTTGCGGATGCGGCCGATGTAGGCAGCACGTTCGGTCACCGAGATTGCGCCGCGCGCATCCAGCAGATTGAAGGTGTGCGCCGCTTTAAGCACCTGTTCGTAGGCTGGCAGCGCGAGTTGTTGTTCCATCAGATGCTTGGCCTGCTTTTCATGGCTGCTGAATGCACCTAGCAGGAATTCGACATCGCTGTGCTCGAAGTTGTAAGCGGATTGCTCGACCTCGTTCTGGTGATACACGTCGCGGTAGCTGACGCCCGCAGTCCAGGTCAGGTCGAACACGTTCTCCACGCCTTGCAGATACATCGCGAGCCGCTCCAGGCCATAGGTGATCTCGCCGGTGATCGGCTTGCAATCGATGCCGCCGACCTGCTGGAAATAGGTGAACTGCGTCACCTCCATGCCGTTCAGCCACACCTCCCAGCCGAGGCCCCATGCGCCCAGCGTCGGATTTTCCCAATCGTCTTCGACAAAGCGGACATCATTTCTTTTCAGGTCAAAACCAAGCTCTTTCAGCGAACCGAGATACAAGTCGAGGATATCTGCAGGCGCGGGTTTCAGCACCACCTGGAACTGGTAGTAATGCTGCAAGCGATTCGGATTTTCCCCATAGCGGCCATCCTTGGGGCGGCGCGACGGTTGCACATAAGCCGCTTTCCATGGTTCCGGGCCGAGCGCGCGCAAAAAAGTTGCGGTATGCGAGGTGCCCGCACCGACTTCCATGTCATACGGTTGCAGCAGCGCGCAGCCCTGCTTGTCCCAATAGTTCTGTAGCGTCAGGATGATTTGCTGAAAGGTAAGCATCTGGTGATCCAGGCGATTGCATAAGTGCGCATTTTACTGGTTTTCGGGTGTCGCCGTCAGCACCACATCTTCGTTGCTGCGAAATCGACGCATTATTTTCTGTAGTAATCGATTTCAGTCTCTTGTATATTCTGCCACTCGGCAGCCTTGAAATTATTTGTCTGTATAAAAGCCGCTGAGCTATAACAAGAAAACATAATTCATTCAGGAGACACAGCCATGAAACTACTTAGCGTAATGATGTTTGTTCTAGCACTTGCAGTCAGTAACATTGCTCATGCAGCGGGCGAAATCATCATCAAGTTCAGCCATGTCGTAGCGCCCGATACGCCCAAGGGCCGTGCTGCGGAAAAATTCAAGCAGCTTGCCGAGCAAATGACCAAGGGCAAGGTCAAGGTCGAGATCTACCCCAACAGCCAACTTTACAAAGACCGCGAAGAGATCGAGGCGCTGCAAAGCGGCGCGGTGCAGATGCTGGCGCCTTCGATGGCCAAGTTCGGCCCCATGGGTGCGCGTGAATTCGAGTTGTTCGACTTGCCATTCCTGTTCCCCGACCAGGAAGTCTTGCACCGCGTGATGGATGGCGAGGTCGGCAAGAAGCTGTTCGCCAAGCTGGATACCAAAGGCGTGACCGGTCTGGCATATTGGGACAACGGTTTCAAGCAGATGAGCTCGAACAAACCGATGCATCACGTGGCGGATTTTGCCGGTTTGAAGATGCGCATCCAGTCTTCCAAAGTGCTGACTGCGCAGATGAAGGCGCTGGGCGCAAATCCGCAGGTGATGGCGTTCAGCGAGGTGTACACCGCATTGCAACAAGGCGTGGTGGATGGCACGGAAAATCCGGTGTCGAATTTCTATACCCAGAAGATGAACGAGGTGCAAAAGCACATGACGATGTCCAACCACGGCTATCTCGGCTATGCGGTCATCGTGAACAAGGCGTTCTGGGACGGATTGCCTGCCGATATACGCAGCGAACTGACCGAGGCGATGAAGGAAGCCACCGTTTATGAACGCAGCATCGCGCAAAGCGACAACGATGATGCGCTGGCCAAGGTGATCGCGGCCAAGACCACCACCGTCTATGAATTGACCCCGGCCGAACGCGAGGAGTGGAGAAAGGCCTTGCTCCCGGTGCACAAGGAATTTGAGGATGTGATCGGCAAGGATCTGATCCAGAGCGTATACGACACGGCGGCAGAAGTCGCCAAGGAACACGCTGCCAAGAAAAAATAACCGGCTCGATTCAACCGTATCATTCAGCGGCGTTATCCGGGATCTGCTATCCGGGTAACGCCGCTGCAATCTTCAAAAGCAACGCAGGGGGCGTCAATGATCAATCGCTTGCTGAATCACTTCGAGGAATTCCTGATCGCCAGCTTCATGGCGGCGGCCACACTCGTTACTTTTACTGCCGTAGCGATGCGCTACATCAACGGTTCGGGCATCGATTGGGCGCAGGAGCTCACCATCTATCTGTTCATCTGGATGGCGAAGTTCGGCGCCGCATATGGCGTGCGCACCGGCATCCACATCGGCGTGGATTTCCTGGTCAACTGGGTGCGCCCCTCGATACGCCGCAAGATGGTCATGGTCGCGCTGTCGCTGGGCATGATCTTCACCGGTTCGATCGCGTTCTTCGGCGCGCGCTGGGTGATATTCATCTACGGCACAGGCCAGGTGTCGCCCGACATGGAGATGCCGATGTGGATCGTCTATCTCGCCATCCCGTTCGGTTCCGGGCTGATGTGCTACCGCTTCCTGCAAGTACTGTTGCACTTTGCCAAGACCGGGACGCTGCCGACTCATAGCTTCGGCGACGAAGAGACGCATGAGGTGGCCGCATGACCGCCGTCATCATCCTGAGCATCCTGCTCGTATTGCTGCTGACCAGCACCCCCATTTCCATCGCGCTCGGCACCACGGTGCTGATCTACATGCTCGGGTTCTCGTCATTTTCGTTCGACACGATCAATATCATTTCCCAGCGCCTGTTCACCGGACTGGAAAGCTTTTCCATCATGGCCGTGCCGTTCTTCGTGCTCTCCGGCCAATTCCTGATCGACGGCAAGATATCCTCGCGCATCGTGCGCTTCGCCTACAACCTGGTCGGCTGGATGCCCGGCGGCATGGCGATGGCGGCGGTGCTGGCCTGCGCGTTCTTCGCCACGATCTCCGGCTCCAGCCCGGCCACGGTGATGGCGATCGGTTCGGTGATGTTGCCCGCGATGGTCAAGGCTGGTTATCCGAAGCGCTTCAGCGTGGGCGTGATCACCTCGTCAGGTTCGCTGGGCATCCTGATCCCGCCGTCCATCGTGATGATCATCTATGCGGTGGCCACCTCCGAGAGCGCCGGCAAGATGTTCATCGCCGGCATCATGCCCGGCATCCTGCTGGCCGCGATCATGATGGCTTTGGTGTTTGTGCAAGCCAAACGAAAGAATTTTCCCACCCTGCCCAAACCCACCAGCAAAGAATTCTGGCGCTCGTTCCGCGATGCGTGGGGCGGCATTTTCCTGGTGGTGATCGTGATAGGCGGGATATACGGCGGCATCTTCACTCCCACCGAGGCCGCGGCGGTAGCGGCGGTATATGCCTTCATCGCGGCGAAATTCTTTTACCGCGATCTGAAATGGAAGCAAGTCCCGAAATCACTGCTGAGTGCCGCCAACACCAGCGCGATGCTGCTGTATATCATCACCAACGCGATACTGTTCTCGTTCCTGATGACCTCCGAGCAGATCCCGCAAAACATGTCGCAATGGGTGCTGGAGCAGCATCTGCAACCCTGGATGTTTTTGCTGATGGTCAACCTGGCATTGATCGCCGCCGGGCAATTCATGGAACCGACGTCCATCGTGCTGATCCTGGCGCCGCTGTTCCTGCCGATTGCCAGGACCATGGGCATAGACCCGATACATCTGGGCATCATCATGGTGGTGAACATGGAGATCGGCATGATCCACCCGCCGGTCGGACTGAACCTGTTCGTTTCCAGTCATCTGGCGAAAATGGGCCTGACCGAAGTCTCGATCGCAACGCTGCCTTGGGTCGGCGTGATGCTGGTCTACCTTGGGCTGATTACCTACGTCCCGATCATTTCCACCTGGTTGCCGCATCTGCTCTATAAATAGGTTGGGGCGGTTCTTCCGCCCTCTGTGATTTAGTGGTCGGAATAACGTCGCCTAGCGAGGCCGCCAACTGGAAAATTGTGTAGGTGGGAAGAAAGCAGCTATCTTATCGCCGATTCAATCAGGGTCAATTTCTCCGCACGCAATCGACTTTTTATTTCAATCTCGCGCTTCAGCGCGGATGATTTGTCGGTACAGCTTTCCACAAATACCAATTCGACTGGTCCGCGCGCCCGCGTGTATTTTGTTGCCGTTCCCGCATTATGTGCCGCGAGACGTTTTTGCAGATTGTTGGTGATTCCTGTGTAGAGTGTGTCGTCCGCGCAACATAATATGTAGCAGAGCCAGTTACCGCTGGGCGGGATCGCGACCGGGATTTTCGCCTTGGGGTTTGAAATCATCGGATATAACAGGCTCAGTCAATATAGCGGATCGCCTGGATACACAACGATTTCCGTCTCAACAGGAGGCCGTATAGTCAAATCGTATATCTCTCCAAGGCACGATTGGTTTGCGGAAGATATGTCATTGGGTTACTACTTCAGGTGTGTCACGCCTCCGTAACTGCCCAGCCAATTGCTGCCGTCCGGCGCGGTTGCCATGGTAAACACGATATTCGCGTACAGCCCATCTTTGGTAGTCAGAACCTTGGGTTTTTTGCTATCGAATTTGTCGCCTTGGTAAAGTGCCACTCCGTTATTGGTCCCGATCCACAATGTTCCGGTTGGATCACGATGAAGCATGAAAACCAGATTGCCCGGCAAACCGTCGGACATGGTGTAGTTGCTCCATTTTTTTCCATCGTAGCGCGCCAATCCGCCTCCCCATGTGCCACACCACACTGTGCCGTCAGGATCCACCAGCATTGATACGATATAGTTGGGGTTGTAGGCGCCCGCGCCGCTAGTCAGGCCCATTTCCCTTGCCTGTTGAGCGTGATGTTCTGAAAGCTTGGAGGGGTCGATACCGAATTTGGGGTCGTTCTTGATTTTCGAGAACGGCGCACCGACCTTCCAATGTTGCCATTTCCCGTCCTTGAAGCGCGCCGGACCTCCTTCAGTGGCAAACCACATTTCGCCATTCTTGCCTTCAGCCAGACTATATACCCAGTCGTTGGGTAGCCCGCCCTTGGTGTTTTCCACTGTATACACATCCCATTTGGAGCGGTCCTTCAAGTCTCCACCACGGATGCGATTGGCACCCGACCAGGTGGCGATCCAGATGTCCCCGTTTGATGCCTTCATGACCTTGTAGACGAAAGCATCCGCCAGACCGTTGGGGACATTGAAGTTTTCCCATTTGTCGCTGGTCGGGTTGTACAGGGACATTCCGCCGCCATAAGTGCCCACTGCGATACGATCATCCAACTTGCCGATGTAGAAGATGCCGTTGGAGATCAGTCCACTGCCGTTGGTAACATCATATACTTTGAACTCGTCTGTGCCGGTGTTGTAGCGTATCACACCGCCAGATGTGGCGACCCACACCACTTTGCCGTCGATGAAAATGGATTTGACATTGCTGTTGCCGGTACGAAAATGCGTGAACTTGGTGTTCGGATCCTCCGTAACGTTCCCGGACTGTCCTGCTTGCGGGGTTTCACGATTGTCCATGGGGGCTGGCCTGGCGGATGATCCGGCCATTTCACCAGGGGGGCCTCCCCGACTTACCGGGGGATGGCCGGGAGGAAGTGCCGCGCCTGGCTGAAGCGCGCCTGCCTTACCAGGTTGAGGCGTGGACGCAGGTTTCATGCTTAGGGTATAAATCCCGACAATCGCGATGACAGCGACAACCGCGATTACTGTTACCGATTTGATATTCAGTTGCATATAATGATCCCCAAAATTTTTCACCGGTTCAACGAAATATATTAACCCAGATTACTGGCCGATGCGCGTCACACCGCGCCTGGAGCCGGCCCAGACGTCTCCGTTGGGTGCAACCGCCAGCGCATAGACGTTATCTTGTAAGCAGGCCGATCCTTCTTGTTGTAATTGTGCCAGCTTTTTCCGTCATAACGGCTGACACCGCCATCGGTGCCGAACCATAGTACGCCGTTCGGCTCTTGGGCGATGCTGTAAACGATATCTCCCGCCAAACCGTCGCGGGTTGTGAAGTTACGCCAATGCTTGCCGTCGAAGCGGCTTACCCCGCCACCCCAGGTGGCGGCCCAGACTGACTGGTCGGGTGTTATCTGTAGGGCAAATACATAGCTGGGGTTGTAAGTGAGTTTTCCGTCTCCCGACAACATGCTCAGATCGTGGCGTGAGCGTGTCCCAAGGCCGGTGTTTGGGCTCGGGGCCACGATGGTTTTTGTTGGGCGCACCCAAGCCGTCCTTGTGGCTCCAGGATTGCCAGTTTTTGCCGTCGAACATCGAAATGCCTGCTTCGGTTCCGAACCACACGCGATCCTGATTATCCACTGCGATGCCGTAGACCCATTCGTTTATCAACTCTTTTACATAGGTGGTGAACTTCATGGTGTGCAGGTCAACCCGATTGACGCCCGCCCAAGTCCCTATCCACAAGATCCCCGTTGTGCTGATTGGCAAAGGAGTAGACCCAGTAGTCGGCCAGTCCATGCATGGGAAAATAGGTTTTCCATATGCCATCGCGGTAACGCGAGGCACCGCCTGCATTGGTCCCAAACCACTTGTAACCGTCTTTGTCTATGCCGATTGAGAACACGTATTCATTTGCCAACCCGCTGTCGCGGGTAAAGGAGTTGCGCAAGTTGTAGGTTGCAAGGTCGATCTCAAGGACGCCGACGGAAGTGCCTACCCACAGGGTGTTTTTTTTGGGTTCTACGGTAAGGGCCCTTACGATGGTGTTTTCGCCCACATCGAATGTATCAATGACTCGTGGAAATACGAGCTTTGGAGGATGGCTTCTCGGCATGAGCAGCACCTATTGAGGCGATGAACAACGCGATAAACAGATAATTTGTGGCGCGCATAAGATTCAGTTGATTAGACATGTGTCGGTGGTTGCAGCCCCGACTTGGCGAACAGGGCTACATCAGTTTAAGGTACGCAGATAAACGATCACATCCAGGATATCCTGGTCGGTCAATATTCCCTGATAAGCCGGCATGGCGTTTATTCCGTTCTTGATGGAGGACAGCAATAAATAATCCGGCTTCAACAAGCCCTCGCCTTGCGCGAAATTGGGAGCATTTGGCATGATGTTGACACCCGAAGCACCGTGACAGGATACACAATGCACTGCATATAGCTTACCGCCATTGATCGTATCGGCTGCTTGGGCACTTCCCGAGCCAGACGACAATACGAAAAATGCATACAAAGCCAGCATGACTTTCCGGATTTTCAAGATTTTAGATGGCGAGGATATTTTTTTGGTCATTTGCTCGGGGATGACGGTGGGCTTTAACTTAGGGTGCTTGTATTTCAATAATCAATCGCTCTTTTTGCGGCTTCAACTGCCTTTTTTGGCCTCTTCTTTTTCTTTACTTTTTTTCAGGGCCTCTTCTATTGCTTTTCTTTTTTCAGCCATCGCCTCGTCAGCAGCCTTATTTTGAACTGCTTCCAGTTGTACTGCCTTGCGATCCCAGGTATTTGCCCGTTCCAGATCGACCTGTATTTGCCCTGAGAAACCTCCCTTACGGTATGCGAATGCAATCACCTGTATCGCGGGCACAAAATCTTGTGCTGCAGATCGCCTGTACCAGTATAACGCTTTCATATCATCCTTTTCAATCCCGCGGCCTGATTGATACATTTGCGCCAAATGAAATTGGCCGGCGGCGTCTCCCTGCATGGCCGCCATGAGATACCAACCGACCGCAGTATCAAAAAATTCCCCTGATTCCGCGAAGCCACCCATGGCAACCTGAGCAGGTGTGTAGTTCAGTTCGGCAGCCTGGTTGTAAAGATTTATTGCTGCAGCTAAATCTTCTTGGTCGAGCTTATCTTCCGCCTGTTCAACGAGTTTTTTCGGGTCAACAGGCTTAACCGGAACAGCGGATACAGAGCTTGCTGCTGGTGTAGGTGATGCGGCAGTGTCTGCAAGCACAATTGATGACTGCAGATATAACGTGCCAAATATTCCAACCCAAAATAAACTTCTATAAATTCCACTCATAGTCTATTCCCTAAATACGTTAATTATCACAGAAAACCACATAATATATTGCAAAGCGTACCAAGAACAAGCATTAATCCCTTCCCACATCACCGCAATACTATCTCGCGACAATCAAAAAAGAAAAGCATTCGCAATATTGCCACGGGTCCCGACAGTATCAGCATACCCACCGACTGCCTTAACAACAAATGTTGGTGACTGCCCGTCATCTTTTCTTCATCGTATTGCCAAGCCCAACCAGTCAAGTGCAAGTCAATTTGTTTGGGTAGTTTTCAAAATGAAATATATCAGTGATTAAATATCGGTTCAATTGTACTGGGTATGTCCAACATGCATCATTTCTCTGCAGAAGCAAACATATACGAGTATACGTCGCTTGCTAGAAGGACAATGCCTTTTCCGACATCCATCTCGAATTCTCTATTTCAATCCGCCTTACATACCGAAAACAAACTGCCGGCAAAATCAGGGTATTCGAGGCCCATCTTGTACAGCCCTTCGATCTGCGGGTCGGCGATGATCCCGGTCTCTATCATCTTGTCCATCTGGAAATCGGCCAGCAGTTTGAGCAGCAGGCCGCCCTGGCTGACCTGTTGCAGGCCGGCGTCGCCGATGTCCTTGTTGAATGAGATCCTGTCGTAAACGCGGCGATGCCCGTGATTGATATCGTTTTGGGTCAGCGCGAAGAGATCGTCTATCAGCCCCATATGGCGCGCGATCTGCCTGGACATCGCGCGCGCATTCGGCACGACGATAAACAGCAGCCCTTGTTCGCTCAACAGGCTGCGCGCATGTTTCAGAAAGCCGATCGCATCGGAGACATGCTCAAGCACGTAAGTGGCGAATATGTAATCGAATTTCCTGCCCGGATTGAAATCCTCGAACAGCGCATGTTCGAATTTGACTTGCAGCGGCACACGCTTGCGAGCCATTTCGATGAAAGTCTTTGAACCGTCAACCACGGTCAGGTCGGCGCACAACGGCGCAATCAGCGCGCTCATGAAGCCGTCACAGCAACCGAACTCCAGACCGCTCCCGCCCGGGCGGACAAACGGTTTGAAGGTGCGCACCGCGAGTGACTTGATCAGGCGATCCTCCGGGCTCTCGCTGGTGACATAGGTGTGTATCACGCTTTCAAGGAAGGCCTTTTCGTCATGAGGACTGGTCATGTTATTCTCCGTTGATGAATTCAGCCCGTTCGGCAAGCACCTCGAGCATGCTGGCGTCGAACGTGGGTATGCCGCAGCTGGTCGCCACATCCATGCGCTCCGCAAAACTGTCGTCAATGAATATGGCATCCCGTTCGGTGATCAGGCTGGACTTCGCTGCGCCTTCGGTGTTGTGGATGATATCGTCAAACAGGTTCTCGAGTCGGTGCTTGCGCAGTGTCACACCGATATCTTCGCGGTGCCGTGTGATCAGCTTCACCCGCTTGCCCTGATTGATGCACTGATAGATGAATTTGATCACCTGCAGATCGACTTGCCCGCGCAGGATCAACGTGTCGTCCAGATCGACATATGCGGTATTGAAGGACACCTGATACCGGTAACGATTCGTCAATGCCCGGTCGAGTTCGACCGTTCCAGAATTGACCAGCAATCCGAGGTTCAATCGTTCATGCTCGAAGATACTAAGCAGCGGGAAGTTCACGCCTTTCACGCGGTGTGCGGCCATCGCGCCCGCGATGCGCGGCGCAACCTCGAGCAGTGCCAGCTTTCCGTCTGCTGCGCGCTTGAGCTGGAAGAACCAGGCTCCGCGCAGATCCAATGCGCGCCCGATGATAGCGGCGATCTGTGTTGCCTCCGGAAGCTGTACGGTTACCGTATTGACCGAAATGCCGTTGCGGATGCGGCGGCGGCTCCTGGCGCCTGCGAACATCAGCCCGCGTTCCCGATCGGAAAAACAGTCCACGGTGAATTCCTCGCCCGGCAGGTATTCGCAGATGACCGGATCGCGCACTTCGCGCAGGGCATGATCCAGATCATCTTCCGAATTGACCATGCGCACGCTTTGCGAACCCTGGCCCCGGTCCGGCTTTACCAGCACCGGGTAGCGGTCGATTTCATTGGCGGAAGCGTACACATGCGGCACGCGCACCTTGCCCGCCAGCGCACGGTAGGTGGCGGTCTTGGAGCGGGTGATCTCGCAGGTTTTCAGTGGGGAAGTGATCAGTGCCGCGGGAATCCTGTCTGCCGCCCGGCTGAGCGCGACGATGACATCGTCGTAGGCAGGGAATATATAGTCGATCTCGAGCTTTGCGCAAACGCCGTTCAGCGCTTCCAGCCAGCCTTCTTCTTGGATGCTGGGCAACTCATGGTATTCGGGATAGACGAACCTTGCATGGTTCGAGATGTTCTGGCCCGCGCCGAATACGCGCAATTCTTTGCAGGACTTCAGGGCCTGGTATATCTCGAGCCCGATCTCTGTTCCCGCCGGGAACACCAGGACATTCCTTATTTTCACGGCTGCTTCTCGCTTGCCGCACGGATGATCTCGATCACCCGGCTGACATCGGCGGTGTCCAGATCGGGATAGATCGGCAGGCAAATCACTTCGCTTGCCGCCTTGCTCGCCACCGGCAGATTCGACCGGGCCGCCGAGGGCAGGCCGCGGTACATCGGAAAGTCGCTGATCAGCGGATAGAAATAGCGGCGCGCATGGATGCCGTTGTCGCGCAGCACTTGATACAGCGCATCGCGACCCAGCGGATATCCAGGCCGCACCAGTATCGGGAAGTAGGCGTAATTGGCGGCCTTTTCGCCTGCGGCCGGCAGGCAGTGAATCCCTTGCACACCGGCCAGCGCCGTCGCGGTAACGCGCATCGATGGCTTTGCGTTTTTGCAGGGCCGCATCTATGCCTTTGAGTTGCAGCAGGCCGAACGCCGCGTTGAATCTCGCTCATCTTGCCGTTGATGCCGGGAGCAACCACCGTCACTTCGTCCACGAAGCCGAAGTTCTTCAGGTGGTCGATGCGCTGTTTGGTCTTGGCATCCGGACAGACGATGGCGCCGCCTTCGAAGGTGTTGAACACCTTGGTCGCGTGAAAGCTCAGCACCGACAGGTCGCCGTGGTTGAGCACGCTGCCGCCATGCAGTTGCACGCCGAAGGCATGCGCGGCATCGTAGATGACCTTCAGTCCGTAGTTGTCGGCGATCTTCTGGATGCCGTCCACATCGCAGGGATGCCCGTAGCAATGCACCGGCATGATGGCGGTGGTTTGCGGCGTGATGGCGGCCTCGATCCTGTCCGGGTCCAGGTTGAGCGTATCCGGGTCAATATCCACGAACACCGGCTTGATGCCGTTCCACAGCAGGGAATGGGCTGTGGCCACAAAGGAATACGGCGTGGTGATCACCTCTCCGGTGATGCGCAGCGCCTGCAGGGCGGTGATCAGCGCTATCGTGCCATTGGTGAACAAAGCGATGTGTTCCACACCGAGATAATCGCACAGTTCCTGTTCCAGTTGCTCATGAAAAGGGCCGGCATTGGTCAGCCATTTGCTTTCCCATATCTTTTCCAGATAGGGGATGAACTCTTCCAATGGCGGCAACACCGGTTGGGTGACATAAATGGGTAACGTTTTTTTGGATTTTGTCATGTGTTGGTCTCTTGCATTGTATTGCCATATGACTTGCTGATTCACTTCAAATGATTCCGCCGTCATACCGGTACACCAGCGCTGCCAGATGATACGCAGTGCGCGCTCCAAACCTTCTGCAACCACTGCCGGCTGGCCCATCGCTGACCTGGCAAAGCGTTCCCTCAATCCCGTCCGGATATCGGACAGCGCGGCCAGATCGCCCGCCCAGGACAAACCCTTCTGCACGAAATCAGCCGCATCATGTGCGACAAATGCATCCAGACCCGCATGACCCATAACTGCAACTCCGGCCCTGCCAGCCGGGGTACTCCCGGTCATAGTCAGGGTCGGCACCCCCATCCACAGCGCATGGCAGGTGGTGGTGCCCCCATTGTATGGAAATGTATCGAGACAGATGTCCACATTTTGATACTGTCCCAGATAGGCGCGCATACCGCTGCGCACATGAAAATCCAGCCGCTCCCGTCCGATGCCTTCCTGCGCAAACCATTCGATCAGCGTAGTGTAATTGCCATCCTGGGACATCGCCCCCAACAACATGCGGGAGTCAGGCAAGGCGCGCAACAGTTGCGCCCACAAGGCAATGACTGAACGGGTGATTTTACTCGGACGGTTAAAGCTGCCAAAAGTCATATAGCCGTTGTTCAGGGCAGGCAGGGCATTGACGGGCGGAGCACTCTCGTGCGGCAAGAAAGGCGCAATAGCCGGCAAGCGCACAATTTTTTCCGTGAATTGTCCATCGAATTGGCCGGGTGGCAGAAAAAAGCGGTCAGCCAGATAGTAATCCATCGCGCTCAGGCCGGTGGTGCCGGGATAGCCGATCCAGCTGGCCTGCACGGGCGCCGGCTTTCGTGCAAAGGCCAGCAAACGATGTTTGCCGGTGTGGCCCGAAAGGTCGATCAGGATGTCGATGCCGTCGTCGCGGATCTTTTGCGCCAGCGCATCGTCCGGCAAGCCGGCGATCGAATGCCAGTGCGTCAGGTATCCGCGCAGGCGCCGGGTGACAGCGTCCTCAATCACATTGTTGTAATAGGCGTGCAATGACAATTGCGGATAGCTAGCCAAATGGGCCAGCACCGGTTCGATAAAGTGAGCGACGGCATGGTTCCTTAAATCACCCGACACGAAACCGACCTGCAAACAGCGCTCCGGCTCCCGCGAGTTGCGATGCTGCGGCCACCGGGCTCGCAGGGGCGCTTCGAACTGTTCGGCAAAGCGGCGGTGTTCGGCAAACAAGTGCCGGTGCATCTGCTGCTTCGCTATGGCTGAGACAGAAAAGCAAATCGCTGAACGCTTCAACATGATCGGGTTTGATCTGCAGTGCCCTGCGGTAGCTGGCTGCTGCGTCATCGGGTAGCCCGAGGCTTGTCAGAACACTACCGAGGTTGACATACACATCGGCATAATCAGGCTTGAACTCCAGCGCACGGCGAAAACTGGCCATGGCGTCATCGGGTTGCCACAGATTTGCTAGAGCTTTGCCTAGGCTGAGATGCGCCTCGGCGAGATCCGGTTTGAGTTCCAATGCACGGCGGCAACTGGCTACCGCAGCGTCAAGTTGCCCGGCTTCTTGCAGGGCATTGCCCAGATTGCAATGCGCTTCCGCGAAATCAGGCATGATCTCCATCGCCCGGCGGTAGCTGGCCAAAGCGGCGTCAAGTTGACCGAGCCCTTGCAGGGCAATGCCCAGGTTGTTATGTGCAACAACGTAATCGGGATTGATCTCCAGCGCGCGGCGGTAACTGGTCACCGCGTCGTCAAGTCGACCAAGCAATTGCAAGGCAACACCCAAGTTGAAATGCGTCTCGGCGGAACCGGGTTTAAGATCAACCGCACGGCGGTAGCTCGCCAGCGCGCCCTGGTATTGTCCGAGGTCTTTCAGAACATTGCCCAGATTGATGTGCGCCATGGCGAAATCAGGCTTGAGTTCCACCGCCCGGCGGTAGGCGGCCACCGCACCATCGAGTTGCCCGAGGTCATGTAGCGCATTACCCAGGTTATTGTGCACGCCGGCATCCTCAGGCAACAGATAAGCTGTCTTTTGCAAAGCAAACAGGGAATCCTTGCCCTGCATATGAAGGGATATGCCCAATACCTGCCAGACGTGGCCGGCATCCGGATAATGCTCAAGCAGTGAACGCGCCCGGCTTTCTACTTCGGCATGACGACCCGTGTTAAACAAGGTCATCAACGTGTTCATCTCGGCAGGTGGCGGTTGGGTCTGCTGCAACGGGTCGTTTCTTCCGGGTTTCACATTCATATTCCTTGATCACCGATGTTCCCGCTGATTTCGTATTTCAACGGGCGGGCATCATGATTCACTTGATTGTCGCTAGCGTCGACGGCGACAGGCGGGAGTCCCCCGCACCAGCGTTGCCAGATGATACGCAGTGCGCGCGCCAAACCTTCTGCAACCACTGCCGGCTGGCCCATCGCTGACCTGGCAAAGCGTTCTCTCAACCCCATCCGGATATCGGACAGCGCGGCCAGATCGCCCGCCCGGGACAAACCCTTCTGCACGAAATCAGCCGCATCATGTGCGACAAATGCATCCAGACCCGCATGACCCATAACTGCAACTCCGGCCCTGCCAGCCGGGGTACTCCCGGTCATAGTCAGGGTCGGCACCCCCATCCACAACGCATGGCAGGTGGTGGTGCCCCCATTGTATGGAAAAGTATCGAGACAGATGTCCACATTATGATGCTTCTCCAGATAGACGCTCATGTCGCTGCGCACATGAAAATCCAGCCGCTCCCGTCCGATGCCTTCCTGCGCAAACCATTCGATCAGCGTAGTGTAATTGCCATCCTGGGACATCGCCCCCAACAACATGCGGGAGTCAGGCAGGGCGCGCAACAGTTGCGCCCACAATGCAATGACTGAACGGGTGATTTTACTTAGGCGGTTAAAGCTGCCAAAAGTCATATAGCCGTTGTTCAGGGCAGGCAGGGCATTGACGGGCGGAGCACTCTCGTGCGGCAAGAAAGGCGCAATAGCCGGCAAGGCGCACTAATTTTTTCCGTGAATTGTCCATCGAATTGGCCGGGCGGCAGAAAAAAGCGGTCAGCCAGATAGTAATCCATCGCGCTCAGGCCGGTGGTGCCGGGATAGCCGATCCAGCTGGCCTGCACGGGTGCCGGCTTTCGTGCAAAGGCCAGCAAACGATGTTTGCCGGTGTGGCCCGAAAGGTCGATCAGGATGTCGATGCCGTCGTCGCGGATCTTTTGCGCCAGTGCATCGTCCGGCAAGCCGACGATCGAATGCCAGTGCGTCAGGTATCCGCGCAGGCGCCGGGTGACAGCGTCCTCAATCACATTGTTGTAATAGGCGTGCAATGACAATTGCGGATAGCTAGCCAAATGGGCCAGCACCGGTTCGATAAAGTGAGCGACGGCATGGTTCCATAAATCGCCCGACACGAAACCGACCTGCAAACAGCGTTCCGGCTCCCGCGAGTTGCGATGCTGCGGCCAGTGGGCTCGCAGGGGCGCTTCGAACTGTTCGGCAAAGCGGCGGTGTTCGGCAAACAAGTGCCGGTGCATCTGCTGCTTCGCTATGGCTGAGACAGAAAAGCAGGTTGCTGAACGCTTCGACATGATCGGGTTTGATCTGCAGTGCACTGCGGTAGCTGGCTGCTGCATCATCGGGTAGCCCGACGTCTGCCAGTACATTACCCAGGTTGAGATTTGCCTCGGTATAATCGGGCTTGATCTGCAGCGCCCGGCGATAGCTAGCCATTGCGGCTTCGGGTTGCCCAAGATTTGCCAAAACATTGCCCAGGTTGACATATGCCTCGGTAAGATCAGGCTTGAGTTCCAATGCACGGCGATAGCTTTCAAGCGCGGCATCGGGTTGTCCAAGCACCTTCAGTACGTTGCCAAGATAGTAATGTGCATCGGCGAAATCGGGCTTGATCTCAACTGCCCGGCGGTAGCTGGCCACTGCGTCATCGAGTCGGCCGAGATCCTTGAGAACGGTGCCCATGTTGTTATGTACATCAGCCGAATCGGGTTTGATCTTTAACGCACATCGATAGCTAGACAATGCGTCGTCAAGTTGCCCGAGATTTCTTAAGGCATTGCCGAGATTATTGTGCGCCTCGGAGAAATCGGGTTTGAACTTTATTGCCCGGCGGTAGCTAGTTACGGCATTTTCAAGTTGGCCGAGGTTTTTCTGTACAGACCCTAAATTGTAATGAGCTCCTGCATCATCAGGCAATAGCTCCGCTGTCCTTTGAAAAGCGTGCAATGAATCTTTACCTTGTATCTGAAGCGATAGGCCTAATAATTCCCATGCATACCCGGAGTTTGGGTACTGTCCAACCAGCGAGCGCGCCCGGCTTTCTACTTCGGCATGACGACCCGTGTTAAACAAGGTCATCAACGTGTTCATCTCGGCAGGTGGCGGTTGGGTCTGCTGCAACGGGTCGTTTCTTCCGGGTTTCACATTCATATTCCTTGATCACCGATGTTCCCGCTGATTTCGTATTTCAACGGGCGGGCATCATGATTCACTTGATTGTCGCTAGCGTCGACGGCGACAGGCGGGAGTCCCCCGCACCAGCGTTGCCAGATGATACGCAGTGCGCGCGCCAAACCTTCTGCAACCACTGCCGGCTGGCCCATCGCTGACCTGGCAAAGCGTTCTCTCAACCCCATCCGGATATCGGACAGCGCGGCCAGATCGCCCGCCCGGGACAAACCCTTCTGCACGAAATCAGCCGCATCATGTGCGACAAATGCATCCAGACCCGCATGACCCATAACTGCAACTCCGGCCCTGCCAGCCGGGGTACTCCCGGTCATAGTCAGGGTCGGCACCCCCATCCACAACGCATGGCAGGTGGTGGTGCCCCCATTGTATGGAAAAGTATCGAGACAGATGTCCACATTATGATGCTTCTCCAGATAGACGTTCATGTCGCTGCGCACATGAAAATCCAGCCGCTCCCGTTCGATGCCTTCCTGCGCAAACCATTCGATCAGCGTAGTGTAATTGCCATCCTGGGACATCGCCCCCAACAACATGCGGGAGTCAGGCAGGGCGCGCAACAGTTGCGCCCACAAGGCAATGACTGAACGGGTGATTTTACTTAGGCGGTTAAAGCTGCCAAAAGTCATATAGCCGTTGTTCAGGGCAGGCAGGGCATTGACGGGCGGAGCACTCTCGTGCGGCAAGAAAGGCGCAATAGCCGGCAAGCGTACACTAATTTTTTCCGTGAATTGTCCATCGAATTGGCCGGGCGGCAGAAAAAAGCGGTCCGCCAGATAGTAATCCATCGCGCTCAGGCCGGTGGTGCCGGGATAGCCGATCCAGCTGGCCTGCACGGGCGCCGGCTTTCGTGCAAAGGCCAGCAAACGATGTTTGCCGGTGTGGCCCGAAAGGTCGATCAGGATGTCGATGCCGTCGTCGCGGATCTTTTGCGCCAGCGCATCGTCCGGCATGCCGACGATCGAATGCCAGTGCGTCAGGTATCCGCGCAGGCGCCGGGTGACAGCGTCCTCAATCACATTGTTGTAATAGGCGTGCAATGACAATTGCGGATAGCTAGCCAAATGGGCCAGCACCGGTTCGATAAAGTGAGCGACGGCATGGTTCCATAAATCGCCCGACACGAAACCGACCTGCAAACAGCGTTCCGGCTCCCGCGAGTTGCGATGCTGCGGCCAGCGGGCTCGCAGGGGCGCTTCGCGCTGTTCGGCAAAGCGGCGGTGTTCGGCAAACAAGTGCCTGTGCATCTGCTGCTTCGCTATGGCTGAGACAGAAAAGCAGGTTGCTGTGAGCCTCGACATAATCGGGTTTGATCTGCAGCGCTCGGAGATAGCTGTCCACCGCAGCATCCAGACGCCCGAGATCTATTAGTACATTACCGAGGTTGCCATACGCCTCAAGATAATCTGGTTTGATCTCCAGCGCTTTGCGGTAGCTGGCTGCTGCAGCAACGGGTCGCCCTAGGTCTTTGAAGGCAACTCCAAGGTTGAAATGTGTTTCGGCGGAATCGGGGTTTAGCTGCAGTGCGCGGTGAAAGCTGGCCACCGCACCATCAAATTGTCTGCTTTCCAGTAAAGCGAGCCCCAGATTGTTGTGAGCCCTGGCAAAATCTGGCTTGAGATATACAGCGCGGAGAAAGTTGGCTAAGGCACCATCTAATTGTTTTCGCTCAAGTAAAGTGCTGCCAAGTTTGTTATAGGCCTCGGCAAGATTATGCTTAAGTTGAGCTGCACGACGGAAACTGGCCCGAGCTTCATCGTGTTGACCGAACTCTTGCAGGGCGTTGCCCAGATTCTCATGCGCCTCGGCAAAATCAGGCTTGAGTTCCACCGCCCTGCGATAACTCACCACTGCAGCGTCGATTCGGCCGAGTTCTCTAAGAAGTGTACCCAGATTGTTGTGTGCATCGGCGAAATCAGGCCTCAGTTCGAGAGATCTGCGACAGCAGGACAATGCTGCATCCGGTTGACCTAGCTCTTTGAGTGCAATGCCCAGGTTGTTATACGCATCAGCGAAATCGGGCTTGACCTCCAGCGCACGGCGATAGCTGGCCGCCGCCTCGTCGAGCTGACCGAGATCCTTCAGCGCATTGCCCAGGTTGTTATACGCATCGGCGTAATCTGGCTTGAGCGCCAGTGCACGGCGGTAACAGGTCATTGCCTCGTCGAGTTGGCCGAGATCCTTGAGCACATTACCCAATTTGATGTGCACATCGGCGAAGTCCGGTTTGACCTGCAATGCCTGATGGTAGATGGTGACTGCTTCGTCGAGCTGCCCGAGTTCTGTCAACACATTGCCCAAGTTGTAATATGCCTCGGCATACTCAGGATTTATTTGCAGTGCTCTGCGGTAGCTGGCTACAGCTTCACTAACCAGTCCGAAGCTCTTCTGGGCAACCCCCAGATTGTAATGTGCATCGGCTTCACCGGGCATGAGTTCGGATGCCTTCCTGAAGGCGAGCAATGCGCTCTTGCCCTGCATCTGCAGTGCGCCGCCCAGCAGCTTCCAGCCGAAGCCGAAGTTGGGGAATTGTTCGACCAGAATGCGCGCCCGGCCTTCCAGTTCCGCATAGCGGCGAGCGTTATACAACGCAATCAGCGCGTCCACTTCGGCGGGGGGCGGGGTCTGTTGCATGGTGACGTGCGTTCCTGGCTTCATGCTTGCTGGTTCGGGGTGGTTATCACACAGCATTGTAATCGCATCGATTTCATATTAGTACTTTCACTGCCCATGGTCTTATGCCACATATGCCTCAATTGCCGGGATGAGATCATCTTGGTTTTTCAACAGGCGGGTTTCATGTTTAAGGATTTTCGTCCAGTTAAGGCAGGCGAAACTCGGGGGCTGCTTCAATAGCAAGTGAAATTGGTGAAGAAGCCTAATTCAGAAGCATCTCCAGGGACAAGGGCGCATCAAATTATCCAGCAGCAGGGGAATCGCAAGCTTGATTAAAGGCGGGCTGGAAAATGGACGACTTCTTCCGGTTCGCTCTGGAAACGATAGGACCACACATGAACTTCCTCAGCCAGATGCGAAAGCATGTGCTTTGCACACCTTCCTCGAAGTCGAGGTAAAGGCAGTCCTCGTGGAATCATATTTGATAATTCGTATACTGTTATATTGATCGAGCCATATTAACTGGTGATGCAAGTTTTTTGATTTTTATTATCGAGCCAACGTTCAAACATTTCAAAGTAGGCGTTCTCCAGGGATCTGGCCAAGCCAGGGGCATCGCACAACGGGCTGGAGGCCATCCGGTTGCGCTGCTCGGAACGGAGTGACTTGCGCAGTTCCACGTCCCGGGCAAGCGCGACAACCTTGTCGATATATTCGGTTTCAGAGTGCGCAATCCATTCGGGGTGGCCGAGAGCGATCAGTATAGCGGCCGTCGCTCGGGATGCCACGCGGTTTCCCTGCATGGCAATAATGGGCACTGCCATCCATAGCGCGTCGCAGGTGGTGGTGACACCGCCCATGGCACCGACCGGGTCAAGTGCGATGTCCAGTCGATCATAATAGGCCATATGGGTACACCAGTCCGGTGTGGAGCTGCTGTCCTTGAGTTCGATGCGATCCGGCAGGATGCCGTTGCTGGACAGGGCATCCAGGATACGCTGGCGATTGCCGATATCGCTCAATTGTTTGTTCTTCAGCAGAAGTTTTCCCTCTGGCAGGGCATGAAGCACCCTCGCCCAAAGGGCCAGGGTTGCAGGCGTCAACTTTTCCAGATTGTTAAAGCTACCAATCCATACGAAACCGTCCGGGTCTGGTTGCCATGCCGGTGGCGGCGCATTTTTACCGTCATAACTCCAAGAAATACGCGGCAGGCGCCAGACTTGTTCGCTGAAGTGGTTGTCAAATTCTGGCGGTGTCAGATTATTGTCGCCAATCCAGTAGTCCATTTCTGTCAATCCTGTGCTGGCGAAGTAACCCAGATAATAAGCCTGTACGGGCGCTGCGCGGCGGGCAAAAACCCCCAGGCGGTTGCGGGCGGTATGGCCGGACAGGTCTATCAGTACATCAATGCCGTCAGCCTCAATTTTGTCCAGTGCTGCAGTATCAGAAATTCCCGCGAGGGAAACCCAATGCTCTGCCAGAGCCTGCAAGCGTTCTGTGACGGCATCCGGTTGGCTGTGGGTGGAATAAGCGAATAGCTCAATTTGCGACCGGTCATGACTAATGAACAACTGCTCTATGAAATAGCTCACAGCATGTTGTCGATAATCTCCCGATACATAGCCGACCTTCAGTCTCCGCCCGGAAAGTGGCAAGCGCTGAAATGTCTTGTTGTGCGCAATTTTACGCTCTACCTCAGGCACACAAACCAGCTCCCAATTGCGTGCTAGCGCAAGGTATTCACGGGGATCGGTCAAGGCATGGTAACCGTGGAGAAAAAGCAGGTTACTAAATGCCTTGGCAAAATCTGGTTTAATCTCGAGCGCCTTGCGGTAGCTGGCCAATGCGGCTTCCGGTTGCCCGAGTGTTTGCAGAATCACACCCAAGTTATTGTGCGCCTCGGCGTAATCGGGCTTGAGTTCCACCGCTTTGCGGTAACTGGCCGCCGCAGCATCAAGTTGGCCTAGGGTTTGCAGAACCACGCCCAAGTTGTTATGCGCCTCTGCAAATCCGGGTTTCAGTTCGATTGCACGGCGGAAACAAGCCAGCGCGGCTTCCAATTGGCCGAGATCATTCAGCGCGTTACCCAGATTGTTGTGCGCCTCGGCGAAACCGGGTTTGATCTCGAGCGCATGGCGATAACTGGCCACGGCACTGTCGAATTGACCGAGTTCACTCAAGGCCTGGCCCAGATTGTTGTGTGCCTCGGCGAAACCGGGTTTGATCTCGAGCGCGCGGCGATAACTGGCCACCGCTTCATCAAGTCGACCGAGGTCTTTGAGGGTGACACCCAGATTGTTGTGTGCCTCGGCGAAACCGGGTTTGATCTGCAACGCACGGCGGCCACTGTCCAGTGCAGCTTCGAGTTGTCCGCGGGCACGAAGGATAGCGGCCAGATTGCCGTGCGCCTCGGCATCATTGGGCAAGTTTTCGGCCGCTTTTTGCATGGCTGGCAGGGCATCCTTGCCCTGCATGTGAAGTGACAGGCCTAACAGCTTCCAGACGACCCCGGAATCCGGATGCGACTTGAGCAGTGCGTGCGCCCGGTTTTCCAGGTCCGCATAGCGACCGGTATTGAACAGTGCATCAAGCTGTCTTATTTCGTCCGCTGCCGGCGCAGGCGAATGCGACGGATTTAGCACGGCTTTCCCCAGACAACAGTTCTTGTATTTTTTCCCGCTACCGCAACTGCACGGGTCGTTTCTTCCTGGCTTCATGCGCATCGTCCGGTATTAATGATTACCCGATATCTTGACCGCATCGAGTCCTTTTAACGGCGCCGACCCCGCCTGGACATCCGGCCGCCAACCTTGCGGCAACAGCTCTCCCCGTCCGGCCGCCGCCACAGCCGCCGCCAGAAAGGATTCAAATTCCCGCACCGCCTGCATATCCTCGAACAGTTCCCGGCCGGCCGCTTCCAATGACGCGACGCGCAACGCGCGGCGACGTTCCGTGTCCCGGCCCAAAGCCAAGGCCAGCGGCGCATAGTCTGCCAGTTGCTGCGCAACCGGGGCATCGGCCACGCCCATTTGCCGGTATGCCGCCGCCACGTTGCGTCCCCGGCCGAACCGCCCCGGCCAGGTCACCACCGGGGTGCCGCTCACCATCGCATCGTAGAACGTATTGCCGCTGCCAAAATGCAGCGGATCGAGCAGCACGTCCATCTGCGCCATCACCGCCATGAAGCGATCAAAGGGCATAAAAGGCAGAAACCGCACCCGCTCCAGCAGCACCGGGAAGGTTTTTGCCCAGCGGGCTTTCAGCAGTTCAATCCATGCAGAGTACATTGCCTTCCGGCAGGACCAGGTGTCCGGTCGGGTCGCCTTCGGCAATGGCCGCCAGCACTGCATCGAAATCCGGATGGAGCTTGAACAGGCTCTGCGGACAGCCGTACAGGATGCCGGTTTCCGGCAAGCCCAGTTCTGCCTTGGAGAGTTTCGGGATGGAGGAGGGCGGCGTCTGGTAATAAAAGCACGGCAGGCGGTTCAGGCGGATCAGTCGCTCGGTGTAACACGCCTCGGCGCCTTCCGGTTCATTGGTCACCGCCGCCACGTAGTAGTCCATGGTATCCAACCCGCTGGTATCCGGATGTCCCCAGCTGGTGGCCTGCACCGGCGCGAGGCGGGAATAGGCCAGGAAATAGGTGGACGGTGACATGCCGATGTCGGGGTAGAACAGCACATCCAGTTGCTCGGCTGCGACGGCCTGCTGCTGGCTTTTCAGCCGGGACGGCAGCGTGATGACCTTGTCCGCCAGCGCGTCCAGATTCTGGCGGAAAGCATCCCGTTTGGATTTGGGCCCATGGATCACCACCACCTCGAAGCGGTTGCGGTCCAGGTGGCGGATGAAACCCTGGTAGTGTTTGCCGATGGTGTGATCAAACAGATATTCTGACAGGAACCCCACGCGGATGCGTTGTCCCCGTTCGGACGGAGGCCGCCAGTCCGGCACATGCGGGGCGGTGAATGTCAGGTCCGGCACGCGTGCGCGAAACAATCGGCACAACGCTTCCATGATCGGGCGGTCGTCCGCGTTATGGTAGGCCAGGTAAAATGAGGAACTACCCAGATTCCAGAGTGCCCGGAATATCCATCAGCGCCGCAATCCCATTTATATAGCGTTCCCGCCACTCGGCTATCACAGCGGGAGACTCGGGAATGACAGGCAACACCAAGTGGGCATAGACGGAGTGTTGGAGCAAATCGGGCCGCAGTTCCATTGCCCGGCGATAGCTGGCTAGTGCCGCATCGGGTTGACCGAAAATTTGCAAGATCGCCCCCAGACTTTTGTGCGCCTCGGCGTAGTCGGGTTTGAGATCCACAGCCTTGCGAAAGCAGGCCAATGCATCATCCAGTTGCCCGCGGTTTTTGAGGACAATACCCAAATTATTGTACGCCTCGGCGCAATCCGGTTTGAGTTCCAATGCTTGGCGGTAGCTGGCAATTGCGGCATCGAGTTGTCCCAGGTCTTTCAGGACATTGCCCAGGTTGTAATGGGCATCGGCATAATCGGGTTTGATCTTGAGTGCCCGACGGTAGCTGGATGCTGCGTCATTCAGCAACCCCAGGCTTTTCAGTGCAACGCCCAAATTGTAATGCGCATCGGCTTCCCCAGGCATGAGTTGCGCGGTCTTCTGAAACGCGGGCAGCGCGTTCTTGCCCTGCATCTGGAGTGCCCCGCCCAACAGCTTCCAGCCGAAGCCAAAATTCGGGAATTGTTCGACCAGAACGTGCGCCCGGCTTTCCAATTCCGCATAAAGGCCTTCGTTATACAGCGCAACCAGTGCTTCCACTTGATAAGGGGTCGGTAGGGCATGTTGCATCGGTTTGTGTTTTGTTGGTTTCATGTAGGTTAGGCTACTTCAGTCACGCGATACAGTCAGCATATTGGCAGAGTCGGGGAAATTGTTGTGGGTTCGCGCCTGCCACATCCCCCACAGCGCATCCTCGAAATTCCGGGCAAAGCGCGGTGCGTCGAACAGCGGGGAGGCCAGCACCTGCTGACGCAAGCCGGCACGCAGCCTGGCCAGGCGCTGCAGATCGGATGCAAAGGCCACCGCCTTGGCCACATAATCGTCTTCGTCGGCGGCGACCCAGTCGGGCAAGCCGGCGTTGTGCGCGATGCTGCCCGCGGTACCCGACATGAATCGATCGCCGCGCAGGCTCAACACCGGCACCCCCATCCACAACGCTTCGGCGCTGGTGGTCACTCCGGGATAGGGGAAGGTGTCCAAGGCGATGTCCACCTTGTTGTAGGCCGCCAGATGATCATCGCGGGAGACGGTGGTTTTGCTCAGCAACAGCCGCTCGGGTGCGATGCCACAGGCGGCAAAGCGCTGCAGGGTCTTGTCGCACACAGCCGGTTCGCTCAACTGTTTCGTCTTGAGCAACAGCCGTGAGCCGGGCACAGAGTTGAGTATGCGCGCCCATACCGCCACCACCGCATCGTTCATCTTGGTCAGGTTGTTGAAACTGCCGAAGGTGACCTGCCCGGTAGCCAGTGCCGGGAGCGGCGCGACCTTCACCGGGGAAGCGGGAACGGTCAGGCACAGGTAGCTTTCGGGCATGCGCCACACCGCTTCCGAAAAGTGACTGTCGTATTCTGCGGGAATGGCATGGGGATCGCCCAGCACATAATCGATTTCCGCCACCCCGGTCGTGGCCGGCAATCCCAGCCAGGTCACCTGCACCGGGGCGGGCTTCCACGCGAACACCGGCAGGCGGTTGTGGGCGGTATGCCCGGAAAGGTCGATCAGCACGTGCACCCCGTCAGCGTGAATCAGGCGCGCAGCGGCTTCGTCGCTCAGGCCGACCAGCGGTTTCCATGCGGAAAAGAACGGCTTGATGCGTGCGCTGAGCTCGTCTTCCTTGGGGTGGGTCGGATAGGCGATCAGTTCGATGCGCGCCGGATCGATATGGGCTAACAGGGCCTCCAGAAAATGTCCAACCGAGTGTTGATACAGATCGCCGGACACCAACCCGACGCGCAAGCGTTCGTGACGCTCTGTGCATTGCCAGGAGCTAAATCGTGATGTCACTTGCTTGTTTATCATCCGTCCATATTTTAAAGCTTCTTCCAAATGGTATTCAGGTGAGTGGTTGGTATAATTCAACGTGAACAACAGGTTGGCTTGCGCCTCGGCGAAATCGGGTATTGACTCCAATGCTTGCCGGTAACTTGCTTCAGCATCACCAAAGTCACCGAGGGATTGCAGCACCACACCCAGATTGTTGTGTGCCGCGACGAAACTGGGTTTGATCTCGAGCGCGCGGCGATAACTGGCCACCGCTTCATCAAGTCGACCAAGGTCTTGCAGGATATTGCCCAGATTGTTGTGTGCCTCGGCGAAACCGGGTTTGATCTGCAACGCGCGGCGGCCACTGTCCAATGCAGCTTCGAATTGCCCGCGGTCTTGTAGGACAGTGGCCAAATTGTTGAACACCGCAGCATCATTGGGCAAGAGTTCTGCCGCCTTTTGCAAAGCAGTCAGTGGGTCCTTGCCCTGCATGTGAAGGGACGCGCTCAATTGCTTCCAGGCGACCCCGGAATCCGGATGCGACTTGAGCAGTGCGTGCGCCCGGTTTTCCAGGTCCGCATAGCGACCGGTATTGAACAGTGCATCAAGCTGTCTTATTTCGTCCGCTGCCGGCGCAGGCGAATGCGACGGATTTAGCACGGCTTTCCCCAGACAACAGTTCTTGTATTTTTTCCCGCTACCGCAACTGCACGGGTCGTTTCTTCCTGGCTTCATGCGCATCGTCCGGTATTAATGATTACCCGATATCTTGACCGCATCGAGTCCTTTTAACGGCGCCGACCCCGCCTGGACATCCGGCCGCCAACCTTGCGGCAACAGCTCTCCCCGTCCGGCCGCCGCCACAGCCGCCGCCAGAAAGGATTCAAATTCCCGCACCGCCTGCATATCCTCGAACAGTTCCCGGCCGGCCGCTTCCAATGACGCGACGCGCAACGCGCGGCGACGTTCCGTGTCCCGGCCCAAAGCCAAGGCCAGCGGCGCATAGTCTGCCAGTTGCTGCGCAACCGGGGCATCGGCCACGCCCATTTGCCGGTATGCCGCCGCCACGTTGCGTCCCCGGCCGAACCGCCCCGGCCAGGTCACCACCGGGGTGCCGCTCACCATCGCATCGTAGAACGTATTGCCGCTGCCAAAATGCAGCGGATCGAGCAGCACGTCCATCTGCGCCATCACCGCCATGAAGCGTTCCCAGGACATGCGGGGCAGGAACGCAACCCGCTCCAGCAGCACCGGGAAGGTTTTTGCCCAGCGGGCTTTCAGCAGTTCAATCCAAGCAGAAGGCTTGCCTTCCGGCAGGACCAGGTGTCCGGTCGGGTCGCCTTCGGCAATGGCCGCCAGCACTGCATCGAAATCCGGATGGAGCTTGAACAGGCTCTGCGGACAGCCGTACAGGATGCCGGTTTCCGGCAAGCCCAGTTCTGCCTTGGAGAGTTTCGGGATGGAGGAGGGCGGCGTCTGGTAATAAAAGCACGGCAGGCGGTTCAGGCGGATCAGTCGCTCGGTGTAATACGCCTCGGCGCCTTCCGGTTCATTGGTCACCGCCGCCACGTAGTAGTCCATGGTATCCAACCCGCTGGTATCCGGATGTCCCCAACTGGTGGCCTGCACCGGCGCGAGGCGGGAATAGGCCAGGAAATAGGTGGACGGTGACATGCCGATGTCGGGGTAGAACAGCACATCCAGTTGCTCGGCTGCGACGGCCTGCTGCTGGCTTTTCAGCCGGGACGGCAGCGTGATGACCTTGTCCGCCAGCGCGTCCAGATTCTGGCGGAAAGCATCCCGTTTGGATTTGGGCCCATGGATCACCACCACCTCGAAGCGGTTGCGGTCCAGGTGGCGGATGAAACCCTGGTAGTGTTTGCCGATGGTGTGATCAAACAGATATTCTGACAGGAACCCCACGCGGATGCGTTGTCCCCGTTCGGACGGAGGCCGCCAGTCCGGCACATGCGGGGCGGTGAATGTCAGGTCCGGCACGCGTGCGCGAAACAATCGGCACAACGCTTCCATGATCGGGCGGTCGTCCGCGTTATGGTAGGCCAGGTAGAACGAGGAGGTGCTAGTCCAGTTTGTCGCCGGGCATCATCCAGGGTGCCCGGGATATTCATCAGCGCCGCAATCCCATTTATATAGCGTTCCCGCCACTCGGCTATCACAGCGGGAGACTCGGGAATGATGGGCAGCATCAGGTGGTAGTGGATGGAGTGATGGAGCAAATCGGGCTGCAGTTCCATTGCACGGCGGAAACTTGCCGCAGCTTCATCGAGTCGCATGAGACTCTTGTAGAGTGACACCCAAGTTGTTGTACGCTTCGGCATAACCCGGCTTGATCTCCAGCGCCTTTCGGAAACTGGTTTCAGCTTCGGAAAGCCGTTTTTGTTTAAGAAGTGCGGCACCCAAATTGTTGTGCGCTTCAAAGTAGTAGGGTTCGATCTCTACCGCCCGGCAAAAGTTGGTTACCGCATCGTCGAGTTGGTTGAGGTTATTCAGGGCATTGCCCAGGTTGTAGTACGCCAATGCATAATCGGGCTTGATCGCAAGTGCACGACGGTAACTGGCGATTGCTTCATCGAATTGCCCGAGGTCAAAGAGGGTGGTGCCCAGATTGCTGTGCGCCTCGGCGTAATCGGGCTTGAGTTCCACCGCTTTGCGGTAACTGGCCGCCGCAGCATCAAGTTGGCCTAGGGTTTGCAGAACCACGCCCAAGTTGTTATGCGCCTCTGCAAATCCGGGTTTCAG
>CAWDWW010000009.1:0-64423 GCA_963806115.1 uncultured beta proteobacterium
GCTGACCTTGAAGTGCCGGGAAGAAAATCGAGGACCTCCTGGAAAACTTCACGCGTCACCAGAATTTTCAGTTTCATATCGGACTCTTTACCACAAAAATGTAGCCCGCCTCACGCGCCAGGTGATTGGCATAAATAGAAGGGCTCGGTCCCGGTGAAGAGTTCTCACACCGCCGGCCTGCGGCCGGCGGGAGCACGCAATGCGCCGACCTTAACGATAGATATAGTCGGGTAACCACATGGCGATCTGCGGGAATATGTACACCAGCGTCATCGAGATAAACACCATTACGAGGAACGGAAACGCTCCCGCGAAGATCTGGTTCAGCGTCACATGCTTCGGCGCCACGCCTTTGAGGTAGTAACACGACATGGCCATCGGCGGCGTCAGGAACGAGGTCTGGATATTGAGCGCCACGATAACACCGAAAAACACCGGATCGATGTTGAAGTGATGGAGCAGCGGCAGGAAGATGGGCACGAAAATGATGATGATCTCGGTCCACTCCAGGGGCCAGCCCAGCAAAAAGATGATGAACTGGGTGAGCAGCATGAAGGTGACCGGGGTCAAATGGAGCCCCAGCACGAAGTTCTCCACGACTTGTTGGCCGCCCAGGTAGGAGAACACCGAAGAGAACGTCCATGATCCCACGAACAGCCAGCACACCATCGCTGCCGTGCGGGCGGTCAGGAACACCGCTTCTTTCAGGCGCTGCCAGGTGAACTGCCCATAACCGATCGCGAGGATGATCGATCCCGCGGCGCCGAGCGACGCCGCCTCGTTGGGCGTTGCCAGACCGAACAGGATCGCGCCCAGTACGCCGAGAATCAGGAACGCCAGCGGGAAAAACGATGTCGCCAGCAGCCAAACGACTTGCCGCCACGGAATGTCGGTTTGCTCCTTGGGCAACTTGGGCGCGAGCTTGGGGTTAAGTATGGCCCGTCCGATGACATACACCATATACAGGCTGGCCAGCAGAAACCCGGGGAAAAACGCTCCTGCATAAAGCCGCACCACGGACACGCTGGCCATGGCACCGTAAAGGATCAGCATGATGCTGGGCGGAATGAGGATGCCCAGGCAACCGCCCGCCGCCACCACGCCGGCCGAGAGCTTGGTGTCGTACCCGGCCTTGAGCATCGCCGGCAGGGCGAGCAGCCCCATCAGTGTCACCACGGCGCCCACGATGCCGGTGGCGGTCGCGAACAGCGCGCAGGTTGCCAGCGTGGCCACGGCCAGCGAACCGGGAACGTGCTTCATGGAGACCTGCAGGCTGTGAAACAGCCGGTCCAGGAGATTGGAACGTTCCACCATGTAGCCCATGAACAGGAACAGCGGCACCGCAATCAGCACGTCGTTGGACATCACGCCGAAGGCGCGCTGTACCAGCAGCGGAAAGATATTGTCGCCCATGGCGTAATAGCCGAATCCCACGCCAAGCGCGATGAGCGTGAATGCAATGGGAAAGCCAAGAAAAATGATGGCGATGAACGCCGCCATCATCAGCATGCCAACTTGCGGATCGGTCATTTATGCGCTCCCCCATGATGCGGCTTGCCCTCGATTTCTTCGAGGATCTGTTTTCCCGTCATACCCGCCTTGGCATCCTCAAGGATCACCTTCTCCAGTTCCTCGACGTCGTGCTGGCGCTGTGGCGGCTTGCCATCCCTGATGGTGATCACGCAACGGATCACTTCGACGATTCCCTGCAGTATCAGGAAAAACGCGGCCAGCGGGATAATGCCCTTGAACGGCCAGATCGGCGGACCATTCGGGCTGGATGCGCTATGCTCGTTGGCGAGATACGACATGTGGAAGAAATCGTACCCGGAGTAAAACATCGCCAGCATCCCGGGAAAGAAGAACAGAAAATAGAGAACCAATTCGATGCTGGCCTGAACACGAATCGGCAACCGGCGGGCGACAAAATCTCCCCGTACGTGCGCGTTCCTCGACACGGCATAGGCCCCCGCCATCATGAACAGCGTGCCGTAACAGATGTATTCGGTATCGTAGGCCCAACCCGTGGGTGAGTTGAAAACGTAGCGCGCGGTCACGTCGTATACCGTGACAAAGGTCAGAATCAAGATGCTCCAGGAAAAGGTCTTGCCGACCAAGGTGCTCAGCTTGTCGATGTACAACAGGTATTGCTGCATTTCTCTCAACCTCCGCTGCCAAATGGATCAACTCAACCGTGCGGCACTACACCGCGCTAATCCGCGCCACACCGGTCCACAGTCACCAAAAAAAAGCCTCCGCTCTTGAAGGGTTCTCTCCACAAGAGCGAAGGCCGGTCACGACTGAAAAATTGCTATGCTTTTTTTCCGAAGAAATGATTGAAAGCCATGTCATTCGGGGCTTCATACTTTGCCTTGAAATCGACGATCCGGCGAGCCCAGGCCTTCTGCGAGTCGATGACCTTCTTGAAGAACGGGTCGGCTGAAGACAACCTGTCGATCACCTTATCCCAGGCTTTCAATTCCGCCTCGAGAATCGGCTTGGGCGTGGTGTACGTCTTGACGCCGGCTTTGTACAACTCATCGAGATCATCCGGGTAGCGCTTCTCCCACTTCCACGACATATCGGCGGATACCGCCTCGGACGCGTAGCGCAGGATGGCCTGCAAATCTTTCGGCAGGCCTTCGTATTTCTTCTTGTTGAAGATGATTTCGAAGCACTCCATGCGCTGATGGAAACTTTGCAGCATATACGCCTTGGCAACATCCGGGAACCCGAGCGCCCTGTCGGATGACGGGTTGTTGAACTCCGCGGCATCGATCACGCCGCGATCCATCGATGGAACGATGTCGCCACCGCCCATGATCGTGACACTGACACCCATTTCCTTCATCAGATCCGCCGCCAGGCCGACAGTGCGATACTTTAGCTTTTGAAACTCGGCGACTGTCTTGATTGGCTTCTTGAACCACCCTAAGGGCTGGGTCGGCATGGGGCCCGTGAGCCAGCCAACGACATTGAGTTTGAGGATATCCTGGGACAATTCCTTGTAGAGTGTGTCGCCGCCGCCGTAGTAGAACCAGGCGAGCAGATCGTTCGCTTCCCAGCCAAAAGCCGGCGCCGTGCCGAAAAGCGAATAGGCTTTGTTCTTGCCGTACCAGTAGGCGCATACACCGTGACCGCCGTCGAGCGCGCCGCTATTGACGGCATCCTGCATTTGCAAGGCACCGACGACCGCCCCGGCCGGAAGCAGTTCCAGCTTAAGGCGTCCTTCGGCCATTTCGTTGACGCGCCGCGCGTAGTCCTGGGCGTACTCGTGGAAGATATCCTTCGCCGGCCATGTGCTCTGGAACCGCAATGTAATGGGCTCTGCCGCCCTGCTGATTGCGGGAAAACCCAGCGCTGCTACGCCTCCTGCCGCGGCAGCTGCACCGGTCAAAAACTTGCGCCGGGAAGTAGTGGTTGGGGACGTTTCGCCTTGCTTCTTATTTTTTTCACTCATCATGAATCTCCTCAAAATTATGCTATGGAAAAATACGAGTAATTAATACAAGATTAATATTAAACCCTGCTTATTTAAACCAATAGCTCTTCGGCTATTTCAATCATGAATGCGAAGCTGATTATTTTTGTGAGATGAATGCTACTCCTCGTCAATAAAATTTACAAATATGTGATTTAAGATGTCTTCGCGGTTAAGCCCGGCCTGTGACATCCTTTATTAATATCCAGCCAATCTGCCATATACGATTGCCAAAGCTTGTTCATCGCCGACATTGCCGGGGAAAATGACCACCGGCAGATCCGGATAGCGCGGATGATCGGAAGGACAGCATACCACCGAACATCCCGGCAATATTTGCCCGACCACGCGCGAAGTGCGCAACGCCAGACCCGAGCTCAAAACATCGTTGGAAGTAATGCCGCCTTTGCTGATCAGAAAGCCCAGGGTCTTGGGCAAATTGCGCACCACATCCATCAGGAATGAAGAAACCATGTCACCGAACGCCAGACGCGTTGCCTGATCAGAAAATGTTTTTTCCAAACGGCTGGTAAAAACAACAGGCGTATTGCCGGCGGCATGGATCTGCTCGCACTTGCGGACGATCTCTGCCAGCAGTGCATCACGATTTGACGGCATTTTCTCCACATTCACTTCGATAGCTGCGACACCGGGCATCTTGAGCAATTGTTCGAGTTGCAATGTAGTTTTCTTGACATGGGAACCTACGATCACCGCGCCGGGGCGGCCGCCGCGGACATATTTCGCCATGTCCTGCGCCGCCACCGGTTGACCCGGCAGGCGTGCCAGCGCAGTGAGCAGGCTGGCCGCACTGCGGAACAAAAAGCGCTTTCCCTGGCTGGCCGCTGCGCGCAGTTGTTCTGCGAAGTGATTCAGATCGTCCTGTTTTTCAGCATCCACCACGCAGCAAACATTGTCATGCAGCTTCATCAAACGCGGCATGCTGTCGCCGCGCACATCCTTCAACAGGAAGCGCTCGACCTGGGCCGCCTTGATGCGTCCGGCGGTTTTCTCCTCGACGTAATCCGGCAAGTAGCTGTAGCGATATCCAAACACCGAGTCACGAGCGAACTCGGTTTCATGCACCGGCGTCTCCTTACCGTTCACCAACAGGTAGTGCACACTGTCACGGGTAAGGCGGCCGCCCTCGAAGAATGCAGGCACCAGGAAGTGCGCATCGAATGGACCCAGTTCCTCTGCGATCACATCGGTCTCCACCGGGTAGTGGCCGCGCAATGTCGAGTCCGAACGGCTGACCAGAATCGGATTGATGTCGCGTCCGGCCTTCTTCAGCTCCGCCAACGCCAGCTTCAGGTTCTTGCAAACCTCGCGGGTGATACCCGCCGCAGGCTTGGCAGCCATACCCCGGGTATTGGTCAGCACAAAGAAAAGCGGCGAGTTGTCCATGATCGCCTCGCGCAAGGTATCCTTGTCCCAGCGCGTCAACAGCAGACAGCCATGCACCGTTTGCGAGCCGGTAGGGTCGTCGTCCAGTACGATAATCTTGGTTTCGGACATAAAATTTCTTTAAAATTGAAAAGACTTCTTATCCACGAAAGGCACGAAAAAACACGAAATTGAACCTCGACTATTCCGCGTTTGCGTGTTTATCCTTTTCGTGAATTTCGTGGACAATTGCTTTTGTATTCCAAATCGACTGCATCAGCCCAGCAAGGCTTTCACACGCTTGGCCATCGCATCAGCCGTCAGTCCGTTGAAGTCCATGATCTCGGCCGGGCTCGCGGTCGTCTCGCCGCGCTTCCACGCAAAGGTGTCGCGCCGAATCGCACGGGTGCGCAGCAGCACGGGCTCCAGCACCGCGCTGGGACCGCCGCTCACGGCCAGCAGCACATCGCCGTCGAACAGCGCGTTGAAATGTTCGTCATCCATGAACTTGTTGTCCGGCTCCGACACGGTGTCCCACGATATGTCAGCAGGACGATACAAACGGCGCGGGTTCACGATCGCAACGATGCGCACCTTGTAACCATCCGCTTCCAGCTTGTCCTTGGCTTCGAATGCCGGCAGGAAGATCATGTCGCCGGTCACCGCAAACACCACGGTACCCTTGCCACCGTTCTTGCTTTCGTAAATCGTTGCCGCGCCCTCTTCCACCGCATGTTTGGCTTCTACCAAACTCATGTGAACCGGCAGCGGACTCTTGGACGCGATGATCACCATGCACTTGTTGAAACTGTTGGTGGCGTATTCATAAGCCGCCTGGATCGCATTCGCATCGCACGGGAACAGCGGATAAGTGTTGCCGTTGCGCATCTGCGCGGCAAAGTAGTTCTCGATCTCGGGACGCTGATGCGTCCAGCCGTTGCGCCCCTGCTCCAGCGCGCCCGCTGTGAACATCGTGACGATGGAAGGCGTCCTGCGGCGCAGTTCGGCCATCGCCTGTGCCACCGTCTGCACGATAGGCCAGCCGTTGATCGCAAAGCTTTCGTAGGACAACCACAAGGCGCGCGAACCGAATAGCGCCAAAGCAGAAGCCAGACCGGCGCACGCATCCTCGTTCAGCGGCTCATACACTTGGCCTTCCGGCTCCTGGTTGTACAGCGGATCGACGGTGGGATGGCGGATCTTCAATGCGTCGTTGATGTTCTTCATCGCCGATGCTTCGTTGCCGTCCGCATTGGTCACGACGAAGCGCTTGTCCTTGGTGCCCACATAAGCAGCCAGTGCGCCCATCGCGGTTGCGGGCACGGCCTTCTCGCCCTTGGCAAATTCGTGCAGCGGCATCTTGCCTAAAGAAACCAGATCCAAGACGTGCTCGGTCACCGCGGTCTTGACTGCAGGGCCGCCGCCGGCACGCACAAAATTCTCGCGCACGATGGCCCACGCTTCGGGATTCAGCGCACGGCGCTGCAAACCTTCGATCATATGCGGCTTGTCCAGGCTGTCGGCCGGGTATAGATTATGCGATTTCGCTCCCACGGTATGCACGCCGGTGCCCTTCATCTGCTTGATGATGAACGCGGTCAGCGTGCCGCCCAGCGCGGACTTCGCGGCCTTGTCCACACCGGCCAGCACTGCGGCAGTGAATGCAAGGCGCTGCTTGTGCGAAAAGTAGGAACTGTCCGCATAGGCGCTGGTTTGTTTGGAGTCGTCGAATTCCTTGGCGTCGACCAGCACCACTTCCTTGAAACCGTGACCCTTCCAGTACGCGATCATTTCCGCGTTGCTAAAGCGCGACACCATCGAATGATGTTCCTGGCTGTAACCGTTCCAGATCAGTGTCGGCAGGAAGTTGGTCACCTTGGGATAAGCGGTATTGAAATGCATCATCGAATTGAGCACGTACGGCTCACCCATGCCACCGTCACCGATGGTCACCGGGAACAGCTTGCCCGGATGCAGCATCGCACCCGCCATCGCGAAGTGCTGGCCCTGGCCCAGCGGACCGGCAGGCGCCAGCAGGCCCGGGATCGCGCCGGACAAGTGGCCGAGCAGACCATGCTTCTCGCGGAAGCGCGCCATCAGGTCGGTCACCGTCTTGATGCCCATCTCTTCCAGCGAAGTGTCGAGGAACATCGCACTATAGAAACCTGGCGCATGGTGACCCACCTCGGTCACGATATTGGTGTGGCCCAGCATAACCAGCGAAGCATAGGCCTCGGCGCTGCTGGCGAAGCCGCCCGGATGGCCCGAGCCTTTTGAGCCGCAAGTTTGCAGCGTCAAATAGCGCAGTGCATCGGCCATCAACAGTGTCTGGTACACCGCATCAGGCGCGCGCGGGTCGCTGATCGCAGACTTGCCTTCCTTGATGACTGCCGATTGGGCATGCTTGGAAAAATCTTCCCAAGCCTCACCAAAATATTGAATGCCTGCACAAAATTGCGGTGCGGCAGCTACGTTAGTTTTCATGATCCTTGCTCCTTTGTTCATCCGGTGAAATTCATAGTCAGAAATTCATTCTTTCTGGGAAATTGGCGGCTAGAAAGAATTGCCAAAAAGATTTGTTGACAGAATACGGCTTGTCATATAATTTCGCAATACACAATCGTTTTCACAATACGAAATATGGCTACGCGCGACAAACAAGAAAGATCGGACTCCATACAAGTCATCCAACGGCTGGCACGGCTGCTGGACGTGATTGCAGCTCACGAAGACTCAGTGAGCCTGAAGATACTCTCGGCCGAAACGGGATTGCATCCATCCACCGCCTTCCGCATACTCGCGTCGCTGGCAGAACAGGGATTCGTAGAACGCACCACCAGGGGCAACTACCAGTTGGGCGTCAAATTGATGCAGTTGGGCAGCCGGGTGCATGCCAGCGTGGACATCAGAAAAGTTGCGCTGCCGCTGATGGAACAACTGCGCGACCGGTTGGGCGAGACAGTCAACCTGACCGTGCGCGAGGGCGATGAAGTGGTCTACATCGAGCGCTCTCTCGCCAAGCGCATGATACGTGTGGAACAGGTGATCGGCAGCCGTGCGCCGCTGCATGTCACCGCGGTAGGCAAGCTGATACTGGGTGATCAAGGCGAAGCGGCGTGCCGCAGTTACGCAAAGCGCAGCAAGTTGCCCGCGTATACCAAAAATACCCGCACCAAGATCACTGCGCTACTGCAAGACTGCATCGCCGCAGCAAAACGCGGCTACGCCCTGGACAATGAAGAGGCCGAACTGGGGGTGGGATGCATCGGAACTTTAGTGCGTGACGCCAGCGGCCATGTGGTTGCCGGTTTGTCTGTATCGGCACCGATAGAACGGCGCCGCGACGAATGGGTCGCGCAAGTGGTGGAAACCGGTGCACAGATTTCGAAACAACTCGGCTATCATCCTGCTTAAGAATTTAAGAAGCACGTGTGTAGGAGCGGGGCGTGCCTGTCCTGAGCCTGTCGAAGCGGCCCGCGAAAATCTTTATCGCGGGCATGGCCCGCTCCTACAATCAATCATCAACCAAGGAGGGATCAGATGAAAAATAAAAAATGTTTGACGCTGGCCGATGTGAAGATCATTGCAGCGGGCTGCGAAGCCGAAGCGCTGAAACAGAACTGGGCCGTATCCATCGCCATCGCCGACGATGCCGGCCACTTGCTGTGGCTGCAACGCCTGGATGGTGCAAACCTGAGCAGCATACAGATCTCCATAGGCAAGGCATACACCTCGGCAGTGGGACGCAGGACGACCAAAGTGTATGAAGAAGTCGTGGCTGGCGGCCGCAACGCTTTCCTGTCCGTCCCCGGCGGACTCACCCTGATCGAGGGAGGCGAACACATCATGGTCGACGGGGAGTGCGTTGGTGCCGTGGGTGTGTCCGGTGTCAAATCTACCGAGGATGCGCAGGTCGCACGCGCTGGCATCAATACATTTCTTGATAGCCTGAAGCGATAAATCCCTAACTCGCTTCAGCGTATAGTTGACCTTTGTTGCAGGAGACATTCCAGAGAAAATGATTCGTGTAGGATTATTCGTCACTTGCCTGGTTGACGCCATGCGTCCCCGCATCGGTTTTGCCGCGATCAAGTTGCTGGAAGCGGCGGGCTGCGAGGTCGTCGTGCCCGGGCAGCAAACCTGCTGCGGACAGCCCGGCTACAACTCGGGCGACCGAAAATCCGCCGAGGCGATGGCGCGCAAATTCCTCGCCGAATTCGAAGCCTTCGACTATGTGGTACTGCCTTCCGGCTCCTGCGCCGGGATGATACGCGTGCATTACCCCGATCTTTTCAAAGATGACCCGGCCCTGCTGGCAAGATTCACGGCCTTGGGAAAGCGCACCCATGAGCTGAGCGATTTTCTGGCCAATGTCGCCAGGCTGGAACAGGTACCCGGCAAATTTCAGGGCACGCTGACCTATCATGATTCCTGCTCGGGCCTGCGCGAACTCGATGTCTACAAACAGCCGCGCGCGCTGCTGGCGGCGATGCCCGGTGTCACGATAAACGAGATGGTGGAATCGACCACCTGCTGCGGTTTCGGCGGCACGTTCTCGGTCAAGTATGGCGAACTGTCGACGCGCATGGCAGACAACAAATGCCAGCACATCACCGCAACCCATGCCGGCGCCATCGTCGGCGGCGACCTCGGTTGCCTTTTGAATATAGAGGGCCGCCTGCGCCGCAACGGCGATCACACCACCCGGGTACTGCATGTGGCCGAGGTATTGTCCGGTCTGGACAAGGAAGAATAATGCAGAACACTGCCATCGATTTCAAGCGCCAGGTCACCATCAAGCTGGCAGACGTCAGGCTTCAGGACGCGTTAGCTAGACTTCAGTCACGTTTTGTCGAAGGACGTTCGGCTGTCATCGGCGAGATAGACGATCTGCTAGCGACGCGCACCGCGGCGGCAGCTATCCGTGACCGGGTATTGAACGATCTCGAGCACTGGCTGCTGCATTTCGAACAACAGGCGACTGCGCGCGGCGCGATTGTGCACTGGGCTGAAGACCGGCGACGACGTGAACCGCATCGTCGCCGAGATCGCCGCCCAGCACGGCGTGCGCACGGCGGCAAAATCCAAATCCATGGTCAGCGAAGAGTGCGGGCTGAACGACGCGCTCGAACTGTCCGGGGTCAAGGTGATGGAAACCGATCTGGGCGAATATATCCTGCAACTTGCACACGAAGCACCGTCGCACATCGTCGCGCCGGTCGTGCACAAGAACAAGGAAGAGATCTCGGACCTGTTCGCGGAGAAACATCGTCTGCCGCGCAAGACGGGGATCGCCGAACTGTGCCGCGAGGCACGCGAGATGCTGCGCCCCGCTTTTCTCAACGCGGACATGGGCATCTCCGGCGGAAATTTCCTGGTGGCGGAAACCGGCTCGGTGCTGATCGTTACCAATGAAGGCAACGGGCGGCTGGTGACAACACTGCCGCGCGTGCATGTCGCCATCAGCGGCATCGAAAAAGTGGTGCCGACGCTGGAAGACGTGACCACGCTGGTGCGCCTGCTGCCGCGTTCCGCCACCGGGCAATCGATCACCAACTATGTGTCGGTGCTGACCGGCAACAAAAACAAAGAAGACCACGACGGCCCGGAACACTTCCACATCATCCTGCTCGACAATGGCCGCAGCAGCATCATCGGCGGCGAGATGCAGGAGATGCTGCGCTGCATACGCTGCGGCGCGTGCATGAACCATTGCCCGGTGTATCAGAATATCGGCGGCCATGCCTATGGCTGGGTTTATCCCGGCCCGATGGGCTCGATACTGACACCGCTTCTCGGTGGTATGGAAGCATCACCTGATCTGCCCAATGCCTCGACTTTTTGCGGCGCCTGCGCGGCAGTATGTCCGGTGAAGATCCCGCTGCCGGACCTGTTGCGCAAGTTGCGCGAAAAACAGATGGAACGCGGCATGAAGTCACGCAAGGAAACATTCCTGCTCAAGGCGTGGGCCTGGCTGGCGTTGCGTCCCACGATATATGCGCTGGCGACCCGAGTGGGCGTGCGATTCATGCGACTGATGGCCGGAAGTGACAAAGTGCTGCATCGTCTTCCCGGCGCCGGTGGCTGGACAGGTGGCCGCGATTTCCCGGCGCCAACAGGGATGACTTTCCGAGAGTTGTACCGGAAGGAAAAAAGCCAATGAACGCGCGCGACAAGATACTCGGCAAGATACGCAAGGCCCAAACTCATACGATAACGGGGTTGGGTACAGAGTCGATCGCCAGCCATCTTGCACAACATCCGCGCGGGCCGCTGCCACCACCTATAGATAATCTGGTCGAGCACTTCAAGGAGCGCGCCATCAAACTGTCCAGCGATGTGATGGAAACAAACGACAAGATGGAAGTGCCGACATTGCTGGCACGCTATCTGAGTGAAAAGAAACTACCTGTCAGTGGCGTATGCTGGCCATCGCTGAACGATTTGCCATGGAGCGCTGCCGGATTGGACATGCATTCACGCTCGGCCAAAGATCAGGATCTGGTTGGTGTCACCGGCGCATTCTGCGCGATTGCAGAAACGGGTACCCTGATGCTGCTGTCGGGAGAGGAGACACCGGCCACCACCAGCCTGTTGCCGGAAACCCATGTGGCCGTGGTCGATCCGCGCCGTATCGTCGCGACGATGGAAGATGCGTGGGATCTGATGCGTAAGGAATGCAAACAGCCGCCGCGCGCGGTCAATTTCATTTCCGGGCCTTCGCGCACCGCAGATATCGAGCAGACCGTCACGCTGGGCGCGCATGGCCCTTACCGGGTGCTGCTGATACTTGCACCGCTTTGAAGACCTACTATGCCTGGTCGGGGTGAGAGGATTCGAACCTCCGACTCCTGCGTCCCGAACGCAGTACTCTACCAGGCTGAGCTACACCCCGTTTTTGATGCTGCACAAACCTACTGCGCGGTTTTTGCAGCATCAATCAAACTTAACACTCTAGAACTGCCGCGTCGCGGCGAAGTGCGCCAATTCTAGCAAACAACGCTTGTATTTAGAATCGGGCAACACGGCGATCGCGGCGATCGCCGATTCGGTTTCGCGATTTGCTTGCTGGCGGGTGAAGTCCAGCGCGCCGGTGGCGCGGATGATCTGCAGCACTTCATCGAATTTTCCCACATCGCCCTGTTCGATCGCGCCGCGCACCACGGCTGCCTGTTCGGCGGAGCCGTGTTGCATCGCATAGATCAGCGGCAGGGTAGGCTTGCCTTCGGCGAGATCATCGCCGAGATGCTTGCCGGTTTGCAGTTCGTCGGCCGAATAATCCAGCACATCGTCCACCAATTGGAATGCAGTGCCGAGATGCATGCCGTATTCGGCCACGGCCTGCTCTTCCCCGGCTCCGGCCTTGCCCAGGATCGCGCCCAGGCGCATCGCCGCCTCGAACAATTTGGCGGTCTTGCAATGGATCACGCGCATATAGTTGTCTGCATCCACATCGGCATCGTGGCAATTGAGCAGTTGCAGCACTTCGCCCTCGGCGATGGTGTTGGTGGCATCGGCCAGCGTCTGCATCACTCGCATCTCGCCCACCTCGACCATCATCTGAAAAGCACGCGAATACAAAAAATCACCGACCAGCACGCTGGCCGGGTTGCCGAACAGCGCGCTGGCGGTAGCACGGCCGCGGCGCAATTCGGATTCGTCCACCACGTCATCGTGCAGCAGTGTCGCGGTATGGATGAACTCGACCACCGCCGCCAGATCGTGATGCTGCCTGCCCTTGTAACCGAGCGCTTCAGCAGACAAAACCACCAGCGCCGGGCGCAAGCGCTTGCCGCCGCCGTTGATGATGTATTCGCCGACCTGATTGACCAGCAGCACTTCCGAATGCAGGCGCGCGCGTATCACCTGATCTACCGCGGCCATATCCGCCGCCAGCAATTGTTTGAGGTTTTCGATAAACACTGTCTATCCTGAATAGTAGGGGTGCGAGAGGCGGTTTGAAAAATTCATCTGCTCATGATTTTCGCGGCGCGCATTGTCGCATAAATAATTTTATTCGTGCCTTGGCGCTTTATCATTGCGCCACAAATATAACCCTATCAACATGCCTACCGCGCTCAACAGTTCCACGTAATGCGCCGGAGCCAGGCGATCGAGCGGCAGCAGCATGCTCACGAATACCGGCGTCAGCCCGCCGAACACCGCATAAGCGACATTGTAGGAAAACGATAACCCGGAAAAACGCACCACCGGCGGGAACGCCATGACGGCAACGCTCGGCACCACGCCGATCACGCCGACAAAGAACCCGCACAAGGCATACATTTCATAGATGCGTTGCGGGGCAACTGACATTTGCTGATAGAACAATGCCGAGGTGATGCCCAGCATCGCGCAGCCCGCCATCAGCACCCGCCCTGCCTGATAACGATCGGCCAGCGCACCGAATACCACACAACCCAGACTCAAAAATACTGTCGCGATGCTGTTCGCCTGCAACGCGGTAGCAGCGGGAATGGCATAGAGCTTTTGCACCAGCGTCGGTGTCATCAAAATCATCACCACGATAGCGGCAGACAGCAGCCAGGTCATCATCATGGTCAGGATCACGGCGGGCCGATGTTCGCGTACCACCGTCTTCAATGGCAACTCGTCAGCCAATGCCTGTCGCGCCTGCATCTCCTTGAACACCGGCGTTTCATGCAGCCACTGGCGCAACCACGCAGCCAGCAAACCAAACATCCCGCCGATGATGAACGGCACGCGCCAGCCGTGCGCGAGCAATTCAACTGGCGCGTACAGCTTGTTGATCGCGGTCGCCACCAGCGAGCCGAGCAGGATTCCGCCGGTCAGTCCGGCAGTCAGCGTGCCGCACGCGAAACCGACATGGCGCGGAGGCACATGTTCGGAAACGAATACCCACGCCCCCGGCACCTCGCCGCCAACCGCCGCGCCCTGTAATACACGCAAGACCAGCAACGACAGCGGTGCCCAGATGCCGATGACGGCAAAGGTCGGCAGCAATCCTATCGCCAGTGTCGGCACGGCCATCAGAAAGATGCTCAGCATGAACATGCGCTTGCGCCCGAGCAGATCGCCGAAATGCGCCATCACGATACCGCCAAGCGGGCGCGCCAGATAACCCGCCGCGAAAATGCCAAAGGTCTGCAACTGGCGCAACCAGTCTGGCATGTCGGGGGGAAAGAACAACTGCCCGATCGCCACCGCAAAAAACACGAAGATGATGAAATCGTAAAATTCCAGTGCACCGCCCAGCGCGGCCAGTACCAGCGTCCGGTAGTCACTGCGACTCAGCGTAGGCATATTGTTTCGTCCCCTCTATTCCGATCCATGTGCAGAGTGTATGTGATGCGGGCCGTCAGGACTAGCGCCCGACCATGACACAATGGCATTGCACTCCACCTTGTGCAGTCTTGAGTACAAATATTTGCGCAGTCCGCTCTTTTTATGGATAATGCCCGCCCTTATGGATCTACAAAGTGCGTACACCCGCCGCACCAAACTACTCGCAAGGAATGAAAATGAAAGCAGACATCCACCCGAATTACCAGGAAATCACCGTAACGTGCAGTTGCGGCAACACCTTCAAGACCAAGTCAGCGATGGGCAAGCCGGCCCTGCACGTCGAAGTCTGTTCCGAATGCCACCCGTTCTATACCGGCACGCAGAAGATCGTGGATACCGCTGGCCGGATCGACAAGTTCCGCCAGAAATACGGCAGCAAGTCAGCAGCGTAATAGCCTCACGGAACTTTGCGCAGCGGTTCCATCAAAAGGCAGCGTTTGCTGCCTTTTTTATTCGCGGTAACAACTCCAATCCGGGAATTTGGCAATGGATCGAGGGAAACTGACTGATGTATTTTATTAAACCCACCGATCCCAACCCGATAACCCCCGCCAAAGCAGCGCTGCTCGGACTGCTTTGTCTGATCTGGTTGGGCACAGGACTGGTCGGTCACGATCCGTGGAAACCGGATGAGGTCTCCGGCTTCGGAATGATCTATTCGATGCTGCAAAGCGGTGATTGGCTGGTGCCAAGAATCGCTGGCGAACCATTGATGGACAAGCCGCCGCTGTTCTACTGGACAGGCGCATTGCTTGCCAAACTGTTCTCACCGTTGCTGCAGTTGCACGATGGCGCCCGCCTTGCCAGCGGTTTCTACACCGCACTTACCCTGTTGTTCGTCGGCCTGGCCGGACGCAAGCTATATGGAGAAAATCGCGGTTGGGCTGCTGCGATCATATTGATCGGCTGCCTGGGCATGCTGGTTAGCGCACACCAGATGACCACCGACCTCGCCCTGCTGGCCGGTTGCGCAATGATGCATTACGGGTTTTCCCTAAGCAAGGATAGCTTCTTGCGCGCAGGCACATTCATCGGGACAGGCATGGGCATAGGATTCATGTCCAAGGGATTCATTTCGCCGATACTGTTCGTGCTGATCTCGGCAGGCTTGCCGCTGCTGTATCAAAATTGGCGCAAGCGTAATTATTTTCTCAGTATCGGTATCGCCTTCCTGTTTGCGTTGCCTTGGCTGACCATCTGGCCGCTGCTGTTGTATCAACATTCCCCGCAATTGTTCTCAGACTGGGCGTGGACGCACAACATAGGAAGGTGGGTAAGCCATGTGAAAACCGGACCCGGCAAGGACTCCTTGTATTACCTGGAAAACCTGCCATGGATGGCGTGGCCCGCATGGCCTTTGGCAGGCTGGGTGGTATGGAAATCGCGAAAACGCCTGGCGCAGCGAGAAGATCTGCAATTGCCTCTGGTCGGTTTCGCGGTGATGTTCATCTCGCTCAGCCTCGCCGCAGACATACAGGAAGTGTTCGCCTTGCCGATGTTGCTGCCGATCACGCTGTTGGCCACAGCCTCGCTGTCGATGTTGAAGCGCGGCGCGGCAAATGCGCTGGATTGGTTCGGGATCATGACTTTCGCACTGATGGCCATCCTGATGTGGTGGGGCTGGGCGGGCCTGCTGCTGGACAACCAGGCAAAGATCACGCATTGGCTGAAAGATTATCAGCCGGGTTTCGAACCGGAGTTGCACACCATACCGTTTGTCATCGCCATCGTCTCCACGGTGTTGTGGGTGGTAATGGTATGGCGCGTCGGGCGTTCGATGCGCAGGGCCACGTTGAATTGGGCATCGGGCGTCACGCTGATCTGGATACTCGCGATGACTCTGTGGCTGCCATGGCTGGACAGCGGCAAGAGCTACCGTAACATGGTAACCGCGCTGAAAAGCGCCCTGCCTGAACATTACCAGTGTATCGCGGGTGAACATCTGGGAAATGGACAACGTGCCATGCTTGATTATTTCGGCGATATCATCACACAACTCGACAAAAAACATCGCTGTGACCTGCGCCTGATCCAGGGCGACCGATTATCAAGGCCGCTGCTAGATGATACACATTGGGGGAAAATCTGGGAGGGTAGCCGTAAAGGTGACAAGAATGAACGCTACCGGCTTTACAGGCGTTTGGATAATCCATAACTCGTGAGGCCGCAACTCGTGCCTTGAATGTTCGCCGCAACGCAAATCAGCATGCCGATTCAACTCTTCCGGTACAGCGCCGATTGCGCGTGCGCTTGCAACCCTTCACCGAAAGCCAGTACCGAGGCGATATCTCCGAGTTTTTTCGCGCCTTGTGCGGAGACCTGGATCAGGCTGCTGCGTTTCTGGAAGTCGTACACGCCCAGTGGCGACGAGAAGCGCGCAGTACCCGATGTCGGCAAAACATGGTTGGGGCCCGCGCAATAATCGCCTATCGCCTCTGAAGTATAACGTCCCAGGAAGATCGCGCCGGCATGCTTCAGTTTGGGCAACCAGGCTTGCGGGTCTGTCACCGACAGCTCAAGATGCTCGGGGGCGATGCGGTTGCTGATCACGCAGGCTTCATCCAGATCGGCGACGTGGATCAATGCGCCACGATTTTCCAGCGCAGTCTGGATGATTTCACGGCGCGGCATCTGCTGCAGCAGTATATCTGCGCTGGCAGCAACCGCCGCGATGAATTTCTTGTCCGGCGACAGCAGAATGGCTTGGGCAAGTTCATCATGTTCGGCTTGCGAGAAAAGATCCATCGCGATCCAGTCCGGATCGGTCTTGCCGTCGCAGATCACCAGAATCTCGGATGGCCCGGCAATCATGTCGATGCCGCACACGCCGAACACGCGGCGCTTTGCAGCGGCAACATAGGCATTGCCCGGCCCGACGATCTTGTCCACCTTCGGAATCGTCGCAGTGCCGAAAGCCAATGCCGCCACTGCTTGCGCGCCGCCGATGGTAAACACGCGATCCACGCCGGCCAGGTAGGCCGCCGCCAGCACCAGCTGGTTCTTCACGCCGTCCGGGGTCGGCACCACCATGATCAGCTCCGCGACACCGGCCACCTTGGCAGGCAGAGCGTTCATCAGCACCGAGGAAGGATAAGCCGCTTTGCCGCCCGGCACGTACAAGCCGACACGGTCCAGCGCGGTGACTTGCTGGCCGAGCAGCGTGCCGTCGGCATCGGTGTAGTTCCAGGAAGTTTGCACCTGCTTCTTGTGATAATCGGTGACACGCAGCGCGGCCTGTTCCAGCGCGCTGCGCTGTTCGGCAGGCAGCCCGTCAATTGCGGCCTTGAGTTCTGAACGCGGCAATTCCATCGCCGCGGCATCGGGTAACGGCAGCCGGTCGAACTTGCGCGTGTATTCCAGCACCGCCGCATCGCCGCGCTTGCGCACGTCCGCAAGAATGCCGGCCACGGTTGCTTCGAGTTGTTCGTCCGCGGTTTCCTCGAAAGCCAGCAGTTTGCTTAATTCCGCATCGAATCCTTCGGCGCGGCTGGAAAGTTGTCTGATCTTCATCTCGAAACGGCCTTTATTTCTTGATAGCTTTGGCAAACGCATCCAGCATCGGCTGGATCGCCGCATGCTTCAACTTGAGCGCGGCCTGGTTCACCACCAGACGCGACGAGATATCGGTGATGTGTTCGACCGCCTTGAGGTGGTTTGCCTTCAGCGTATTGCCGCTGCTCACCAGATCCACAATCGCGTCGGACAAACCTACCAGCGGCGCCAGTTCCATCGAACCATACAGCTTGATCAAGTCTACATGCACGCCTTTTGCGGCAAAGTGAGCCCTCGCGGTTTGAACGTATTTGGTCGCCACGCGCAGCCGCGCACCCTGGCGCACTGCAGACTCATAATCGAAATCATCGCGCACCGCCACCATCATGCGGCAGCGCGCAATATTCAGGTCCAGCGGCTGATACAGCCCGGTGCCGCCATGTTCATCCAGCACATCCTTGCCCGCCACGCCAATGTCAGCTGCGCCGTATTGCACATAGGTCGGCACATCGCTGGCGCGCACGATGATCAGACCGCACATCGGCGCGATTGGTAGCCAGGATCAGCTTGCGCGACGACTCAGGGTCTTCCAGCGCGGTGATGCCGGCCGCATTAAGCAGCGGCAGGGTTTCTTCGAAGATGCGTCCCTTGGACAGTGCGATAGTTATCATTTGAAAATACCTGCTTATTTTATACGGTGGATCCGGGCACCCAGCGCCGACAGCTTGGTCTCGATATGTTCATAGCCTCGATCAAGATGGTAGATGCGATCCACGATGGTCTCACCCTGCGCGACCAATCCGGCGATGACCAGACTGGCCGAGGCGCGCAGATCCGTTGCCATGATGGTCGCACCTTCCAGTTGCGCGCATCCGTTGATGATAGCAGTATTGCCCTCGACATCGATCAGTGCACCAAGGCGGCGCAATTCCTGCACATGCATGAAACGGTTTTCAAAAATCGTTTCAACCACCATCGCGTTGCCCTCGGCGATGGAATTCATCGCCATGAATTGCGCCTGCATGTCGGTGGGGAAAGCCGGGTAAGGCGCAGTGCGCACATTCACCGCCTTGGGGCGTTTGTTCATCTTAAGATTGATCGTGCCGCCCTTCACTTGTATGGCTGCACCGGCTTCCTGCAATTTCTCCAGCACATTTTCAAGGATGTCGGCGCGTGCATCGATCAAGGTGATGTCGCCGCCAGCCGCAGCCGCAGCCACGAGGAATGTGCCGCTCTCGATGCGATCCGGCATGATGCGGTGGCTCGCAGCGTGCAACTTTTCCACGCCGGTGATGCTGATCGTATCGCTGCCCGCACCTTCGATCTTTGCTCCCATCGCGATCAGGCAATGCGCCAAGTCCACCACTTCCGGTTCGCGTGCGGCATTTTCCAGCACCGTAACACCATCCGCCAGTACCGCGGCCATCATCAGGTTCTCGGTGCCGGTGACGCTGACCAGATCGAAGAATATCCGCGCGCCTTTCAACCGTTTCGTCCCGTTACCATGTGGCACCTGGGCATGTATGTAACCATGCTCGATATGAATCTCCGCGCCCATCGCCTGCAATCCTTTTATGTGCAGGTCAACCGGGCGCGAACCGATGGCACAGCCGCCGGGTAAAGAAACACGTGCTTCGCCAAAACGTGTCACCAGCGGACCCAATACCAGAATCGAGGCACGCATGGTTTTCACCATGTCGTAAGGCGCTTCAAGTTTGTCGATATTCGCCCCGGACAATGCCATCTGACCGATTTTGCCGTTGTCCATCCCTATTGCCACTCCCAGTTGCTTCAGTAGTTTGCACATGGTGGCGACATCGTCCAGGTCGGGCACGTTACCGAGCTGCAGCGAATCGCGGGTCAACAAGCTGGCGCATAATATCGGCAAAGCGGAATTCTTCGCTCCTGAAATCCGCACCTCGCCATTGAGGCGGCTACCGCCCTGGATCGCTAATTTTTGCATGGGTTACTTCTGGCTCTGCCACTCTTGCGGCGTGTAGGTCTTCATCGACAAAGCATGGATTTCGTCACGCATCCGGTCACCCAGGGTCTGGTAGACCAATTGGTGACGTTGCACGCGATTTTTGCCGGCAAAAGCCTCACTGACTATAACCGCCTCGAAATGGGTACCGTCACCTACCACGCTTAAATGTTCGGTCGCCATGCCTTGTGCGATGCTGAGTTTTATACTTTCAGGAGTCACCGTCATAGATTGCACTATTCGTTAAAATCGAAAATTCTGGCATGAAAAGCGGCATGCCACCTTAAACCAAAAGGTTGCGCATGATACTAAAAACCGAAGGGGAACGCGCGCGGATTGAAAGTGCCGCCCGCACTGGGAAATCAACTGGTTTGCCGGGGCAGCATCTCGGCAACACCATACAAATGCGCCAGGCTCAGCAAATCTTCCGGCAAACCCTTCACACGCAAGACATGCTGGAGGCGCTGCGCAGACCTGGCCCAACCCAGCAGCATACCGACTGCAGCGGAATCGACAGACTCGACCTGGGAAAAATCCACGTTAAGATCTTCGCCAGCCAGTTGTTTCAGGCCGGATTCAAATAGTTTCGGCACAGTATCCATGTTCAAGCTGCCCTGCACGACCATCCACTCCCCATCGCGCACGATCACTTTGCCTCCGTCTTGACCATATCACCGCCTGCGCCAGTGCCGGCGTTTTTTTCGGATAGTGTCTTGATCAGCCCGTCTATGCCGCTTTCCTGAATCTGCGATGAGAACGTACCGCGATAACTCATCACCATGCTGACTCCCTCTATGGAGATGTCGAAAACTTTCCATCCGTCATCCACCTTCTCCATTTCATAGTCCACCGGGATCAGCTGCGAGCCAGGCTTGTTGATGACGGTCTTTACCGTCACTTCAGTTTCGTCGGCTTGCATCTTGAATGGCTTCATCTCTACCGATTGATCGCGGTACACTGTGAAAACCTTGGTATAGGTACGCACCAGCATGTTGCGGAATTCGGTAATCAAAGACTGCTTTTGCTCAGGCGTAGCGGTACGCCAGTATTTTCCGACTGCCAACTGGGTCATGCGTTGAAAATCAAAATGCGGGAGCACCTTGGCATCTACCAGCGCGTTGATCTTTTTCTGGTCGCCCGCCTGGATGTCTTTATCCTGCTTGATTATCCCGATGATTTCATCAACGGTATTTCTAATCAGGGCGTCGGGCGGGATCACCCCGGCATGTGCCAATCCGAGTGCACAACACATCAAAACACCCAAAATCATTTTTTGCAATGCTGTCATGTCGATTATCTTTATATCCGGATACAATTATTTTGCGTTAACGGGTTCTGTTGCCTTGTTATAGATGAACTTGCCGATCAAATCTTCCAAGATCACTGCGGACTGAGTCTTTTTAATCTGGTCCCCGTTTCGAAGCATCACGCTGTCACCACCGGGATTCAAACCGATATATTGCTCGCCCAGCAGACCCGAGGTCAGGATGCTGGCGAACGTATCCTTGGGGAAGTCATATCGCTTGTCCATGCTCATTACCACATTGGCTTCGTAACGGTTCGTATCCAGCGTAATGTCGGTGACCCGCCCGACCAGCACCCCCGAGCTCTTGATCGGTGCCTTGGGCTTCAATCCGCCAATATTGGAAAAATAGGCATGTAACTGGTAGGTATCAGACATATTGTAAGTACCCAGGTTCCCGACTTTCATCGCCAGCATCACCAGTGCGGCGATGCCTGCCACAACGAATATGCCCACCCAGAAATCCAAAGTAGTGCGTTCCATAACTCAATTCCCTCTAAACATGATTGCGGTCAAGACAAAATCCAACATCAGGATCACCAGCGACGATGTCACGACCGTACGGGTGGTCGCGCCCGATACGCCCTCGGCGGTGGGCGGCGCGTCATAGCCTTCGAACAGCGCGATGATCGTCACTGCCGTACCGAACACCACACTCTTGATCACGCCGTTCAGGATGTCCTCGCGAAAATCCACTGCCGCCTGCATTTGCGACCAGAACGAGCCTTCATCGACGCCGATCTGAATCACCCCGACGAAGTAGCCTCCGAACACGCCCACCGCGCTGAACAGGGCGGCCAGCAAAGGCATGGATATCACTCCGGCCCAGAAGCGCGGCGCGACGATGCGCGCAATCGGATTCACCGCCATCATTTCCATCGCCGAGATCTGTTCGGTCGCTTTCATCAGCCCGATCTCTGCCGTCATCGCAGAACCGGCGCGACTGGCGAACAGCAACGCGGCAACCACCGGCCCCAGTTCGCGCACGAGGCTCAACGCCACCATGCTGCCCAGCGCAGATTCTGAACCATAGCGCTTGAGCGTTTCATAGCCCTGCAAACCCAATACCATCCCGACGAACAAACCTGCCACGATGATGATGATCAGCGACATTACGCCGGTGGAAAACAGCTCCTTGATGGTCAGATGGAAACGCCGGAAACTGCTGCCAGAATAAAATATCGTATAGAAAAAGAAACGCGATGCCATTCCGATGCGCCATACAGCGTTGATGGAACGATGACCTATGGTCTTGATTGTATTTGCCACTGACATGTTTTGATCCTGGTTATGCCTGCAGACTCAAATCCTGGCGGTAGTCACTACCGGGATAATGGAAAGGCACCGGGCCATCCATCTCGCCATGCACGAACTGGTGCACAAAATCCTGTTTCGATGCACGTATCTCTGCAGGAGTTCCCTCGGCCACGATCACCCCGCTCGCCATGAAATAGACATAGTCCACGATATTCAGCGACTCCTGGATATCATGAGTGACCACGATCGAGGTCGCGCCCAGCGAGTCGTTCAGGCGACGAATCAGATTTCCGATGACCGTCAATGATATTGGATCCAGGCCGGCGAACGGCTCGTCATACATGATCAGCATCGGGTCGAGAGCGGTGGCTCTCGCAAGCGCAACTCGGCGCGCCATCCCGCCGGACAGCTCCGAAGGCATCAGGTCATGCGTGCCGCGCAGCCCGACGGCGTGCAGCTTCATCAACACCAGGTCGCGAATGACTTCCTCCGGCAAATCGGTATGTTCGCGCATCTGAAACGCAACATTGTCATATACCGACATATCGGTGAACAACGCGCCGAATTGGAACAGCATCCCCATCTTGCGGCGCATTGCATACAATTCCTCCCGGCTCAGCTCGTGCATCACCTGCCCTTCCATCTTGACGCTGCCTTTGGTCGGCTTGAGTGCCCCGCCGATATGGCGCAGCAGCGTGGTCTTGCCGCAACCGCTCAATCCCATGATGGAGATCATCTTGCCCTTCGGAAAGGTCATGTTGATACCCTCCAGGACGGGACGCTTGTCATAGGCAAAATTGAGGTCGCGGATTTCGACCAAGGCAGGTAACGACAAAATTGGTACCCAATAATTCGAGATTGCGCATTCTAAACCACAGAAGTAATAATCCCAACTAATTGAGTTTAATCCGATGTCCATACGTTTTGCTATTGAGCTTGAGTGCACTTGCCGTTATGCTCCGTATCCAAGAGGTATCTCCCAGAGAACTGAATGAGCGACTTACCGACACTACCCAGCCTGATAATCGTTGACGACGATCCGCTGATACGCGAAGGATTGGCGGTCGCGTTTGACAATCACTTCAAGATATATCAAGCCGAATCCCGTGCTGCGGCAATCGATTTGTTGCGCAAACTGCCTCACCCCCCGGAACTGGCTCTGATTGATTTGGGGCTGCCGCCGTTCCCGCACCGCCCTGATGAAGGCTTTCACCTGATTGCCGAATTGCTGGCGCATTCGCCGAAAATCAAGATTTTCGTATTGTCCGGGCAAGATGACAAAAGCAACGCGCGTCATGCGCGCTCACTGGGCGCGATCGATTTCATTGCCAAACCCTGCGCACCGGAAAAAATCAAGAAATTCCTTGATGATGCGCTCAAGGTCCAGGACGGCGAACCCATCAGCAAGGGCCCGAACGATCAACTGCTCGGCCTGGTCGGGCAAAGCCCCGCGATACAAGCGCTGCGCAATCAGATCGTGATGTACGCGGCCATTCCATTTCCTGTGCTCATTGAGGGTGAGTCGGGAAGCGGCAAGGAATTGGTTGCTTCAGCCATACAAAAACTGGCCAGCAATCCCGATGCGCCGTTCAAGGTGCTTAACTGTGCCGCAATCCCACCCACGCTGATCGAACCCACTCTGTTCGGCTATAGCAAAGGCGCCTTCACCGGCGCGACAAACGCACATTCCGGCTATTTCGAAGAAGCAACTGACGGTACCCTGTTTCTGGATGAGATCGGCGAATTGCCGCTGGAACTCCAAACCAAGCTATTGCGGGTTCTGGAAAATGGCGAATATCAACGTGTCGGCGAAACCACAACGCGCAAAAGCAACGCCCGCATAATCGCCGCAACCAATCGAAACCTGCGCGAAGCAGTCCGGATCGGCACATTTCGCAGCGACCTTTATTACCGCCTGAACGTATTCTCGATCTCGGTACCTCCGCTGCGCGAACAGGGCGCTGACAAACTGGCTCTGCTCAACCATTTCCGCACATTCTACTCGCAGCAAATCAAGCAATCCCCTTTTGAATTGGAGCCGGACGCGCTGAAATTCTGGGAGCAATACAGTTTTCCGGGCAATACCCGGGAATTGCGCAATATCGTCATCCGGCTATCTACCAAATATCCCGGAAAATCCATCAGCAAGGCGCAACTGCAGGAAGAGTTCGACCCGCTGGAATCACCCGAATATCAGCAATCCGGTCCATCGCCGGATTCGATAAAACATGAACTGCAACAGGGCGATTTCAGCCTGGACCGCCATCTGCGCGAGCAAGAAGGCCAATACATCAACGTCGCACTGGAACTTGCCGCAGGAAATATCAGCGAGGCCGCAAAGCTGCTCGGCATCAACCGCACCACATTGCACAGTCGCATGGCCGCTCATGAAAAACTCAACACCTAGGAATTAGGGCATGTATCTAGAGCATTTCGGACTGGCCGAGCCCCCGTTCAGAATCACCCCCGTCACGGAATTCTTTTTTTCCGGCGCCAATCGCGGTGAAATCCTTGACGCGCTGATCTACTCCATCTGCGAGGTCGAAGGCATCATCAAGGTCAGCGGCGAAGTCGGCAGCGGCAAAACCATGTTGTGCCGGATGCTGCTTGAAAAACTCCCGAAACACATCGAGACCATATATCTGGCCAATCCCAGCCTGTCGCGTGAAGAAATGTTGTACGCGATTGCCGACGGCCTCGGGCTGAACATCGAAGGCGAGCGCGTCGGCATCATCATGCAGAATATCCAGAACAAGCTCGAGGAAAAATCGCGCGAAGGCAAGCGTATCGTCGTGCTGGTGGATGAGGCACACGCGATGCCGCCGGAAACGCTGGAAGAATTGCGCCTGCTTTACAACCTGCAGGTCGGCAATTTCAAATTGCTGCAGATCGTCCTGTTCGGGCAACCGGAACTGAATGCCAAGCTGGAAAAACCCAATATGCGCCAGCTCAAGGACCGCATCGTGCACCATTTCCATATGCAACCGCTGTCGCGCGACATCCTGGAAAGCTACCTGATGTTCCGGATGCGTGCTGCAGGCTACCATGGCCCGAACATTTTCTCGCCAAATGCACTCAAGCTGATTGCCGGGGGATCCAACGGGCTGATGCGCCGCGTCAACATTCTTGCGGACAAATCGCTTTTGGCTGCCTTCGTTGATGACACCCACAACATCGAGGCAAGTCATGTGCAGGCAGCGATGCGCGATAGCGAGCTCGATACTGCGCCCAAGCTGCACGACAAAAAACTGCTGATGGGTAGCGCGGTTGCGGTACTGCTTTTATTCGTTATTGCGGCCTGGTGGATGCTGCATAAACCGCAAACATCCCCCCCGTCCAAACCAGCAACGCCTGCTTCTACACCTGCAACCGACGTGATTCCGTCCAAGCCTGTTAATGGGCAACCGGGCAATGAGGCACCGGCGAATACAACAGGAGCGAACCAGGCGAATGTCCCACCTGAAAATCTCGCCAAAACGACAGCCAAAACTGCATTGCTCCAATCACCGCCAGCTGACAATGTCGCAGCGACCCCCGTGCCGGTAACGAGCCGCAATCCGGCAAACCCAAGCCTGTTTGAACTGCGTCTGGCCGCAGGAAAGCAATTGCTCGATCAGAAAAAGGCTGTCGCCAGCATCCAGCTGTTCTACAACGAGGAAATCAAACCGGAACGTATCGAGGGATTCCTGAAACGCGCGAACGCACTGGGTGTACTTCCGCAAATCTACCTGCTTCCCGCCAGGATTCGCGGCAAGGATGGTTTGCGGGTTGTATATGGCGCATACCCCTCGGTTCAAGCGGCGCACAGCGCAGTCAAGGATCTACCCAAACGCTATCAGGAAGCATTCGCCACATCCACCTATATTTTCTGAACCGGAACAGGCGGATGACATATTGAGCAATAACCACAAAGCTGTTAGGCTACAAGGCGATAACAATGGGGGAAGAAGCATGCGTTCACGCAACATAGTGTATCTCTGTGCCATCGGGGTGATGCTGTCCAGTTGCGGAACGAAACCGATCAAACCGGCAGATCAGCACCTTCAGCGAAAAGACGCCCTTCCGGAAACAGAAAGCAGCATCCCGCAGCCTATCAACGACAGCGTCGTGCTGCCGCCCCCTAAACCCGCCGGCAAAGTCGCTACCTATAGCGTGGTGGTCACCAATGTACCCGCGCAGGAGATTTTATTCGCGCTGGCACGCGACGCAAAGATCAATCTCGACATCCAATCCGGTATACAGGGAGCAGTGACAATCAACGCCATCAACCAGACGCTGCCGCAGATCCTCACGCGCATCGCCAATCAAGTGGATATGCGCTATGAAATAAACAATGGCACCCTGACCGTGATGCCGGATTCTCCCTACCTGCACAGCTACAAGATCGATTATGTAAACATGGCGCGCGACTCGGACGGCGCGATGTCCAATACCACGCAAGTCGGGTCAGGTTCGTCCGCCGGTGGTGCTGGCGCAGGCGGCGCAGGCGGCGCAGGCGGCTCTGGCAGCAACAGCTCATCGCTTACCATCAAGAACATTTCCAGGAATCACTTCTGGGAAACATTGACGCAGAACATCAAAGATATCTTGCACGAGACCGACAAGATATTGCCCGAGGGCTCCAGCGAGACCACGGTGCAACAGGTCAGGTCGGCCAGCAGCACCGGGACCGGGGTTCAGCCTGCCAGCGGCAGCAAAAAATCCGCCCCCAAGGGCGGTATTGAAAACAGCCCCAATCCGGTCAACGTGGAAGAAGGCGGCATGACAGTCACGAAACGCAGCACTTTCCGGGAGGCTGCTTCTGTCATCGCCAACCCGGAGAATGGCATCATCACCGTGCGCGCCACAGGAAAACAGCACGAAAAGATTCAGGAATTCATCGACCGCATCATGGCCAATGCCCAACGTCAGGTACTGATTGAGGCGACTGTGGTGGAAGTGCGCTTGAATGACCAGTACCAGCAAGGCATCAACTGGTCGCGGCTGCTCGTCGGCACAAAAGGGTTTGCGTTAAGCCAAGCTGGCACGACTAATTTCCTGGCAGACCCGACGACTGGTGTGGCCTCCTCGCCTGGCGCAATGGCCGTCACCTACTTCAACCCCACGTCCAAGTTGGGCAACATCACCGCATCGGTACAACTGCTGGAACAGTTTGGCAATGTCAAAGTACTGTCCAGCCCCACACTGAGCGTGATGAACAACCAGACCGCGATGCTGCGCGTGGTGGATAACAATGTGTATTTCATCGTCAGTTCGACTACAACGCCTTGCGCACCGTCTCCATGCACCCCAATCACTTCTTACACAACCACTGTGAATACCATTCCTATTGGTTTCACCATGAGCGTGACCCCGGAGATCAATGATAGCGACACGGTTCTGCTCAACATTCGCCCATCAATTACGCGCTTGATCGATGCAGCCAAAGACCCAACTCCGGGATTTGGCCTTCCAAAATACGATTCCACAAACATCAATCCGTGAAATGGAGTCAATTCTGAAAATCGAGAACCATCAGATTGCAGTGCTGGGCGGCCTGATGGAAGACAGCATAAACAAGTCCACCAACGAAGTACCGCTACTGGCGCGTATTCCTATTTTGGGTAATTTGTTCCAAAATCGCGATGACACAACAACCAAGACCGAGCTGGTGATCTTCCTGCGGCCGGTCGTCATCAAAAGTGCCAGTGTGGATGCCGATTTCAGCGAGTTCCGCAACGATTTGCCCGATCAGAATTTCTTTAAAGAATCCGCATTCGGAAAACCCTGAACATGAGCCTGTTACTGGATGCCCGAAAGAAATCACAGCAAACAAACTCCGCTCAGTCCGGAGGCACCGGCAACTCGGGGCTTGAACTGAGTCTGGAGCCGCATCCTGGCTCGGTTTCCCAGCCGGTAGCCCCGGCAACGGCATCATCACCCGGCGACAGGGCGCGCGTTGCCGGGCAAAACCTGTTCAATGCAAAATCCGGTTCTGCATCGTTGGTGCGCCCCGGCATCAATCGCAATCTAATGATCGCGCTGGGCGTCACGGTTATATTACTGGCGGCGGGAGCAGCCTATGTGTGGCACGCTATCTCTCCGAGCAACACACTGCGACCTGCCGTAAAGCCTCCCGTTGCATCAGTTTTGCAGCCGGTAACCGGGTCGGCTCAGGCGCAGAATAATCTGGTGCCGGAAATTGCCCCGGCCGCAATTACCTCATCCCGCGCCCGCATTCCAAAACCTAGGCATACCATAAGGCATTCAGCAAGGACGGCCCCGCCTAATGCGAATAACAACAATCCGGTGATCATCCAGCAGCATCGGGAAGAGCCCATTGATCCCATACTCAACGACGCCTACCTTGCGTATCGCAGCGGAGAACTTGATCAGGCGCAACAACTGTATCGTCGCGCCCTCAACCTGGATGCGCGCAACAGCGATGCGCTGCTCGGGCTGGCTGTCATCGCGCAACGTCGCGGTGAGGACAACCTGGCGGCACACTATTACGCCCAGGTATTGGCACTCGACCCGCGCAATGCGGTTGCCAATGCGGGCATGTCCGCTTTGACTAACGACGAAAACCGCGAAAGCCGCCTGAAAACACTGCTCAATGAACAACCGGATTCAGCGTCCCTGCACTTCGCTTTAGGCAATTACTACTCAGGGCAGGCGCGTTGGGCCGAAGCGCAACAGGCCTATTTCAATGCCTACAAAGTGGCGCCTGACAATGCCGAATTGGCATTCAATTTGGCCATCAGCCTGGATCGCCTCGGGCAAAACAAACCCGCTGCACAATATTACCAACGTGCCTTGCAACTTGATCCGGCAAATCATGCGGGCTTTGATCACGCAACCATCTCACAACGTATAAAAGAACTAACGCACTAATTAGTCATGCCAACAAATAAGCAGCCGGACGCGCCCCCCCAACAGCTGGGACAGATACTGGTCGGCAAAGGCGTGATCAGCGACGACCAGCTACGCATCGCCTTACAGGAACAGGGCAAGACACATCAGCCGCTGGGTCGCCTGCTGGTTCGTCTTGGCTTTCTCTCGGAAGCCACAATTCGCGATGTGTTGTCAGAAAACCTGGGGCAGGAAAGCGTAGATCTCGTCTCCGTCATTATCGACCCGATGGCTCTCACCCTGATTCCAAAGGATGTTGCTCGCCGTTATCAATTATTGCCCCTGTCCGTGGATATGGCCGCCAAATCGCTGACCCTGGCAGTCGCCGATCCGGACAACATCATCGCGCTGGATCAGGTGCGCGCCCTGCTCAAGGATGAATATCGCCTGATTACGCAACTGGCCAGCGAATCCGACATTCTCCGCGCAATAGACCAGTATTACGGTTTCGAGCTATCCATTGACGGCATCCTGCACGAGATCGAGCCGGGTGAAATGGAATACCAGACACTGCAAACCGGCGTAAGCGAATTCAGCCAGCCGGTGGTGCGCCTGATCGATGCACTGCTCACCGAAGCAGTGCAACGCAGCGCTTCGGATATCCACTTCGAGCCGGAAAACAGCTTTTTGCGCATCCGCTATCGCGTCGACGGCGTACTGCGCCAAGTGCGCAGTCTGCACAAAAGTTTCTGGCCGGCCATGGTGGTGCGGCTGAAGGTGATGAGCAACATGAACATCGCCGAAACCCGCGCGCCGCAGGACGGGCGCATCTCCTTGCGCCTGTCGGGCCGGCCGATCGATTTCCGGGTGGCTTCGCACCCCACCACGCACGGCGAAAATCTGGTGCTGCGCATATTGGACCGGCAAAAAGGCATCGTGCCGCTTGATAAGCTCGGCCTGGATGAAAACGCGCTCAACATGCTCAAGATGATCATCGCCAAGCCTGAAGGCATCGTGCTGGTGACCGGACCAACCGGCAGCGGCAAGACCACCACGCTGTATTCGGTGCTGAATCACATCAATACCGAGTCGGTCAACATCATGACTCTGGAAGACCCGGTCGAATACCCGCTCGCATTGATCCGCCAGACTTCGGTGAACGAATCCGCAAAGATGGATTTTGCCAACGGTATCCGCTCCATGATGCGCCAGGACCCGGACATCATTCTGGTCGGCGAAATCCGCGATCATCCCACGGCAGAAATGGCATTTCGCGCGGCGATGACCGGCCACCAAGTCTATTCAACGCTGCACACCAATTCGGCTATCGGCGCGATACCGCGCCTGCTCGACATCGGCATCCTTCCGGACATAATGGCCGGAAACATAATCGGCATCGTGGCACAGCGACTGGTGCGCATCCTGTGCAAGGAATGCAAATACCCGTATTCGCCGGACGCATCAGAACGCAAGCTTCTTGGTCTCGAGCCCCAGCAAGACATAACCCTGTATCGGGCTGCAGGCTGCGAATCCTGCAACCATCAGGGATACAAGGGGCGCATGACCATCATGGAATTGCTCAAGATGGATTACGATCTGGACGATCTGGTTTCTCATCGCGCCAGCACGCGCCAAATCAGGGAGGCCGCGATCGCAAAGGGATTCCGCCCGCTGGCACTGGACGGTATCCGGCGCATCCTGCAAGGTATTACCTCGCTTGCGGAAGTCAGCCGCATGGTGGATCTGACCGACCGGCTCGGTTAACAAGGCTCCCTAAATGGCACTCTATTCTTATCGGGCAATGGATGATCGCGGCAAGACCCACAAAGGGTTGCAGGATGCCGCCAACCAAGTAGATCTGGAAATGCGGTTGAAACGCAGCGGTTTGGACTTGATCGATGCCAAAACGGATACCGGCAAGACAGGCCTGGGACGAAGCAAGATCAAACGCGTCGAATTGATCACCTTCTTTTTCAACCTCGATCAACTTAGCAGTGCCGGCGTGCCTTTGCTGGAAAGCCTAGCCGATTTGCGCGACACCATGAACGACCAGCATTTCCGCGAAATCATCGCCAATCTGATCGAATCCATCGAAGGCGGCAAGAAACTTTCCGAAGCGATGGCGCTACACCCCGAAGCTTTCGATAAAATATTCATCAGCCTCACCAATGCCGGTGAAGCGAGCGGACGTTTGCCAGAAGTGTTCCAGCACATTACCGAATCACTTAAGTGGCAGGACGAAATGTCATCGCACACCAAGACCATCCTGCTCCTTCCGGCTATCGTCGGCACAGTGGTAGCTGGCGTGGTATTTTTCCTGATGATATACCTGGTACCCCAACTGGTCAGCTTCATCAAAAGCATGGGGCAGGAGATTCCCATTCAAACACGCGTGCTGCTTGCCACCTCATCGTTCTTTGTTAATTACTGGTATATCCTGATCGCACTGCCCATCGCACTGCCCATCATAGGCAAGCTGGTCCTCACCTACAGTGCGGAGATGCGCTTCAAATTCGACAAGCTCAAATTGGAAATGTGGGTGATAGGTCCAATCCTGCGCAAAATCATTTTGGCGCGTTTCGCCAATACTTTCGCGATGATGTATGGCTCAGGCATCAGCATCCTTGATTGCATCGCCAACTCGCGCGATGTGGTCAACAACCGCGCCGTAGCCAAAAGTCTGGAAGATGTCACGCGTGAAATCGAGTCCGGGAAGAACCTGACCCAGAGCTTTCAGCACACCGGCATGTTCCCGCCCCTGGTGATCCGCATGCTCAAAGTCGGCGAATCAACCGGTTCGCTGGACAAGGCGCTGCTGAATGTCAGCTACTTTTACGATCGAGACGTGAAGAGTTCCATCAAAAAAGTTCAAGTCATGATCGAGCCGGCCATGACCATCGTGCTGGGTACTTTATTGGGCTGGGTCATGTTATCCGTGCTATCGCCCATCTACGACTTGATCGGCAAGGTGAAATTCTGATGAAGCACTCTCTGTTGCTATTCCTGAGTGCCAATCGCCTGCATGCGCAACTCATGGCAGACGGGGATATCGCGTTGCAGCAGAACTTCTCTGATACCCCGGAAGACCAGGAAAATTTCGCGGCTTTATTGCAGTCGGCAAAATGCCCGACTTACCTGCTGACCGATCTGATAGAAGAGGACTTCCGCCGTGAAATCGTCCCGCACCTGACCGGAGGTAGTCGCACAGCACTGCTGCAACGCAAGTTCGACCAGTTTTATCGCGGCACCCCTTTTCATCAAGCCATGGTATTGCAACGGCAAAAGACCGGGCGGCGCGACGTTGACATGCTGTTCTCGGCATTGACCAACCCCTCGCTTATAACGCCCTGGTTGACCATCATGCTGGCGCAGCAAACCCCGCTCGTGGGAATTTATTCGGTGCCGCAAATCTGCGCGCCGCTGGTAAAAAACTCCCCATCGAGCCACCTGTTGCTGATTTCATGGGGGAAGTATTCCGGGCTGCGCCAGACCTATTTCAGCAATCATCACTTGCAAATTTCCCGTCTGACGCCTGTTCACGACGAGCTGACATTCCAGGATGCCGTGGTAAAAGAACTCACCCGCACCTACCAATATCTGAAGAGCTTGAGTCTTCTCCCGTCGGGACAAATACTCGATGTAACCATCCTGTGCCATGCCAGGGACCGCAACGAATTGCGAAGCAAGCTGCCCGATGATGCGGATGTGCGTTATGACTTCTCTGATATCGATGAAGTTGGCAAGCAGCTCAAGGTTAACTATAACTTCACTGATTCGGATGCCAGCCAGATCTATCTCCATCAACTAACCGCCTACCATCCCAGCACGAGTTACGCCAACGCTGGACACATCCGCTATTACACACTGTGGCAACTGCGCCGTGCATTCAACTGGGGCAGCGTTGTTCTGCTGGCAGCGAGCATTCTATGGGCGACAGTGACCGTTTGGCAAAGCGGCAGAAATGCGACCGATATCGATACTCTCGAGTACCAGGCGCAACGCATGATGACAGAAGCACAGCAAATCACCCAGAGTTTTCCCAGCACCCATGCGCCTGCCGCGGATATGAAGGCAGGCGTGTCTATCATGCGCAAACTCGATCAATACGAGCCCCTGCCGTCGATCATCCTGAAGCCGGTCAGCTCCGCACTTGACCGTTTTCCACAAATCGAGGTGAATGAACTCAGCTGGCAATCCAGCGCGACAGAACCGGTTGCAGGCAACACAAATGCAGGCGTTCCTGCACAGGTCATTATCCTGAAGGGAGACTTGCAAGGTTTCAACAATGATTTCCGCGCCGCTCTGGCATATCTGGATCGCTTCCAGCTGGATCTGGGCAAGCTCGGTTATCAAGTGTCCGCCCTTACCAAACCCCTTGATGTCAGCCCGAGCGGCAGCCTTGCCGATCAACTCAATGCAGGCGAAAATGAACTCGATTTTTCCCTTAAACTTGTCTGGAGGCCGCCAACATGATCAGGCTCCGCAGTACCGGGAGGCCGGCACAATGAACTTCCCCGGTTCGGACTTTCAACTGATGCGCTGGAGCATTGCGGCGATCTGTTCGGCAATTCTGCTGAGCGGCATGATTCTTTATGGCAGCAGTAAATATGTAATCTCTGTCAAAAACGAGCAGCGCGCCGCTCAAAACAAAATGAATGATGCGCGCAATCATTTGGCCATGGCACACCAGGACCAGGAGAATCTGGCGGATTATTCGAATCAATATTACATACTGGAAAAAAACAAAATCATCGGCGACGATCACAGGCTGGACTGGATGGAAAGCCTGGAGAATCTCCGCAACCAGAATCTGGTCATTAATTTTCGCTATAACATAGCCCCGCAGAAAACCTATGCGCCTCAACCCGCCATAGACAGCGGCAATTTCGACATACATTACAGCGAAACAAAACTTCATTTGGATTTGCTGCACGAGGGCCAGCTGCTGAATTTTTTCAAGGCGCTCCGCAGCCAGAACAATGGCTGGTATCAGCTTGAAGGATGCACCATGAAACGCACAGGCGTGAATGAGGATACTGCCCCGGCAGCCGGGCCGCGTATCATGGCAGATTGCAGCGGCGGCTGGATCACGCTGAAGAACCGGAGCGCAAAACCTTGAGATCGATGCTTAAAATTGGCCTATGTGCCATTGCATTAACGAACTGCTTCGCTCGCCTGCGCCGATGAATTGGGCCGGCTTTTTTTCACCCCCGAACAACGCGCCCAGCTCGATTACAGCTATGCTCGCGAGGCGCCATCTGAAAATAACGATAACGCGCTGATGCTGAATGGCATCGTGCAAAAGCATGGCGGCAAACGCACCGTATGGATCAACGGCGTGCCACAAGCGGTCGGGCGCAGCGATGAGCAGTCGCCGGAAAGCGTGGCGGTTCCGCTACCCGGCCAGAACAGATCGGTCAAACTCAAGGTCGGCCAGCGCGTGTTGCTGAGTCCGTCGGCAAACCCGGATACGACTGACACGCAAACACAAAGCGCTCCCCAGCAATAAATCATGCCAGCCAAACTCACCGCCTATTTCAATAATGGTCGAGTCAGGCAGCGCGGCGCGATCCTGATCATCATTGCTGGTGCTCATTGTAGTCGGCATCGCCGCGATCCTGGTGAATTCGCTGACTTCAACCGCGGCGAAAAATGCCCGCCAGCAAAATACCGCCGCCGCGCTGGCACAGGCCAAAGCCGCGCTGATCGGTTATGCCATCACCTACGGCGACACCCACACGCAACCCCAAGTGCCTGGTTATCTGCCCTGTCCTGATACTGATGGCAGCAACGGGGAAGGCGTTAGCGTACTGTCGTGTGGCGCGCAGGATGTCAGCGTCATCGGCCGACTGCCATGGTCCACATTGGACTTGTCCACGTCGCGCGATGGCGACGGCGAATGCCTGTGGTACGCAGTTTCAGGTACTTACAAGTACAACCCCAAAACAGGCCTGATGAATTGGGACACCAACGGACAATTCCAGGTATATACCGCCAATGGCGCACTGCTTGCCAGCCAGGTGGTGGCGGTTATTTTCGCGCCCGGCGCACCGATCAGCGGCCAGGGTCAAAACCGTTCTCCGGACGGCAGCGCGCCGATTTGCGGGGGAAATTATACGGTGGCCAATTATCTGGACACCGGCACGGTCAACTCCGTCAACTTCAACAACGCGGACATCACCAGCGGAAATTTCATACAGGGAACCAGCGGCGGCAATATCAACGACCAGATGGTGTTCATCACCCGCCAGGACATCTGGAACGCGGTGCAGAAACGCTCGGATTTCCAGTCTACGAATCCGAATATCAATCCCCTGATACAGATGACCAAGCAGGTAGCCTTGTGTCTCGCGAACTATGGCAACAACAATTATCCTTGGGACAACTATAGCCTGCCGCGTCCTGCTCCAATAAGCCTTGGAACAAATTTGTTAACAGATTATTATCCCAACAATAATTATAATGATAGTACAAATACAAATTTCTATGCCGGGCGTGTTCCTTATGTAGTGAACAACTCGAAAGCAGCCAGTAGCAATAATATTTCGTCCCCCTACTATTTGCTGCAAAGTGACGGCGCCAACTGCCCAAATCCGGCGAATTGGGCCGCGATTTATCCCTGGTGGAACAACTGGAAAGACCACCTGTTTTACGCCATCGGGTCGGCATTCAAGCCAACTGGCAATACGCACCAGTCCTGCGGCAACTGCCTGAAAGCATAAACGGCTCATACCATATTTATCCCGCAGTGGTCTTTTTCGCCGGGCCCAGACTCTCCGCGCTCAGCCAAACCCGAGCCGACAAAAGCGTCGTCACTGACTATCTGGAAGCGCACAACGGCAGCCACTTTCCCGGCTGCCATCGGATATGAGGTATATCAATCCGCCTCCGCCAGCCCTACGTTCAACGATGTGCTGTATTGCATAGACCAAAACCTCAACGTCGCCCCGTGCTCATAACGGATCATCACACTAATGAAAGCAGACTATGCAAAGCGGATTCACCCTGATCGAATTGGCGGTCGTGCTGATGATCGTCGGGCTGTTGCTGGGGGGCTTGCTGGTTCCGCTCACTGCGCAGATGGAACAACGCAACATCACAGACACTCAAAAAGCCTTGTCCGACATCAAGGAAGCCATCATCGGCTATGCCCTGGCAAACGGCCGTTTGCCCTGTCCCGCCACGGCTACCATCGCCACCGGAAATACCAATGCCGGAGTCGCATTGACTTCCGGCAGCGGAGCTGCCCTGGTCTGCACCAATGCCTCGGGCGTAGTGCCTTGGGCCACACTCGGGGTGAACGAAACCGATGCATGGGGAAACCGCTATACCTATCGCGTCACGCCGGATTTTGCCGATGGGATCGGCAGTAGCACTTATGGCGGCTGCACGCCCAGCCCGACACCCACGCTGGCTACTTTTGGATTATGTTCCGTCGGCAACCTGAATGTTTTGTCCGCAGCATCAGGGGGGGTGACTATCGCGGGCAGCGTGCCGGCGGTCGTCATCTCACACGGCAAAAACGGGGCCGGGGCATACACCCCGCAAGGCACACAGATACCGCGCGGGAGCAATGCCGACGAACTGGAAAACTCCGATGGCAGCACGAATACCTTCTACGTCAGCCACACAACCAGCACGACCTTCAATGACCTGGTGGTCTGGATATCACCCAGCATCCTGATGAACCGAATGGTCACGGCAGGCAAGCTGCCGTAGGACTTATTTCAGGCGCGCCGCCAGGTGGTGCCTTGCGGCGTGTCTTCCAGCACGATGCCCGCTTCCAGCAATTCCTTGCGGATGCGGTCGGCCTCGGCGTAGTTCTTGGCTTGCTTGGCGGCGGTGCGCGCTTCGATCAGATGATCGATTGTTTCTTGACTCAGACTGACCGTAGCACTTCAGCGTAGCTCTGCCAATTGTAGTGCCCTGCATCCAGTCAGACATAATGTTGCGCTGACTGCCCTGCAAGAAATCCTGTCGGGTCGCGTTGCAGCAAACCCAGCACGCCCGCCCAACGCCTTGAGTTGCGTTGCTGCTTCAACTGACTTGTCGCGGTTCACCTCATTCGCCAGATCGAACAACACCGCCATCGCTTCCGGCGTGTTGAAATCGTCATCCATCGCCGCCTTGAAACGTTGCGCATGGGGTTCGTTCCAATCGACCGTAGCCAGTCTTCCGACAGGCACATTTTTTAGCGCCGTATAGAGACGATCCAGCGATTGCTTCGCATCATCCAGATGCACGTCGGAATAATTCAGCGGGCTGCGGTAATGCGCGCGCAGGATGAAGAAGCGCACCACTTCGGCATCGTATTTCTTCAGCACTTCGCGTATCGTGAAAAAGTTGCCCAGGCTCTTGGACATCTTTTCCTTGTCCACATTGACGAAGCCGTTGTGCATCCAGTAATTCACGAAGGTGCACCGGTGCGCGCCCTCGCTCTGCGCGATCTCGTTCTCGTGATGCGGGAACTGCAGGTCCGCGCCGCCGCCGTGGATGTCGAAATGCTTGCCGAGCAATTTCGAACCCATCGCCGAGCATTCGATATGCCAGCCGGGACGGCCCTTGCCCCACGGCGAGTCCCACTTCACTTCGTCGGCTTCCTGTTCCTTCGCGTGTTTCCACAGCACGAAGTCGAGCGGGTCGTTCTTGGTATCCGTGACATCGACGCGCTCGCCGGCGCGCAGATCCTCCAGCGACTTGCCGGACAGTTTGCCGTAACCCGGGAACTTGCGCACCGCATAATTCACGTCGCCATCCGCTGCCCGATAGGCCAAGCCATTGGCTTCCAGCTTTGCGATCATGTCCAGCATCTCCGGCACGTATTGCGTGGCGCGCGGCTCATGGTCGGGAGGCAGCACGCCCAGCGCATCGGCATCCTCGTGCATGAAATCGATGAAGCGCTGCGTGAGCGCGTGGATGGACTCGCCGTTCTCGGCGGCGCGCTTGATGATCTTGTCGTCGATGTCGGTGATGTTGCGCACATAGTTCACGTCGAAGCCGACGCCTTGAGCCAGCGGTACACCATGTCGAACACCACCAGCACGCGCGCATGGCCGAGATGGCAATAGTCGTACACCGTCATGCCGCACACGTACATGCCGACCTTGCCCGGTTCGATGGGAACAAATTCCTGTTTGTCACGCGCCAGCGTGTTGTAGATTTTCAACATGATTTACGGTGGAAGTGGATGGAAGGCACGTGCCACATAGGCGATGACATCATCGACCTGCTGTTCCGACAATACCGATTTCCACGCCGGCATGGAAGTGCCGGCCAGCCCATCGCGTATCACGGTTCTTAAACGCGTCCTGGTCATGCTGTCCATCGCCGCGGATTTGGTCAGGTCGCGCGGATGTGGCTCCATGAAGCTGCCGATCCAGTTGCGTGCAGTACCGTCGGCTGCATGGCAGAACGCGCAGTTTTGCTGGAACAGCGCCTCGCCGCGTTGTTCCGATTCAGTCAATCCCTCGAGTTTGGGAGGCTGATCGTGCAAATGATAGGGAGTGGCACTGGTCATGGCATCTACCGGCGGACTTTCCTTTGAGCCCGGCAACGGTGGATAACCCCCCGGGAAAATCTGGTTGCGCGGATAGGACACTGCTCGCGACTCCCAGAGGATTTTATTATCTGTCACGCGCCCGCGAACATGACAGCTCACACAGGAAGCCATGAACAGCCGCTTGCCTTCGGCCTGTTGCGGAGTGAGCTTCTCCCAGGGAGTGTCGAGCGGAATCTCGCCGAGAGCGAACGGGAATGCTGCCGCGTAGCGTTCATGGTTGAGCCATCCGTTCGCTTCAGTATGGTATCGGGTGTTTTCCGCCTTTTCGACCATGAACTCATGCCGCACAAAATCCGCTACAGCCGCGATTTCATCGGGCTGCAACACGCCGGAAAAACTCATCATGGCCGTGCCGGGGCGGCCGGACCGGATGGATTCCAGCATGCGCTCCCTGGTTAACGTAACGGGCGAGATGCTGGTGAAATCTGCCGGTTTGGGGTTGAGAAAGGTTGCGGCCAGTGTTTGTGCGTTGCCTGAGTAACCGTGGCAGAAATAGCAGCGGAAATTGTATATGCGTCTGCCCAGTTCCAGATCTCCCGGAGCTGCGACTGCAGATGCTTCGTTCCTTCCCTGAAGGGCAGCTACAGCGCTTGTATGTGATTCGGACCTGGAACACCCCCCCAGCGCGACTGCGGCCGCAGCCAGCAGTACGAGGTTTTTCATTTACTCCTGCTTCCCTTTGATCCTCTGGTCTTCGCTCTCTGAGGGCGCGCTGATGAAATTTTCGAATACAAACTCGGCAACGTTGGCGATTTCCTGATTGTTCAATACCTTGCCCCATGCCGGCATATTGGTGCCGAGCCGGCCATTGGTGATGGCTTCGAACAAAACCGGCCGGTTCAGTCTTTCCCGGGAAGTCTCCAGCAGAAAATCGCGGGGCGGAGGTGTGATGAAATATGCGCGCGGGCCGTTGCCGTCCCCCTTTACCCCGTGGCAGGTGAAACAATTGCTCATGAAGAATATCCTGCCCTTTTCAGGATCGCCCTTGAGCCCCAGCGGCATGGGCAATGACATATCGGCGATGGCAGTTGCAGACTGTGCATGGGCTTTGCCGATTGTTGCGACAGGTGGTTCAGGTTGTGCAATGTCCTTGGCGGGTTTCTTGAAGTAATAAAATAGCAAAAGTGCGCCGGCTAAAACAATCAGCAGTATCGCTATCGCATTTCTTTTCATGATTTATTTCTTCGGCTTGGAATCTGACATGAAGGCCTTGCGGATAAAGTCCGCCATGGCTTCTATATCTCCCTTGTCGAACTGGGTACCATAACCCTTCATTGCAGTGCCGGGCCGGCCGTTGGTGATCGAGGCGATCATGCGTTTGCGCGTCAACTCTGCGATGACAGCCGGCGAGGTGAAATCCCTGGGCGGTGGCTGCATTCTACCGGTCATATCACGCGCACCTGTTTCGCCGTGGCACATTGCGCAATTCTGTGTATATAACATGCCCCCACGGCTTGCCAGCAGCTTGCTGTCCGGCAACTTTCGCTCAGCCTTGTTGCCCAGTTTCATGAAATTCGCACGGATGTAATCAACCACATTTTCGATTTCCTTGCCGCTGAGCTCATGTTGCCAAGCGATCATTGCGGTCCCGGGCCGACCGTTAGTGACGGAGTGGATCATGCGCTCACGCGTCAATTCCATGGCGGCCTCGGGTGTAGTGTAATCCCGCGGCGGCGGCACCAGACCATTCCTCGCCCTGGTTTGGCCATTGCCTTTATCGCCGTGGCACACCGAACAGTAATTGTGAAAAATATAAACGCCAGTGCGTGTTTCGCCGGGTATCTGAGTGTGGTGCTCTCCCGCCATTGCGCTACCCGGGTTGCCCAACAATAAACTTGCCAGCAGGGTAGCAGTCAGGAAACGTCCAAGGTGAGTTTTGCCTTCATATAATTTTTCATCGAAGTGCGTAAAATTTGAGTGCATTTTTTGAGACCTTTTGTCGATTCAATTACGGGAAAACCACTGAAAATCTGCAAAATGAAATCTACTATTATCTCGATTGCCGGGAACATTTCTTCAATCTGTTAAATAACCTTAAAGATTAAAAATGGTATCATGCAAAATGTCGAAGATGCAAATATCCGCGCATCTGTCCATGTTTAAGCTCCCGGCTTGCAAGGATTTTAATTTTGAGTGTATGCTCAACCATTGTGTATATGTAAACTCTGATTTATTGAATTTCAGAAGGATGTTCAGATAATGAAACTGTCAAAACCCTTGATTATTGTTCTTGCCGCCACTTTTGCCTTGGGAGGCTGCATGATGTCCGGCAAAAAAGTCGAAGGTGAAAAGAAAATTCCCGATAGCCTTACTTTCCCGCCGCCTCCGGACGAACCCCGTTACTATTGGGATCGCACGATACACAGTAGCGCGGACGTTAAAGAAGACACGGATACCGACAGGCTCAGGCGCGCGCTGACCGGGGAGAAAGTAAGAGGAGAGGGACTAGGCAAGCCTTACGGAATTGCGGTGCAACGAGGCCGGGTCTACGTTGGGGACAGCTTAAGAAAATATGTGGCGGTATTCGACTTCCCGCAACACAAGTATTTCAAGATTGGTGAAGAAGACGACGAAAAAGGTAACGGCAAGTTGCAATTGCCTTTGGGCATCGATTTGGACAAGAAGGGTGAGCTCTATGTGTTCGACGGAAAGCTCAAACAAATCGAGGTATATGACCGTGACGGCAAATTCCTCAGATCTATCGGGGACCCGAACCAATTTGCCCGGCCGGCCGGAATTGCCGTCACTCCTGACGGTAGCCGGGTTTACGCAGTAGACATCGGGGGTACCAGTTCAAATGAACACAAAGTACTGGTGTTCGACGCACAAAGCGGCAAACACCTGTTCGATATCGGCAAACGCGGCATCGGGGAAGGCGAATTCAATCTGCCGCGCGATGCTGTGATCGCTCCAGACGGCTCTTTATATGTTGTGGACGGAGGGAATTTCCGCGTTGAGAAATTCGACGCTGACGGCAAATTCATCAGCAAATTCGGTGACATCGGTCGCCAACCCGGGCAATTCTCCCGCCCTAAAGAAGCCGGAGTGGATCCGGAGGGGAATATCTATGTGGTGGATGCCACGTTCGGAAATTTCCAGATATTCAACCCGAAGAATCAATTGTTACTGGCGATAGGCACCCGCTCGAACTCCGATGGTCCCGCCAAGTTCGCTCTCCCTTCCAGCGTCGCTGTGGACGAGGACGGACGGGTCTATGTGGTGGACCAGTATTTCCGCAAAGTGGAAGTTTTCCGCCCCGCCGCTCTTTCCGAGGAGGATGGCTATTTGGGTAATAAGGCTCTAGAAGGGAAAGTCACAGTCAAGGACACACCACCCGAGTCTGACAAAAGGGATCCAGCCAAAAAGACTGAACCTAGCAAGATTGAACCAAACGAAGCCGGGCCAAGCAAGCTTGAACTAAACGACGAATAACCAAGCGAAATTGCCCCAGGCAAATAACTTGGGCACGTTAGCTTGCGGTTTACGGCTATAAAATATACCGGCCACTGATGTCAGCTTGCATGGAGCCGTATTACAACAACTCCGTGATTCTGACAAAGTCGGGCAATTTGCCATTGAGACGTCTGAAGATCTTCCCCGCTTGCACCTATGGCATGTGCAATCTTTTATTAGTGTCATTCGTAGCAAGCACCAACACGTTCAATCTTTCTATAAGCACAACCAATGTACAACTCATTCACGAAAGCAGTAGCATCCATGGTGAAAAACAGCAGCGCTCAATTTCAACCCCACCTTCAAATTTCCGTATTACTGCTGATTGTCCTCGCGCTTTACGCCGGATCGCTGCACGCGCCGTTTGTTTTTGATGACTTTGCTTTTTTTTCTTCCGCTGAGAAACTATCGAAATACGGCCATAGCCATTTCAGCTTTGATTTGCGCTGGCTTCCTTATTCCTCATTGGTTTGGACCGTAAACTGGTTCGGGCCCGATGTATTCTGGCTCAGGCTGGGCAATGTGCTGTTGCACGCGGCCAATGCAATTGCCTTGTTTTTCCTGTTGCGGCGGCTTTTTCAGGTGACGCTGGCCGATAAGGACGGGCCGGATGGCATTCCGCCATCGCCATTATGGTTTGCTTTTTTCGGCGCACTGATCTTCGCCTTGCACCCTGTCGCCGTTTACGGTGTCGCTTACATCGTTGAACGCACCATCCTGATGGCTACCTTGTTCGTCCTGTTGATGCTGCTCGCTTATCTGGAGGGCCTGTTACGCGGCAGCTGGTACTGGATGCTTGCCGCAGTCCTGTTTTATTTTGCCGCCTTATTCTCCAAAGAACACAGCATCGCGGCACCGGGGGTGGCGCTTGCCATGACGTTTCTCATCCGCAAACCCTCGCCGGCGTTACTCAAGCAGCTTGTGCCCTACGCCATTTTGCTGGCGTTGATCGCGGCAGTAGTTGTATATGTAGCCAGTGCCAGGGGGATACTGGGGCAAGCCTACGAACCGCGTGCGATGGCAATGCTCGATCAATCCGCAAAAATGCACGGATTGACAGAATTGCCCAATGTCTACCTGCTGAGCATCCTGACCCAATCCGGCCTGTTTTTCAAATATCTCTGGCTGTGGCTGGTGCCCGATCCGGCCTGGATGTCGGTGGATATGCGCGAACCGTTTGCGTTGTCCCTGTTCGGCTGGTACACCCTCGGGCTGGTCGCATTTCTGGCCTATTTCTGCACCGCAGTCTGGCTGCTGCTCAAGCAGGGGAAAATGGGGTTATTGGGGTTTGCCCTGTTGTTCCCCTGGATTATGTTCTTGACTGAATTTTCCACCGTGCGCATTCAGGAACCTTTTGTACTTTACCGCAGCTACCTGTGGATGCCGGGTTTGTTCGCGGCTCTTCCGGTAGTATTCGGATGGCTCGCACCCAAAAGGGCTTTCATTTTGTTGAGTATCGTTGGCCTGTTGTTGATACCCCTGTCAGTTAACCGGCTCATCACCTTCTCTTCCACCCTGTTGTTATGGGATGATGCCGAGAAGCTGGTGCGGGATAAACCCGGTGCATATGGTATAGAGCGCATTTATACCAACCGTGGCAACAAATTGTTCCAGCTCAGGCGCTACGACGAAGCCATCGCGGATTTCAGCAGGGCCATCGCGGTATTTCCGGGCGATGAATTGGTGTATGGCAACCGTGGCAAGGCCTATTTCTTTACAGGAAACTATCAGGATGCCATTGTTGATTTTAACCGCGCCCTTGCAATTAAGCCGGACAGCCGGAGGCTGTATTATGATCGTGCAATGGCTTATCGCGCACTCGGCAACTTCACGGCAGCACAGGATGATATTAGGAAAAGCTGTTCACTGGGGGGCATATGCCCATGATCAACTTTCCTGTCATTAACGGATATGCAACCCACTGAGGTTTGCATGATGGAATTCCCAGCCATTCCGTTCAATCAAAAAAGCAGTGTGATTACCAGCATTGCCCGTACTTGGCAGGGTAAGGGCTGCCATGGATAGCAGGGGCATTATTTTTCGGCCATATCTTCATGTTTTGGTTCTGCTGCTGATCATCTTAGCGCTTTACGCCGGATCGCTGCATGCGCCGTTTGCTTTTGATGACCGTGATTTTTTTGAGAGCGCTGATACCATTGCAAAATACGGCCATAGCCATTTCAGCTTTGATTTGCGCTGGCTTCCTTATTCCTCATTGGTTTGGACCGTAAACTGGTTCGGGCCCGATGTATTCTGGCTCAGGCTGGGCAATGTGCTGTTGCACGCGGCCAATGCAATTGCCTTGTTTTTCCTGTTGCGGCGGCTTTTTCAGGTGACGCTGGCCGATAAGGACGGGCCGGATGGCATTCCGCCATCGCCGTTATGGTTTGCTTTTTTCGGCGCACTGATCTTCGCCTTGCACCCTGTCGCCGTTTACGGTGTCGCTTACATCGTTGAACGCACCATCCTGATGGCTACCTTGTTCGTCCTGTTGATGCTGCTCGCTTATCTGGAGGGCCTGTTACGCGGCAGCTGGTACTGGATGCTTGCCGCAGTCCTGTTTTATTTTGCCGCCTTATTCTCCAAAGAACACAGCATCGCGGCACCGGGGGTGGCGCTTGCCATGACGTTTCTCATCCGCAAACCCTCGCCGGCGTTACTCAAGCAGCTTGTGCCCTACGCCATTTTGCTGGCGTTGATCGCGGCAGTAGTTGTATATGTAGCCAGTGCCAGGGGGATACTGGGGCAAGCCTACGAACCAAATGCGATGGCAATGCTCGATCAATCCGCAAAAATGCACGGATTGACAGAATTGCCCAATGTCTACCTGCTGAGCATCCTGACCCAATCCGGCCTGTTTTTCAAATATCTCTGGCTGTGGCTGGTGCCCGATCCGGCCTGGATGTCGGTGGATATGCGCGAACCGTTTGCGTTGTCCCTGTTCGGCTGGTACACCCTCGGGCTGGTCGCATTTCTGGCCTATTTCTGCACCGCAGTCTGGCTGCTGCTCAAGCAGGGGAAAATGGGGTTATTGGGGTTTGCCCTGTTGTTCCCCTGGATTATGTTCTTGACTGAATTTTCCACCGTGCGCATTCAGGAACCTTTTGTACTTTACCGCAGCTACCTGTGGATGCCGGGTTTGTTCGCGGCTCTTCCGGTAGTATTCGGATGGCTCGCACCCAAAAGGGCTTTCATTTTGTTGAGTATCGTTGGCCTGTTGTTGATACCCCTGTCAGTTAACCGGCTCATCACCTTCTCTTCCACCCTGTTGTTATGGGATGATGCCGAGAAGCTGGTGCGGGATAAACCCGGTGCATATGGTATAGAGCGCATATACTACAATCGTGGCACCGAGTTGGGCCAGCTCAAACGCTATAAGGAAGCCATTGATGATTTCAGCAGGGCCATCGCCATACATCCGTCAGATATCATGTATGGCAATCGAGCCACAGCCTATTTCTTTATAGGAGATTATCAACAGTCTCTGCGTGATTTTGACCGTGCCATCAAGATTAATCCGGATAATGCCAACGCATATTATGGCCGCGCAATGACTTACCGCGCTCTCGGTGACTTCAAGGCTTCACGGGAAGACGCTGATAAAAGCTGCTCTCTGGGTTTGTGCCCGCCAGGCTGAAATCCATACTTCAACAATCATCATTTTTCGTTAGACCAGATATTTTGGTCACTCCCGGAAAAATGACAGAAAAACTCAAATACTAAGGAATTTATATTCTTTAAGTCTTGAGCTTAGATAAATAATCGTTGCAGACTAGATAACTTCAATAGGTAAAGTGGCACAAATAAATACACGGATTAGATGAAATCAATATATGGTTGAGGACAAAATTCCATTCTTCAGCAATTTAACTTTTACAAAATAATATTTCTCGTTATCGATAAAATTATATACAAAAATAATGTCTCTAAACAACACGTTAGTCTTAGGCATATTAAATGCATGCTATTTTACGACTCGAATAAGAAAAATAGCCGAACAAAAATCATCGGATTAGGATTTACTTGGTAGAATAAATCTATGATTCTCATTATACCCAACAGACGCTATAGTCACGGATTTGTTCAGAAGTGAACAGAATCATGAGCTTAGTGTCTTATTTTATTTAGCTGGCATAAGACGCATTGCTGAGCTTCTCTAACTGTTATTTGGAGCTTTTCGGTTTGAAAATTACCGGACATTTATCGTGTAGGGCTATCAAGATTGTAATAGTCATTGCATGTATTTTATCCTCCCAAGCATGGGCTGGAAACAGTTATCTGTTCGATGCAATTGCTGAAGTGTCCGATGCCATTGGAAAGAATGCAGCGCTACCCGCGGTAAAAAGCGATGCAACTTTCGCTCCTCCCGTCACAACTGCTTCCGTTCCTGAAGCCAACACTACACCAACAATAACCGTGCCTACCGGTGCTTCACCGGGCGCAGCTACCGGAATTTCAACAAAAAGCGCCTCCGCACCATCGACCGCGGCGGATTCCGTAACTACCCCGTTGCCCATTAAACCAAGTCCTAGAACCATAAGCATTACCGGCGCGGGTGCCACTTACAAAGGCGCCAGCCTACCCTGCGACTTTTGTACCGGGCGCACTGACACGGTGGCTACCCATACCGATACAGATACTCCCGCCGATGGGCCTGTCACCGGCAAAGCCGATCTTTTCAGCAAACATAACATGACCCCGACAGGTGCCAATACCGGCGAGATTTGCGCTTTCTGTCATACACCACAGGGTGCTGAAAGAACAGTATCAGCACCGCGATGGGAACGTGCACTCACAACAATAAGCAGCTACCGTGCCTATTCCTCGCTTGGAAGTGCAGTCCAGGAGGCGACGGGCTCAATTTCGTTGGCCTGCCTTTCATGTCATGATGGTAGCCAGGCTCCGAATATCGCGATCAATACACCGACCCTTCGCCTGGATGTTGGCGATGTCGATGTGAGCATAGGCAACGCCCTGAGGGGCCACCACCCGGTTGGCATCCAGTACGGCGGTGGCGGGCAGAATCAATATTCGCCAGAAGTTATAGCCAACCCGCTCGCCGCATATGACAGGCTACGTGATATGAACAGGTTTGCCCACTCGAACAGATTCGATAGCATATATTTGAATGTCAAATTACGGACGAACAAAGTCTTCACTACAACCGACAGGGACGCCTTCGGTGATGTCCTGACTTTCAGCAAGGAAGGCTTATTCGAATCCCCCAATAGCGGAGGGTTCAATCAAAGTACCTATAGCGGCACCGGCAGCGGCACCGTGTGGTGGGTAAAGACTGCCGGATCCAAAATAGGGCGGCAGAAGACTGATTTATATCTTTTTTCCCGCTTGGATACAATCGACTCCATCCCCGACGAATCGTTACTGTATCGGCCTTATGTAGAATGTGCGACCTGCCATGATCCTCACAGCACCAATTCGACATTCCTACGCATGCCTGGCGGCAATGCTCGCAGCCAGATCTGCCTGACTTGCCACAACAAGTAATTCCTAGGTAAACCATTAAATGAACGTATTGACCTGCAATGGATGCATTCCAGTAATTGCCAGCTGCCACGTTGAGGTCGTATGGCGGTTTAGTGGAATGGCCAGAGGTTTGCGCTGAAAATATTTTAGTTGTATTTATCCGCGTGGTTGGCACATTGCCAGCCAGCCCTACGACCTTGCTCAAGCAGTTCAATGAAGCGACCTTTATTGCATGAATCATTTAATATAGATTGCTTATTGAAATTTCTGATTTGCAATAATTTCAAAATTTCTTCCTAAGTCCTGCTTCAAGTCCAGAAATTGAGAATTGGGCCCTAGATAATTCTTGATTTTGGGAGATTATTTGCTGCTGTCAATAAATATTCTTTTAGTAACAATACATTATATATTGGCACGCTAAATGCTCATTAATTGGCGAGGGCCAGTTTGATTGAGTAACGATACTGGCGTTCGACGAGATAGCACTTTAATTTCTCTAACTTCAATTAAAGGATCTGAAATGAATAAAACTTCTTTCGCTAAAGCCAGTTGCGCTCTGGCACTCATGGCATTAAGCAGCGCCGCCGTGGCCAGCGTACTACATACAAAGCATAATTTTAGCTCAACCAACACGGGTGCTGCTACCAACGGCGGTTTCTCCGCTTCTGGAACAGGACCAGACGGTCAGCACACAACCAATACGACTGAAATCTGCGTGTTCTGCCACACACCACACGGAGCCGATCAAACCGCTTTTGCACCGATCTGGAACCGTGCAGTAACGACCGCCACCTTCATTCGTTTCAGCAACCTGAATCGCTGGTCATTTGATTCGAATGAAACATCGGTTGGTTCTGTGTCTCTTGCCTGCCTCTCCTGCCATGACGGTACCCAGGGTGTAGGTTCAGTGATCAACGTCGCCGGCAGCGATACCGACACTGTTGGCTACAGCATGTCCGAATTCGTCAAAATGAGCAGTCTTGGTTCACCTGATGGCAATATGCTCACCCGGTTCGGCGGCACCGCTCGCGGCGATATGATCTACCTAGGCACAGACTTGTCCAATGACCATCCGATCAGCATGCAATACGGTGGCGGCGGACTAACCGCTGCGCTTCCTCTGAACCCTACTAACGATCCGGATTTCGCGCAAGCTGCTACGACTGGTTTCGGTGAGCCCGGCGGAAATGCAATCGCTGCGCCTAGCCATGCCGGTGCTAACAATAGCAACAACGGGAACGTGTTGGGTTCGGGCACCGGTCTGGTTCGCCATGACACCAATGGCAAAGGCGGCTTCACTGACCGTTGGTGGGTAGATGCCAACGGCGTCAGTGGCTTCCAGAACGCCGGTGACATGCCTCTGTACACTCGTAACGAAAGCACAACTTCCGCCGGCGGTACTTTTGGAGGTGTTACTCAACCAGCCGTGGAATGCGGAACCTGCCATGATCCTCATAGCGGCAATACCACCTTCCTGCGTGTTCCTGGCAACAACAACAGTCAGGTTTGCTTGACCTGCCACGCCAAGTAATAAGCAGTACGTATAGCCCAGCAATGGGTGAGCCGGACGGAACCTCGTCCGGCTTTTTTTTGTTTCTCCCGTTTTTTTTAAATCCAGCCGACGGCTCAATGACACACTAAGGAGCTGAAACATATTTGTTTCATGGGGATATCCTGAAGTATAATTTTGGAGTATATAAAGCATCTTATATCACGCTCAGAATCTATAATTACTTGTGGGCTTTTATATTCGCACCTACGATAATGGCGTGAGAAATGTACTGCATACGCAATGCCGCCCTATTTAAATATTTATGGAATTAAGCACGTTCCATCTTGCCGCATAATTTTGCACACGTTACGAAAGGTAGCCAAAGTGAAATCGTACAGCATCATCAAGAACATCAATTTGACACTGTTGGCGTTGTTCAGCACCCTGCTGTTTGGCGCTGAGGCCTCCGCTACCGAAACATCCAAGCAGGACGGCGCGACGCCCGATGTCCCTGTTTCCAGTCCCTCCGCTCAAGGAAGCCATGACAAGAAAGTTAATACCGCGGGCTCGGTTTCTCCGGGCGGTAATGCCAATAATATCGAAGCATCATTGCCCATTTTCGCCAAGGTAGGAAATATGTCTATCACATGGGTAGATTACAATAACGAGTATGCTGATCAAGCACGCAAGAAATTTTATCACGGCAAGCCGACAGAAGATGCGATTGCCGCCTTCCAAAGGGAGATCGCGGATACGCTGGTCACCAACGCCATGCTGGTACTTGAGGCAAAACGACGCAAACTGAAACCTGACGCTGAATACGTCAAACAACAGCTTGATAATTATGAACGGCGCTTTGCCAAGGACCCGAATTGGCCCAAGGCTCGCTCCCGGGTGTTGCCTATCCTTACCGAGCGCGCAAGAAACGAGAGCTTGAAGAATCAAATAGAACCACTCGTACGCAAGGTTCCGCCCCCGAGCGTTAAGCAGCTCCGCAAATATTATGCCGACCATCCGGAAAAATTTACGGCACCTCCACGGCAACGCGTGTCGATAATCCTGCTCAGAATGGATCCGAGTGCGCCTAATGCTGACTGGCAGAAAGCAATTGAGCAAGGTCAGGATTTGGTCATGCGCCTGCGTGCCGGCGAAGATTTCGCCAAACTGGCGCGTGAATACTCCGGTGACATAACCGCAGAAGATGGCGGCGACATGGGCTATTTGCACGAGGGCATGTTACCCGGACTGCCTGAGCAGGTCTTGACCAATCTTCAACCGGGCGAAACCTCGGACCCCGTCACGCTGATGGAAGGTGTAGCCATCTTTCGCCTGACCGAGCGCAAGCCAGCTGTACTCAACAGTTTCGAAAAAGCTCGGCAGAGCGTCCGAGAACTATGGCTTGCAGAACAAAGCGATAATGCATGGAACTCCCTTATCGCGAAACTGAAAAAAAATACCGCTGTTCAAATGGACGAATCGCACTTTCTACCGCTACCCGCTAACCTCGCAAAACCCGCTGAAAGCCCGGAGCAAACCAAACCGTAACTCACGGCAAGGTCAGAGCAGTATTATAATTAAAATACGAACTCATCCTGAGGCCTGAAGCGCTGGTTGGCATATAGTGCTCACAATGGTCTAGCCGTGCAAAGATCGAAATTCTGGCAAATCGGCCCGGCTCTGCTCATTTGCCATTGACTGGCGGAGATACCTCCCGACCACTTAATGATATAATAATAAATGAATTGGATGTGGCCGGATCCAATGGGATTCTGGCCAACAAAACGCTTATAAATTAGTCGGTTACGCTAGAATGATCGAGGCCGAAAAAGCGGAACTGGTGTTGATTTCTTGTGTGACGCGTTGCCTGGCCAACTGCCATATTTTTAAAAGTTAACCATGACCTTATAGCAAATCCGCACACTTTACCCAATATCGATATGCTTAGAGCCAAACTGGAAAATAATGGAGTCTCTGGCACAGACCGCATATTCCATGTTGTGGTAATGATATGTGTGTGTGTTTACTGGCAACGCCCCGCATTCTCAGCCGAACCCGCATCCGCCCCTGAACAGCAGCCGCATTTGCAATTGGCTCCGATTTATATAACCCATTCTGTCGATGGGCTCATCCTTTACGATTATTTGTATAGCAAGTACGGGGAGTATAAAAACCAGCAGCAATCATTAAGCTTGCAAGTAAACGGCCGTGTCAAAGTCAAATCTTTCTTCTGGCAACCCTGGCTGGCACTAGTGAGCAGTAATTTGAATGCCGGTGTAGGTAAATCCCTCTCGAAAGGCAACTCGTCACCCATTAACACTAATTTGTCTACCAGGTACACTGGTGACCTCGTACTTAACCTGGTCAAATTCAGCCGCTTTCCTTTCAATGCAAGTGTCTTCAGGCAGAATAGCAAATTCGACTCCAGCTACAGCGGGGGGCATGACGAGCATGTAACCACCGGGTACAGCTTAGACCAAAACTACTGGTCGAAGGGTGGCAAATTCCAAGCTTCAGCGGGCTTCAACAGTCAAAAAGAAGTCGGTCTTTACTCTATTGGCCCATCCTATACGGATATATTTAACTACAATTCCAGATTTGTGCCTTTCAACTCTCAATCAGTCTTGATATCCGGCATATCAATGCGCCAAAACCAGCCGCTTCTAGGGCAGTCTAGATTGAATGACTCCCTGCTGGTCAGCCACCTATATCAGCCAAGTATGACATTTTCAGTGGCCAGCATTGTCAACCTTAGCAAGTTCGGCATCACCACGACGCAGTTAAGCAGCCCGAATGTTTACGAGGCCAATTCACAACAGTTCAGCAGTTTCGTGTCACTGCGGCCCCAAAGAAGCCCGCTCACTATGACCGGTAGCGTGCGTTTTTTCAAATCGGATACGAGTACTAACGCCATTACCGTCTCTAAGTTGAAACTCTCGAATTTTAATCTTGGCGCAAACTATCTATTTTCCAGTTTGGTCAGATTGTATGGCAGCGTCGACGTCACAGACAGCAATGGGACCCAAACCGTATATACCACTGCGGCATTGACAGCCGCTTCACCCTTCAGAATTAAATCCACGACCGGTGTCGGTGGTTTCCGTTACACCGGATCTATCGGCGGAAGCCTTTACACCACCAACACGAACACTACCTCCGCCGGTCAGACCGCCTCCAAGAGCACCTTGGGCATGAATATATATCTGAGCCATGCTCTGGACAAGAGCAGTGAATTTAACGGGGGCAAATTGGCAAAAAGATTGTATCAGACGATCAAGATGGGATACCTGGATAATACTTCCTCAATTTCAAATCTAAACTCAGGCGGTTCACTGACATGGAGCCGAGTACAAGGCAGAGATTCCACGTGGTTCGGCCTGAGCGCCGCCGATTCACGCAGTGTGCGAGGCAGCCCGTTCAGTATCCAGATAATAAATCTTCAGGCAACACGCGCACAGAACATAAGCCTCCATGAGTCACTGAGAGGAAGCCTGACCGTGCAGGGCACACATATGAACGCCAGCGTACCCTCCCCTCTTTTCACGATTTCACCCAGTGCCGAGATAGGGTATTTTAATCAGCGAATATTCATGGTACGGAACCTTGTCTTGAGTTCCATGCTTCATATAAGCGACAGCAACATCGCTCCGACGCAGATTCAGTCTTACCAAAACCAGGCGACCCGTTCTTGGAGAAACAACCTTGATTATAAAATTGGACTCCTAACGATGAGTCTTGAAGCAACAGTAGCGAGAGTCTACAACGCCACTCAATCTTCGATACGTTTCTCCATGGCCCGCTCATTCTAATGATGTTGATGCGCCGGTAAATCCAATCATCGGGCGTGGATACAAAGTACCGTATTCCCAACTAGCAACACAAATAATGGCTGGGCAGTTAACTGCCATCCAGCCATTTTCATTCCGCAAAAATACAGCTTGGCGGCAAACTTGCCCGGAAAATAGTGCGGTGTATGCCTCGGCAAAATCGTTCGCTCGTCTTTGCAATTGAAGCGTCACCTTGGCGTGCTTGCTACTGCCAATTCCAAAACAAAATGTTTGTATGCGGAAAAAGCAGCATTCCGATTTCTAGCCGAATATAAAAATAAACGTTTCTGCAAAAATTGCTCCTGGTCAAAACGCTAACGGCCAAAATGCCAATTTTATCGAGGGCACAGAAAGCATCAAATTAAGCAAGCGTCTTCTGCAGAAGGGCCGCGATAGCACGCGGATCTCAAGCTACTGTTGTCCGGACTGTAACAGCCTGAATGATTCGGAATATAATGATCATATGAATTTATTGATTCATTCGTTTGCAACATCCCTATGAACATAACAAGAGATAGCGTTAAGCGGATTCTCCCTTGGTGTGCCGCATTATGTATCATACATGCAGCCTTGGCTGCCGAGCCGGCTCCTGGGACAACAAGGTATTGGATTCCGCTGGCTAGTGATGAACTGCATGATCCGTCTATTGCCGCATTGAATTTGTTGCAAAATCCCAATGTATCCCTCTCCAGACTTCCTCCTGACAGTTTTGGCAATCAGGTGGATTGGGTCAAGGCGCTGGAGAATGGTTATATCAAGCCACAGCATCAATATCCGCTCCAATAACCCAGGATAAAGATGCTCGATTTGAACGTCCTGCGACGAAACACCGGGGAAATGAACATGGTTTTATTCCCTCACAAACAACATACCGAATGGCTGGCATGCAGCAATTGCCACGAGCAAATTTTCAAGTCCAAGGCCGGTGCCACCAAGTTCGGCATGTTCGATATCCTGAATGGCGAATACTGCGGTCGCTGCCACGGCGCAGTGGCGTTTCCCGCTGACTGAATGCAACCGCTGCCACAATGCGCCGCGTTCACCGATATCATTGCCCGCCAAGCACATTGATATGGCACTCTCGATTTTTCTCCCGCATGACTTTCAAGACGCTGTGCTTCACCTGTTCCGATTTCTGCCGGTGATGACAGGCGCATGCCTTGCTCGCGCTGCTCGCTCCAATGCCCGCTCATGCCGAATACGGCGATGTGATACTCAACAACGGGCGGAAAAAGCAGGCATGCGTCCGGTGATCTTCCCGCACTGGTTCCATCGCATCCGCTTCAAATGCACGGTATGTCACAACGAGGCCGGCTTCAAGATGCGCGTCCGGCGCCGACGATATACTGATGACGGACATCAAGAACGGAAAGTTTTGCGGCGAGTGCCATAACAACCAAGATCGCGTGGGGACCGGAAAAATGCGTTATTGTGCCACTCCGGACTACCCGGACTGAAAAGCGGAATACGCGGCGGAGATTCGACTGATGGGCCTGGCAAATGGTAAGTTTCTTTCTAATCATACGGCATAAATGCATCTGATTGGTACCCGAACCGGGCCTTACACATCGGTTTACTACACTTACTCGAGCGGAGAAAATTTTGCAATTCGCCCGGTGGCGTCCTGATAAGCCGTTATCGAAACAGGTGTTAGTGTTCGGGTGACGTGTCAAGTCGCTTTCGATAGAGTATTACGCGCAACTCATTGAGCGACCCCGCAGCATTACCTTAATCAGTGACAACTTGGTGTTCGTAAGCGATAATTCCACAGATATTATCAGTGTAAATCATGTCCGGAAATGAGCGGATTGTTAAAGGTACAGCCGGTGAAAGTGTCCTGTTTGTGACCAATATCAAGGTCGGAGGCGAGAAGATAGCAACGGCGGTTTCTACCGCATCGCAGGATTGTCAACGAACTGACGATTTCTTTTTCGTGGCAGACAGCCTGAACGAGCGGGCACAATAACTGTTGTCAACCCCAGTGCGCTGGATTCAGGGAAATAATATGAGCCTCGATAGGGATCATTGCCACTATTGCACTTGCTGTTCGGGCTAACCTGCTTCATGGCCGGTTGCGCGGATATCTCATTTGGTCATGAATCTCACCGATACCGAGCCAGGGGGTATCCCCAAGTGTGGCCAGCATCCACCGGAGAACCCCGCTACAGTTACGTGGGCGAATTGACGGGTGAAGATAATTTCCGCCCCGATAACTGGGCAAACCAGGGCAATGCGACAAAACTGTTCAACTGGCTGGTCGGCCTGACGGGTCTCAACTCCAAGCCAGTCGTGCTGCAGCGCCCGCAGAGCGGCATGGTGGACGCGGAAGGCCGAATCTATGTTACTGATATCGGTCGCGGAGCGGTGTTTGTTTTTGACAAACCCGCCGGGAAGCTGGAAGTCTGGGACTCGGCTCGCGGCAACGAGCGTTTCGTTAGCTCCTATCGGAATCACTCAGGGTGCACGGGACGAGATATTGGTGGCGGATTCGGAGCTGCAGGAGCGTGTTTCGGCTGGACCCGAAGGGCAACCTGCTGGGTGAATTCGGCCATGACATACTGGAGCGTCCCACCGGATTGGCGCGCGATGCACAACGCGGGCGGGTCTATGTGGCGGATACCCGCGCCCATGACATCAAGGTTTTTGACGACGATGGCAAACTGTTGAATGTGATCGGCCAGCGCGGCGAAGGTGACGGGGAATTCAACTTTCCCACCTATTTGACTTTTGTCGGCGACAAACTTTATGTGACAGACACCATGAATTCACGCATTCAGATATTCGATACTGATGGCAATTTTATTGCAAAATTCGGCAAACTCGGACTGAATGTCGGCAATCTGGTTCGCCCCAAGGGGGTGGCAGTGGACAGCTTTGGCAATATTTACGTGATAGAATCCTTATACGACAATTTGTTGGTTTTCGACAACAAAGGTCGTACCTTGCTGGCCCTGGGCGGCAGCGGCAAAGGAATCGGCGAGTTCTATCTCCCGTCCGGTAGTCTGGATCGACAGTCATGACCAGATCTATATTGCTGACATGTACAACGGCAGGGTCACGGTATTGCAATTTTTAGGAACAAAGCAATGAAGCTACCCGATCGCTTCCCTAAGGGCATAAGACGATACTTGGTACAACCATCCATACTCCTCGGCTTGGCCCTGTTGCTCGGATCCAGCGGCGTCTCCATGCCAGCGTCATTGATAGTAAGCACAACCTTTCCGCGAGCGGCCCCGGCCCCGTCAAGGCGGTCAGCGAAACGCAGGTTTGCGTGTTCTGCCATACTCCGCACGGTGGCGATCAAACCGCTGGCGCACCGCTGTGGAACCGTTTGATTCGTCGACTGCCACCTATACGCCCTACCTTTCCAGTTCCACGGACGCGAACCAGCCCCCGGGACAACCTGGTGCAAGCTCCAAGGTGTGCTTGTCCTGCCATGACGGCACGTTGGCGATCGGCGTGGTCAGCAACCTGAACGGCAAGGCAGCCAATATCGCGATGAGCGGCACTAGACAACGGAGGTGTCATGCCGGACGGAACCGTACGCCGGCACTGGCTACACGAGCAATTTAGGCATTGATATGTCCAATGACCACCCCATATCGTTTATCTACTCCGTACCCTTCCAAGCCCGGCATCAAATATAGTTTTGAACGATGGCGAATTGCGTCGCCCCCCGTTCCGACGGCGGCTCCGTTACTTTTGTCGGCAATCGCAGCTTCGGCGTAAAACCAACATTCCCGCTGGAAAACAGCCAGATGCAGTGTCCCACCTGTCACGATCCGCACCTCTCTACCAACAGTTCCCCTAAGTTTCTGCGCGGTTTGCGCCTCCAGCAAAGAACCTCACCGATTGGGGGGTCTGTACAGCCCCACCAAAGACATGATGTGCCTGGCATGTCATGACAAGGACAAGGCGGGGCCAAACATGGTCAAGTCGGCTCATGCCTACAACGATGTTAACGTAGCGACGGAGGCTTATACCAATGCGGCGGCTGATTTGCGCGAATTTCCCCGGCGCACCACAGTGTGGCAAGCTTCCTGTCTCGGTTGCCACGACACCCACACCGTACCGGGTGCCCGCCACCTGTTGCGCGAAGCGTACCGACAGCAGCAACACCCCGAAGACCGGCGGCAACTCGGCTATCGAGGAAACACTGTTACCAATGCCACAGTCCTCCAAGCGCAAACAACGTCCTCGACCCGAGTTCCCCTCCCAATATAGTGCCCGACATCCAGAGCGATTTTCTCTTACCCTATCGTATGCCCATCGCTGCACAGCCGGAGAAGCACGACATCGGTGGTAGCTTCGATGACAGTTCCGGCGTCTCTGGTGGGTTGGCTACCGCAAGTACCGGGGGCAGATGCAATACCCCGGAGACCAGTGCGGGAAGGATTTTATGGAGTCAGAGGCATTGCTTGGCAGAGCAAGCGCAGGAAATTCCACAGGCGCCATCACCAATCGACACACCGAGTGTACCGATTGTCACAACCCCCATCGGACATCCAAGAACACGCTATTCAACGCCAACCCCGGGACGCCCGATGCTGCCGGCACCCACCTTCACAATATCGACAGCCGCCAATCCTGTTGCCCACAGCAACGTCGCCTCCGGCTCACTGCGCGGCAGCTTCGGTGTGGAACCGGTGTATGATCTCGGCAACCCTGAATTTCGGCACGCCGGGTATACCACTCACATTCGATGTTAAACGCGGCGATCCAGGGTCTGAGTATCGGGTATGATGTTGGACAAACGTATGTGACCACGCGAATACCAGGTCTGCCTCAAATGCCACTCCAATTACGCTTACAACGACAACACTCCATCCGCTCTGGCTACGCAGGTGGCACGCCGCAGTACATCATCAACGGGTTTGACACTTACCTCAACACTGCAATGGAGTTTCAGGCTCCGTCTACTCACAAAGGCGCGCCAGTGAGCACTATCGGATTCAGGTGCCTATTCCAACTTATTCTGCCAGACAACTACCGTTCCTGGCACCCGGTGATGGATAGCACCGGCCGCACGACCACACAATCGCGGCAACGCCAGTCCGAACTTGTGGCGCAGCCCCGTGGAACGGTTCTGACATTGATGGCGCAGCATCAGCATTCATTCTGCCGTTGATAGAGGCGGCAATACCAACATCGTTACCGGCGCAGTCGGTAACCAGACGATGTATTGCAGCGACTGCCATGGAACGGTTAACAACATCGCCAACGGCGTGGTGCCTGACCTGAACGGCTCTGCCGGCGCCTGGACCGAGAACGGCAAGCCATGGGGACCTCACGGGAGCACCGAGTATTTCATCCTGAAAGGCCCGTCGAATACGACTGCACCGATAAATCCTGTTGCTCCCGCAACAGACGCTGATCTGTGTTTCCGCTGTCACGATGCGACACAATATGCCGATGCGAGCGGAGCGCCCGGCAGCGTTGACACAGTGGCTTCAGTGCCGCCGGTAATGACGCCGCTATGGATCACCCATGAACAACCTGCACCAAAGGCATGCTTTCTACACCACGACAGCGGGACAATGCCGCATGCTACCTACGTCTGTATGGCCCGCAGCTGCAGATGGACACATATCGCTGCACCATGTGCCATACCGGAACGGCGCACGGCTGGAAGAACAAGGATTTCCTGGTCAACCTGAATGATGTCGGCCCGGAAGTCAACAAGGCCATCAACGGCACCAGTGCGGCGGAGCACTTGGGGGTGAAATTGCGCCCGGCCCGGAACCTTGGCCTCAGGTCAAGACGTTCCCACGGGTACGCAAGCACTCGGGATGGCTCCGGTTCCAACCGGCTATACCAACGGGCCATATTATCAGGGGGCTTTGCTGTGTATAAACAGTTTCAAAGCCAGTGGCAATTGGACCAAGGCCGATTGTGCCAATTCGGGCTGTCATTGACGAATACGACGAGTCGTGCCTATGCCACGGATACCATTCCGAAGCAACTTTTTCGGGAATTTCGTGGTAGGATTCAATAAGCGGAATTCCAGGACAATCACGCTGTGGATTGAGCCTTGCTCTATTGCGCCAGTCGCCGATTATTACGTTTTCTCTACGCAACGCCATACACCATCTAGGAAAACCGTTGCCGGCAGATAGACAATTTACGGCAATATCAAACTTAAATGAAGGGTAAAAACCAGTGAATACATTTTGGTTGTTAGCAGCGGGTTTGATCGTCATTATTGCAATCGCATTCGTGTTTGTGTTGTTGCCATGGTTACGGAAAACGCAACAACAGAATACCCTGAATGACCCGAAGGGAATGATGGCCCTGCTCACGGGGAAAAAAACGCCGATCATAGTGGGCGGCATAGCCATTTGTTTATTTGCGGCGGCCCTGTACCTATCCTGGACCAAGCCGAGCACCCTTACCTCGGCCCAAGTGACACAAAATTCCCCGATGCCGCCGGAACATGTCGAAATGATCAAGGCCTTGTCCGAACGCCTGGAGCAGAATCCCAATGATGGCAAGGGATGGTCCATGCTGGCTCGTTCATATGCAGTGATGGGGCGCTATAGTGAATCTGCAGCGGCTTATGAAAAAGCGACAAGCTTGATCCCAAACAATGCTGCGCTGCTGATGGATTATGCAGAGGTATTGGCATTGGCAAATGGCAAAAATTTTCAAGGCAAACCTTTAGATCTGATCCACCAAGCGCTTAAAACCGACCCAAACAACACCCGGGCTCTGTTCTTGATCGGTAAGGCGGCATACCAGGCTGGAGACTACACACTCGCGATAGATTATTGGCAAAAGCTGCTCAAATTGCTGCCGCCGGATTCACCGCAGGCCAAGCAAATCAGCGACAATATTGCCCAGGTGCGCGCCCTGGAAAATTCGAGCAAACGGCCTCAGACCCAAGGGCAAGCGCAACCCGCCACCGGCAGTGCGCAAATTGCCGGTGTGGTAAGACTGAGCCAAGCATTGGCAGGTAAAGCGGCTCCTACCGATACCGTTTTTGTGTTTGCCAAGGCAGTGGCCGGGCCGCCCATGCCTATCGCCGTGATGCGTACCCAAGTCAAAGACCTGCCGCAAAAATTCATCCTCAATGATTCTATGGCCATGACGCCGACGGTGAAGTTGTCGAATTTTAAGGAAGTGGCAATCATAGCGAAAGTCTCCAAGTCCGGCAGTGCCACTGCGCAACCGGGTGACTTGAGAGGCGAAGTCGCGCTGGTCAAAGTCGGTACTGACAATTTGCAACTGGTGATCGACAAGATCGCACCATAGGCCTGACTTATAAAATTTGTTCTGATCGCACTATCACCTTCGCCAACGGCAATCTGCCATCGAAAACATACTTCTGCTCGTTTGAATTTGCTTCTCTCCCGGCACCGCTTCCTGAACATGCTGTTGGCAACCGGCAACAAGGCGGACCTGCTGCGAGTCTGGTGCAGCCCTTGCCATTGTGGAGCTGGTCTGGTGAAGGGATGAAACGCGAGCCGATTGCGGCGTACAATTAAAATATGGATAGTCACCTGTCAAAAGATGCAATGAACCTCGCGCTGCCCGACATCGCGCTGTCGCCGCGCATCGACACAGCGATCGCGGCGGCGACAGGGCCAGACCCTCTCCGAAGTGCCGCTTCGGGTCAAGGGATTTCTGGCGTTCGCCGCCGTGGTGATCTATGCGGTGCTGCTGACGACGTTCACCTTCAACAAAAAGACCGAGCTGGTGAACGAATTCGAGCATCTGCAGGACCTGTACAAGGTCGAGGACGGACTCAGGCAAGTGGATGCGACCGCGTTTCACGTCGTCATGGGGCTGTTCATGAACCCGAAGACCGATGACCAGAAAATGGTGGTCCGGCGGTTTCAGGAAAACTTCGAATTGCTCAAGCGGAAGAACGCCGAACTGATGGCGCGCTATCCCGTTGCCGGGGTGAATCTGGCCGGTGTCGAGCAAGCGGTGCTACAGGCCGCCGAACATCCCACTGCGGAGGGACTGGCGCGGATGAATGCCGAACTGCTCAAGGTCAAGATCGAGATCACCGAGCATATCGACGAATCGACGCGGGAACAGAAGGCGACCGCGGAGAACTTCCACATGCTGTGGGATTCGGCAGCGCTGGCCTCGCTGTTGTTCGGGTTGATCGGACTGTTGTTGCTGGGCGCGATCATCGGCTTGTTCTTCACCCGGCTCACCAACGACCTGCACACCCTGAAGGCCAGGGCGCTGGGCATCATCCGGGGGGAGCGCAACACCTCCATGCCGGTGACCCGCAACGACGAAGTGGGCGAATTGATGCAGGCGGTGAACCAGATGGCCACGGCATTGGACGAACGGGAGAGGGAATTGGTGATCACGCGGCAGAAATTCTTCCATCGCGAGAAAATGGCGGCGGTGGGCGCGCTGGCTGCCGGCGTCGCTCACGAGATCGGCAACCCCATCGCGGCCATGTCCGGTGTGTTGCAGGAAATGGTCGATGAGCAGATGACAGGGCGGCGCAAACTAACCGAAGGCAGCAAACTGACCGTGCTGCAGACACAGATCCAGCGCCTTTCCGCGATCACCCGCGAGATATCCGGGTTCGCCGCTCCTCAGCCGATGGAGCGACAGTTGCTGGATCTGAACGGACTGGTGCGGACGACCGCCGGACTGATGGGTTATGACAAGAGGATGCACCGGGTGAGCCTGCGCCTCGACCTGGACAACCAGTTACCGGCGATATATGGCGTGGCCGACCAACTCACCCAGGTGATCATGAACCTGCTGATCAACGCCGCCGACGCATTGGCATCCAGGGCCGAGAGTAAGACGCGGGAGATCGCCTGCATAGCGAGGTATCCGGCAGCAATGTTTGCCTTTCTGTAACTGACAACGGCAGCGGCATGGATATGGAGACTCTCAATCGGGCATTCGAGGCGTTTTATACCACCAAAAGCAGGGGCACAGGACTGGGCTTGTCACTCTGCTATTCCATCCTGACCGGACATGGCGGCTCGATTGAGATCGACTCGACCGAAGGCACGGGAACACAGGTGCGGATCTTCCTGCCGCTACCGGCAGATGGCGGGGAGCGATACACTATGACCGATCACTACAATTGCTCGTCATTGACGACGAACCGGCTATTCGCCAAGTGGTGCGGCTCATTTGCGCAAGTCGGGTTATACCGTCGAACAGGCCGGCGACGGCGAAACCGCGCATGGAAAGGCTTTCCAAGGGGAGATGTGGATATTGCCCTGTGCGATATCAAGCTACCCGGCCTGAGCGGCATCGAACTGCTGCGCCAGGCGCGCTCCGCAAACATCGATACAGCCTTCATCATGATGACCGCTTTTGCCTCGGTAGACACCGCGATCGAGGCCATCAAGGCGGGTGCGGCGGATTACATGATCAAGCCCCTCAACAACGACGAATTGCTGCACCGATTGAACAAGGTAGGCGACTTGCGCGGATTGCGCGCGGAAAACCGGGTGTTGCGCAGGTTGGTGTTGGGAGTGAATCAGGAAGTGTTTGGTTTCAACTCTCCGGCCATGCGTGAGATGGAACACATGGCCGCCAAGGTTGCGCGTACCAGCAGTACCGTGCTGATCACCGGTGAAAGCGGCACCGGCAAAGGGGTAGTCGCGCGCCTGATCCACCAGCAGAGCCCCCGCGCGGAAGGCCCTTTCATTCCGGTCAACTGCGGGGCGATCCCTGAGAATCTGGTCGAAAGCGAGTTCTTCGGCCACTCCAGGGGAGCGTTTACCGGGGCAGACAAGGCCCGGAAAGGCTTATTTCTGGAAGCGGACGGGGGAACCATCTTCCTGGACGAGATCGGTGAACTTCCCCTGCTCGCTGCAAGTGAAGCTGTTGCATGTGATCGAACAAAAGGAGGTGCGCCCGGTCGGCGCCGAACTAACACGCCCTGTTGAGGTGCGTATCATCGCCGCAACCAATCGTGATCTCGGTGAGATGGTGGCGCAAGGCAGGTTTCGCGAAGACCTTTACTTCCGCCTCAGTGTCTTTCATATCCACGTGCCGCCGCTGCGCGAAAGGCGTCAAGACCTCCCGGCACTCATCGAATTCCTGCTCAAACGCAACACACGCCGCATGAACAGCAACAACCAGAAAGTCACGCTCGATTCGGGCGTTGAGGAACTTCTCGTGAACTATGACTGGCCGGGTAATGTACGCGAACTGGAAAATGTAATCGATCGCGCCTTGATTCTGGCGGACGGGAATCACATCGTCGGGCGACCTGCCGCCGCTGATCACCCGGGCCGATCGGTCGGCCTCTGTTGCGGACGCAATCCAGTTTTCCGGCTCATTGCGCGAGCAAATGCGCAAATATGAGGCGGCCATAATTCTCAGGACAATAGAAGAAGCCGCCGGGGACCGCCGTGCCGCAGCACAGAAACTCAATATCGGCTTGTCCAGCCTGTATCGGAAACTTGAAGAATTGGAGGGTCAGAAACTGTTGCCCGAAGCAGACCATTCAGGCCAGGAAGTAAGGCAGGAATGAAGTTGCGGACTCGACCTTGTTCAGACCGGCAGAACGGTTGCGTTTACTGAAATTGCTCAAAGGTCTTGTTGACGACTCTTCACATTGGATGTTGGGTATTACCGGACAATTTTATGATGTTTGACGGTTTTTTGAAAATTCTCGATGCGGTCAAAAAATCGGGCAGTGATTTACACAGGATGCTGAGCATGAAGCCTGGAAGAAACGACCCGTGCAGTTGCGGGAGCGGAAAAAAATTCAAGCACTGTTGTGAAGGAAAAGTCCGCATCCTTGCCTCAGGCACCCTTGGCCGCTGAAATCAACCCGCTCATCGCGCTGTATAACGCGGGCCGCTACGCGGAACTGGAAAGCCGGACACGCGCGCTGCTCGGGCAGTATCCGGAATTCGGCTTCGGCTGGAAGCTGTTGGGTGGCGCACTGCAGATGCAGGGCAAGAATGCGCTGCCCGCTTTCCAGCAGGCGGCTGAACTGATGCCCAATGAGGCTGATGCGCATTACAACCTGGGTGTTGCCCTGAAAAGCCTCGGCCTGCTCGATGATGCAGCAGCGAGCTACCGCCGTGCACTGCAAGATCAAACCGGATTATGCCGAGGCACACAGCAATCTGGGCAATGTCTTGAAAGACCTTGGCCGGCTCGACGAGGCAGTGGCCAGCTATCTTCGCGCGTTAAAGCTCAAACCCGATTCGCGCCGAGGCGCGCAACAGTCTGGGTACCGCGCTCAAGGATCTCGGGCAACTCGACGACGCGGTGGAAAGTTACCGCCTGGCGGTGAAGATCAAACCCGATTATGCCGAGGCACATTACAACCTGGGCAATGTTCTGAAGGAGCTCGGGCAACTCGACAATGCGGTGGCCAGCTATCGCCGAGCGGTGGAGGTCAAACCTGATTTCGCCGATGCGCACAACAACTGGGCACTGCCCTGCAATGACTCGGTCAATTCGATGCTGCACTGGCTCAACTATCGCAGGGCATTGGAGATGAAACCTGGTATCGCCGGAGTGCACAACAACATGGGCCTTGCACAGAAAGATCTCGGGCAAACCGATGCCGCACTGGCCAGCTATCGCAGGGCGCTGGAG
>CAWDWW010000010.1:0-82525 GCA_963806115.1 uncultured beta proteobacterium
CTCTGTTCTTGAGCAGATACAAGTTACAAGATACAAGTGCTTTTTCTTGCCTCTTGCATCTTTCATCTTGCAACTCTTCAAGCGCAAAGCGCTTGAAGCAGGGGCTCCCACTGTTTGTATGCATGCGGTTTCAGGTCTATTTCACTCCCCTTCCGGGGTTCTTTTCACCTTTCCCTCACGGTACTTGTTCACTATCGGTCGATTACGAGTATTTAGCCTTGGAGGATGGTCCCCCCATGTTCAGACAGGGTTTCTCGTGCCCCGCCCTACTTGGCGCAATCCTAGTTCCACTCCTGTGCTTTTACTTACGGGGCTATCACCCACTATGGCCAGACTTTCCAGACTGTTCTGTTAACACAAAAGCTAAAAATTGCAGGCTGCTCCGCGTTCGCTCGCCACTACTTGCGGAATCTCGGTTGATTTCTTTTCCTCCAGGTACTTAGATGTTTCAGTTCCCTGGGTTCGCTTCTACCTGTACCTATGTATTCAGGCAGGGAATGACCCTTACGGGCCGGGTTTCCCCATTCAGACATCTACGGATCAAAGCTTATTGCCAGCTCCCCGTAGCTTTTCGCAGGCTATCACGTCTTTCGTCGCCTGTAATCGCCAAGGCATCCACCACATGCACTTATTCGCTTGACCCTATAACATTAAGCCCTCGACATCACTGCCAAGGCGTTATCGGTGTTTCGCATTTTCAACTTTTACTTCCACCGGACTGATTAAGGATCCGGCTTTCGCAAAGGTTTGTGACCGACTCAGCGATGACTAATCGCAAATCAGCTTGATACAATCAAAACCCATTGTTTTTCTCGCTCACGCTTCCACAGGTCTCCCCATGTCCACGTTTGCGTGAATCACTTTCTTTACTTCTTCCAAATTTTTAAAGAACTACTCACCATAAATGGTGAAAGCTGTACGGTGAACCGGTTCCAGTCCACGATGCAGGTTTCACAACTCACTCGATGTTTTCTTGCCACCAGCCCGACAGGTTGTTGGTGGAGGATGACGGGATCGAACCGACGACCCCCTGCTTGCAAAGCAGGTGCTCTCCCAGCTGAGCTAATCCCCCGTTAAAACAGATACAAGGTGCAAGACACAAGATGCAAGATTTTACTTGCCTCTTCAACCTTGTCTCTTTCATCTGATCGTGGTGGGTCTAGTTGGACTCGAACCAACGACCCCCGCGTTATCAACACGGTGCTCTAACCAGCTGAGCTACAGACCCCGAAACTGCCAGGATCAAGGAGTCAGGATGCGGGATTAAGCAAAGCCAATGCTGTTGACTTTTAATCCTGAATCCTTGAATCCCGAATCCTGCTCTTGAACAACCGATGAGTGTAGGCACTCAGCCTCTGGATTCTCTAGAAAGGAGGTGATCCAGCCGCACCTTCCGATACGGCTACCTTGTTACGACTTCACCCCAGTCATGAAACCCAGCGTGGTAAGCGCCCTCCTTGCGGTTAGGCTACCTACTTCTGCCAGATTCCACTCCCATGGTGTGACGGGCGGTGTGTACAAGACCCGGGAACGTATTCACCGCGACATGCTGATCCGCGATTACTAGCGATTCCGACTTCATGGAGTCGAGTTGCAGACTCCAATCCGGACTACGATCGGCTTTCTGAGATTAGCTCCGCCTCGCTGGTTGGCAACCCTCTGTACCGACCATTGTATTACGTGTGAAGCCCTACCCATAAGGGCCATGAGGACTTGACGTCATCCCCACCTTCCTCCGGTTTATCACCGGCAGTCTCATTAAAGTGCCCAACCAAATGATGGCAATTAATGACAAGGGTTGCGCTCGTTGCGGGACTTAACCCAACATCTCACGACACGAGCTGACGACAGCCATGCAGCACCTGTGTCCAGGTTCCCTTTCGGGCACAATCCCATCTCTGGAATCTTCCTGGCATGTCAAGGGTAGGTAAGGTTTTTCGCGTTGCATCGAATTAATCCACATAATCCACCGCTTGTGCGGGTCCCCGTCAATTCCTTTGAGTTTTAATCTTGCGACCGTACTCCCCAGGCGGTCAACTTAGCGCGTTAGCTGCGGTACTAAAGAAGTCTCCTTCCCCAACACCTAGTTGACATCGTTTAGGGCGTGGACTACCAGGGTATCTAATCCTGTTTGCTCCCCACGCTTTCGTGCATGAGCGTCAGTGTCGACCCAGGGGGCTGCCTTCGCCATCGGTATTCCTCCACATATCTACGCATTTCACTGCTACACGTGGAATTCTACCCCCCTCTGCCGCACTCTAGCCTTGCAGTCACAAATGCAGTTCCCAGGTTAAGCCCGGGGATTTCACACCTGTCTTACAAAACCGCCTGCGCACGCTTTACGCCCAGTAATTCCGATTAACGCTCGCACCCTACGTATTACCGCGGCTGCTGGCACGTAGTTAGCCGGTGCTTTTTCTGACGGTACCGTCATTAGTCACGGGTATTAGCCGTAACCGTTTCTTTCCGTCTAAAAGAGCTTTACAACCCGAAGGCCTTCTTCACTCACGCGGCATGGCTGGATCAGGGTTTCCCCCATTGTCCAAAATTCCCCACTGCTGCCTCCCGTAGGAGTCTGGACCGTGTCTCAGTTCCAGTGTGGCTGGTCGTCCTCTCAGACCAGCTACGGATCGTCGCCTTGGTAAGCCTTTACCCCACCAACTAGCTAATCCGATATCGGCCACTCCGAAAGCGCGAGGTCTTACGATCCCCCGCTTTCCCCCTCAGGGCATATGCGGTATTAATCCGGCTTTCGCCGAGCTATCCCCCACTTCCGGACATGTTCCGATATATTACTCACCCGTTCGCCACTCGCCACCAGGGTTGCCCCCGTGCTGCCGTTCGACTTGCATGTGTAAAGCATGCCGCCAGCGTTCAATCTGAGCCAGGATCAAACTCTTCAGTTCAATACCTGTTTTGGTTCATTGCTGAACCGGTCTTACTCAAAGTGAATCATTGACATGATTCTTTTCGACTTTGCGTAAGTACTACTTATTTTTAAAGTCGTCCCCATATCCCAAAAGACATGGAAACTTCCCAAAAACCAAGCACCTACACTCGTCGGTTGTTCGTTTATTCTGTTAAAGAACGGCTGCCCGGAAAAACTGCCGGCCAGCGAAGAGGTGCGCATTATAGTGATGCAAAACTTAACGTCAACACTTTTCTGAAATATTTCTATAATAATTGCGATCGGCCTGCCCAACCCCTATATTCACTACAATACAGCCTTGCCTGAAAAGCCAAAGGCTGCCTCCAAAATATGTCGCTGATCACACCAAGTTCAATCACGCTGGGAATCGAATCGTCTTGCGATGAGACCGGTATTGCGCTCTACCAGATGGGACGCGGTTTGCTGGCCCACGCGCTGTATACGCAAGTCGCGATGCACAACGAATACGGCGGCGTAGTCCCGGAGCTCGCCTCGCGCGATCACGTCCGGCGGGTCATTCCGCTGGTACGCCAGGTCATGCGCGAAGCCGACGTGCCTCTCGATCAGATCAGCGCGGTCGCCTATACCCAGGGGCCGGGTCTGGGCGGCGCACTGTTGGTGGGCGCCAGTGTCGCGAATGCGCTGGCTTACGCGCTCGATATCCCCACCATAGGCATACACCATATGGAAGGTCATCTGCTCTCGCCGTTGTTGTCCGACCCCGCACCCGAGTTCCCGTTCGTAGCCTTGCTGGTTTCCGGCGGACATACGCAACTGATGCGTGTCGATGGCGTTGGAAAATACACCTTGCTCGGTGAAACACTGGACGACGCGGCAGGCGAAGCATTCGACAAGAGCGCCAAGCTGCTGGGCTTGAATTATCCGGGAGGCCCGGCACTGGCAAAACTTGCCGCAAGAGGCCGCGCAGGAATGTACAAACTGCCGCGTCCGATGCTGCACAGCGGTGACCTGGATTTCAGTTTCAGCGGATTGAAAACGGCAGTGCTGACACTGGTGAAGCAAAGTAGATGACGACGAACAAACGAAGAGCCGACATCGCCTACGCCGTGCAGGAAGCCATCGTCGAGGTGCTGGCACACAAGGCGCTCGCCGCTTTGTCACACACAGGGCTGAATCAATTGGTGGTGGCAGGCGGCGTTGGCGCAAATCGGCAGTTGCGCGAACGCCTGAATGAAGATATCGACAAACGCGGCGGGAAAGTATTTTATCCAGACCTGGAATTCTGCACCGACAACGGCGCAATGATCGCCTTTGCCGGCGCTTTAAGACTATCGCAACAACCTAACAAAAAAGATTATCGCTTCAATGTCAAACCGCGCTGGGATTTACAGGAAATAAACTACACCGCCTGAATATCGGATTTCTTCTTCCCGCCGATCTTGGTTTCCGTGCCCGCCAGCAAATTCCGGATATTGTTCCTATGCCGCCAGACCAGCAGCAACGACAGGATCCCGGATGCCAGCACCCACTCGCGCGGCAAACCCAGCAGGAAAGCATATATCGGCGTGGCAACAGCCGCTGTCAAGGCAGCCAGCGATGAGTAGCGGAACATAAAAGCCATGATCAGCCAGGTCGCCAACCCGCCCAGACCGACCATTATATTCAGCGCCAGCAACACACCCAACGCGGTCGCCACGCCTTTACCTCCCTTGAAGCGCAGGAACACCGGATACAGGTGGCCGACGAAAACCGCGATCGCAACTGCTGCGGGCAGCATCAAGTACTGCTCACCCGGCAGGGAATACCGTATCGCAAGGAACACCGCCAGCCAGCCCTTAGCCGCATCGCCGATCAGCGTCAACGCTGCTGCCGCCTTCTTGCCGCTGCGCAACACATTGGTCGCGCCGGGATTGCCGGAACCGTAGGTGCGCGGATCGGCAAGGCCGAATAATTTACTGGTGATCATCGCGAACGAGATCGATCCCAACAGATAGGCGGCAATGATAAAAGCTATGGTCAACATCGGGAATGTCTTAGAATTGGAGTGGCGCGAATATTACTTGAAACCACACTTATCCACCACCAATCGGCAAATTCATGGACATAATATTCCTGAGGGAACTGAAGGTCACCACGCTCATCGGCATCTACGAACGCGAGAAGGTCGTGCCGCAGACTTTGCAGATCGACCTCGACATCGCGCTGCCCAACAGCCGCGCCTGCGTCAGCGACGACATCAACGATGCGCTGGATTATGCCGATGTCGCACAACATCTCCAGACCGTGCTGAGCGAGGGGCATTTCTCCCTGATGGAAACGCTGGCCGAACACATCGCGCAGATCATCCTCAAGGACTTCAACGCCCCGTGGGTCAAGGTCAGCGTCGCCAAACTGCAGGCGATCCGCAACTGCAAGATGGTGGGGATCAGTATTGAGCGGGGACAGATTAAGTAGCGGGAGCCGTTCGTGTTGAGCCGGTCGAAGCATGAACGACAGAAAACAAGTCAAAACCGCCGGTGGTAGCCCGGCAGCTAGTCACTTTCTTTTGCTCGGCCAAAAAAAAGTAACCAAAGAAAAAGGCGACCCCGGTTTGCCGCCCTTCGGGTACCCTCGATCAGCCGCAAGCAAGCGGGGCTGCGCAACTCGACCTGGCGGGGCGCACACCCCGCGCCCCACTGCGGGACTCGAACAGTGCTCGCCTAAACCTCCGCTCCCTTGCGGCTGATCGAGGCGGCGCACAGGGGATGAAAAGCGGAAACAAAGCAGTAAATTCGGGTGGGCAACAAGTTGCCCACCCAGTCTGGCTATTTGTAGATAGCCAAAACAATTCGACTCCGGTACATTGGTTCACTGGACGCCGCAAAAGCGCGACGCCCCTTAACTTTACGTATGCCTCACGTCACTCTACGCCTCCACTCTGTCCTAAGGGATTTTTGACATGGGAAAAGTTATAACTTATGCAAAAAACAACAAACAATGCTTCTGCCAAATCAAATTCGAGAGCGGAGAACGAATTCTTATATCAATTGCAGGGCCACCAAATGCAGGTGTTAAGATTATTAAACTTGTATTTTTTGGCATAATTCCAACGCAAACTGTTTGGGAGTACAACGCAAAAATGGCTGGCAATTTCGATGCCTATATTCATGGGCTTCATCTCATGTTCCCGAATCCGAAGCATCCACTAGATGATATCCGGGATCGACTGCTAGTCTGCACATCTATCTTAGAAGCTAGGAGTTATCTTCTTACCAACCGACGAAATGCTGGCATCTAAACATGTCTCTAAAGACGCATATGGACAAGCTTGCAGTCACTCAAGAGCGCCACTATTCGGCCCACAACGCACTCCTAAGGGTTGCGGACAATTTTCTCTTTGCTGCAGAAAACCAAGAGCGCTTCTGTTCCGAGGGGGATTTCGTTGCTTTGGTGATGAGTGCACTAGCAATTGAGTCCCTGTGCAATACGGTAAGCGCACTTATATTTGCCGACTGGAAGGATTACGAGAGCGCCAGCCCAAGGGCGAAGATTCGTCTTATATGCAGTGAGCTGAACATTCCTTACAAGAAGGATAGCGAGCCATTCAAGGGAATGCACTGGCTTATAAACTTCCGGAACAAGATCGCACATGCAAAGCCAGAGCCTCTCCACAAAAGGTCAGAAATGACTAGAGAGGAGTATCAGCAACTCCAGTCCAGTGGCGGCCCACAATCCGAAATTGAGAATATGATTACCATTGACTCAGCTAGGTGTGCACTGAAATCAGTACAGCAGTTCGAGGACATGATCGGCGAAAAGCTGCCCGAAGATAAGAAATACCTCGTTTCCGCAGATTCTTGGGAAATGAGTGCAGAAGGGAGCGGAGGACAGCTAACAATTCGTTGAAGCAGCCAAGTAAGGTGGGCATGTTTTGCCCACGCGGTAATTCAATAGTTGGTGTGCAACGAGTTGCACACCCTACGATTTCTGGTTTTGATTTTCGCTTTTCATCCCCTGTGCGCCGCCTCGATCAGCTGCAAGGGAGCGGAGGTTTAGGCGAGCACTGTTCGAGTCCCGCAGTGGGGCGCGGGGTGTGCGCCCCGCCAGGTCGAGTTGCGCAGCCCCGCTTGCTTGCGGCTGATCGAGGGTACCCGAAGGGCGGCAAACCGGGGTCGCCTTTTCTTGGGTTACTTTCTTTTGGCGACGCAAAAGAAAGTAACTAGTTGCCGGTCTACCACCGGCGGTTTTGATTTTAACTCGCGCCCTCTCCCTAGCCCTCCCCCTGCAAGGGTGAGGGGATTGTTGTGCCTACCGGCAGCGGACTACTTGTCCCCGGATGTGCCTCCCCCAATTTCCTCCAGGTATCCAGCAACGTATCCGGATTCAGCGACATCGACTGAATGCCGATATCCATCAGCCACAGTGCAAAATCGAAATGATCCGACGGCCCCTGTCCGCAGATGCCGACATATTTGCCCATCCGGTTGCAGGTGCTGATCGCCATCTCCAGCAGTTTTTTGACCGCGGCATCGCGTTCGTCGAAGCGGTTGGCCACCAGGCTGGAATCCCTATCCAGTCCCAAAGTCAGCTGGGTCAGGTCGTTCGATCCTATCGAGAAGCCGTCGAAATATTGCAGGAATTCTTCGGCAAGCAGCGCGTTGGAAGGTATCTCGCACATCATGATCAGGCGCAATCCGTTTTCGCCGCGCTTCAATCCGTTTTGCGCGAGCAGCTCGACGACCTCCCTCGCCTCCTGCACGGTGCGCACGAACGGCACCATGATCTCGACATTGGTATAGCCCATCTCCTCGCGGACCTTTTTCATCGCGCGGCATTCCAGCTCGAAGCAATCCCTGAAGCTCTGCGCGACATAGCGTCCCGCACCGCGAAAACCCAGCATCGGATTTTCTTCCAGCGGTTCGTAAAGTTCGCCGCCGAGCAGCTTGCGGTATTCGTTGGATTTGAAATCCGACAAGCGCACGATGACGGGCTTGGGCCAGAAAGCGGCAGCGAGAGTGGAAATGCCCTCGGTCAATTTTTCCACATAGAAAGACAACGGATCGGCATAACCCCGCGATTGTTTCAACACGGCAGCCTTCAGTTCTGCGGACAGGGTTTGAGGCTGAAGCACGGCCTTGGGATGTATCCCGATCAGGTTGTTGATGACGAATTCAAGCCGCGCCAAACCGATGCCGGCCGAGGGCATCGACGCAAACTCGAATGCCAGTGTGGGATTGCCCACATTGAGCATCAATTTGAGCGGCAGCGGCGGCAATGCCTTTTCGTCCTGCCGAATGATTTCAATCGGCAGCTTGCCCCGGTAGACGAAACCTGTATCCCCTTCCGCGCAGGATGCCGTGACGGCTTCATTTTCAGGGAGCACTTCGGTGGCATGGCCGCAACCCACGATCGCCGGGATGCCCAGTTCCCGAGCGATGATCGCCGCATGGCAAGTCCGCCCGCCGCGATTGGTGATGATGGCCGATGCTTTCTTCATCACCGGTTCCCAGTTTGGATCGGTCATGTCAGTGACCAGCACATCGCCGGCTCTCACCTTGCCCATATCCGCGGCGCTGGGGACCACCCGCACCGGTCCGATCCCTATCTTCTGGCCGATCGCACGGCCTTCGATCAGCACCTCGCCGCGTTTCTTGAGACGGAATTTTTCCGCACTACCGGCAACGACCTGCGACTGAACCGTTTCCGGACGTGCCTGCAGGATGTAGAGCTTGCCGTCAATGCCGTCCTTGCCCCACTCGATATCCATCGGCCGGCCGTAATGCTGCTCGATGGCCATAGCATGCCTGGCCAACTCCAGCACTTCCTTGTCGTTAAGGGAAAAGCTGTCGCGCTCCTTCTGCGGGACTTCTTCGATGCTCGTGGAACGTCCGGCGGCACGGTCCTCGCGGAATACCATGCGCTGCTGTTTGGAACCGATGCTGCGGCGCACCAGCGCGGGATAGCCGGCGGCCAACTGCGGCTTGTGAACATAGAATTCATCCGGGTTGACCGAGCCCTGAACCACCATCTCACCCAAGCCGTATGACGATGTGATGAACACCACATCGCGAAAACCGGACTCGGTGTCCATCGTGAACATCACGCCGGCTGCACCGAGGTCGGAACGCACCATGCGCTGCACCCCCGCAGACAGCGCAACATGGGAATCCGTATAACCGGTGTGAACCCGATAGGATATGGCACGATCATTGTAGAGCGACGCAAACACCTCTGTGATCGCATGCAGGATGTTGTCTATGCCGTGGATATTGAGAAAAGTCTCCTGTTGTCCGGCAAAGGATGCATCCGGCAGGTCTTCCGCCGTCGCGGATGAACGCACCGCGAAACTCGCATCGCTGCCCGACGCGAGCCTGGTGTAATGCTCGCGTATTTCCTTCTCCAGACGGGGCGGCAGGGAGGCTGCAGATATCCAGCCGCGAATCTCGGCTCCGGTCTTGGCCAGTGCTTTCACGTCTTCCACATCCAGCGCTGCCAGCGCTTGCTTGATACGCTGATCGAGACCATTGTTCTTCAGGAAATCCCGATAGGCATCCGCCGTTGTGGCAAAGCCGCCGGGTACACTCACTCCGGTCGCGCTGAGGTTGCTGATCATTTCGCCCAGCGAAGCGTTCTTGCCGCCAACCTGATCGATATTCGCCATGCCAAGTGACTGGAATGGAATCACATAGGGTTGCATGTCTGTTCTCCTGTCCGCTATTGATTCGATGATCGGTGTGGCCTGGCCGAAAAGCTTATCACTACACCGGAAGCAAGGCTCATCATTTATTGTTGATCGCCTCAATGATTTGAACGGCGATTTCCTCGATCGAGCGCGAAGTCATGTCGAACCATTCTATACCCTCGCGCTTCATCATGCGTTCAGCGGCGGCAACTTCTCTGCGGCATGTCTCCAGCGCGGCATAATTGCTGTTGGGGCGCCGTTCCTGGCGGATCAGATGCAATTGCTCGGGCGCGATGGTCAGGCCAAACAGTTTGTCGCGAAAAGGCAGCAATGTATCGGGCAGCCGGTCGCGCTCGAAATCTTCCGGGATCAAAGGGTAGTTTGCAGCCCTGAGGCTGAACTGCATAGCCAGATACATGCTGGTCGGGGTCTTCCCGCAACGTGAAACGCCTACCAGTATCACGTCGGCATTTTTCAGGTCGGCATCGGATACACCATCGTCGTGCGCGATCGCGAAAGTCATCGCTGCGATGCGGTTGGCATATTCGCCGCCGCTGTGGCGATGCGACCGGCCGACCGTATGCGCCGATTTCACGCCGAGTTCCTTTTCCAGCGGCGCGATGAAGACATCGAACAAATCCAGAAAAAGGGCATCTTCCTGGCGCAGGATCTTGGTGATTTCCGGATTCATCATGGTCATGATGACCAGCGGATGGACGCCGTCCTGCTCGCGCACTTCCCGGATGCGCTGCCGGCAGGCGGCAGCCTTTTCCGGGCTGTCCACGAACGGAAAGCGCATCTGGCGAAAGTTTATTCCATCGAATTGGGAAAGCAGACCTTTGCCCAGGGTTTCGGCCGTTATGCCGGTTCCATCCGAAACAAAAATGACCGCGCGGCTTGAAGTCTTCATCTGGCTTGCTTGAATTGGTTACGGATATTTTTGACGGTGATTTTCGAATGATCGCATCCCGACTCGCTGTCCATCTTCATTTCGCGCAACAAGCAGGTTTTTTTCGTGGCCAATCGTTGAATCTGTATTTTGCGATTTTACAGAAAAGTTGCGCACAGGGTCATAGTCAAATTACATCATCAATGTGTCCATATTTGACCAAACACCGTGCGATCATCCGCGCGGATGGTGCTGCGCATGCAGCGCCTTCAACCGTTCCCGTGCGACGTGGGTGTAGATCTGCGTTGTTGAGATGTCGGCATGCCCCAATAACATCTGAACCACGCGCAAGTCCGCGCCGTGATTCAGCAAGTGGGTGGCGAAAGCATGGCGCAGCGTGTGCGGCGACATCGGCTTGCCCAGTCCGCCATGTCTGGCGTGCTTTTTGATCAGATACCAGAACATCTGGCGCGTCATGCCCCCGCCCCGCGCAGTCACGAACATCGCATCGGTCATCTGTTTGTCCAGCAACACGCCGCGACCATCCGCCATATAGCGGCGCAGCCAGTCCAGCGCTTCTTCGCCCAGGGGCACCAGCCGTTCCTTGCTGCCCTTGCCCATCACACGCACCACGCCCATGTCCATGCTCACCTGTGAGATGCGCAGGGTCACCAGCTCGGATACGCGCAAACCGGTGGCGTACAGCACTTCGAACATGGTGCGGTCGCGCAAACCCAAGGGTGTTTGAACATCCGGCGCGGCGAGCAACTGTTCGACGTCCTGCTCGCTAAGACTCTTCGGCAGGTTGCGCGGCAGCTTGGGCGTGTCGATTTGCAGGGTCGGATCGGTGCTGATCTTGCCCTGTCGCAACAGGTAGCGAAACAAGCGTTTCAGGCTGGAGATGTTGCGGCCGGTGCTGCTGGGTTTGGCTTTTTGTGTGACGACCAGTTGAGCCAGAAAGCCTTGTATGTCGGCGTGCGTGGTTTGCAATATCGATGCGTCGCGTTGCTTCTCCAACCAGCTTGCGAACTTGCGCAGATCTCGCCGGTAGCTGTCCAGCGTGTTGCGCGACAAGCCGTCTTCCAGCCAAAGGTTGTCGCAGAATTCGTCGAGCAACTCAGCGTTGTTCATGCGCCAGCAGCCAGCGTTTGATGTCCAATGACACGCCGTTCGCATGACGCATAAAGCCGCCCAGGCCGGTTTTACCCACCACGCGATGACAGGGGGTGATGATAGGGATCGGATTTGCGCCGCAGGCCTGGCCGACTGCCTGCGCGCCGGACTTCAACGCGGCGGCCAATTCGCCATAGCTGCGCGTTTCTCCGCGCGGGATGTCGCGCATGGCTTGCCAGACTTTTTGCTGATGAAGGGTTCCGTCCGCCTTGAGCGGCACGGTAAATGTCACCCCGGGATTTTCAAAATAGCGCAGCAATTGATCGCACACGGTTTTCGCAACCGCACTGGTCGCGCGTTGCGGCTTTTCGGTCGCAGGAAGAAAATCGATGCCGAGCAGCGCTCGTTCATCGCAACGTATGCCGAGCACGCCAAATGGGGCAGTCAGTTTTGCCTGATATTCCATGCCGTAATGATAGCGCACAAACAAAAAACGGGAGCAAGCTCCCGTTTCTGGTTACGACTTGCAAGCTGCTTATTCTGGTGTGGCGGCGCGCATTGCGAGCTTTTCCTTGATGCGCGCCGACTTGCCGGAACGATCACGCAGATAGTATAGCTTGGCACGGCGCACAGAGCCGCGACGCTTCACTTCGATGCTGGCGATAGTGGGCGAGTAAGTCTGAAAGGTGCGTTCCACGCCCTCACCGGCCGAGATTTTGCGCACCACGAAGCCGGAGTTCAGGCCGCGATTGCGCTTGGCGATCACGACGCCCTCGAAAGCCTGAATACGCTTGCGTTCGCCTTCGACCACGTTCACGTTGACGACGACAGTGTCACCCGTTGCGAAAGCGGGGATCTTTTTGTCCAATCGTGCGATTTCTTCTTGTTCCAATGTTTCGATCAAATTCACTTTACTGCTCCTTGGTTATCGGGTCTTGTTCCTTCTGGTAAGCGTCCTGAAACTCTGCCAGAAGCCGAGACTCCTCTTTTGTCAGATCACGCCTGGCCAACAGATCCGGCCTGCGCAACCACGTCCTGCCCAACGATTGCTGAAGCCGCCAACGCTGTATGTCCGCATGATTGCCGGACAACAACACCGGGGGCACGGCTTCATCATTAAACTGCTCCGGGCGGGTGTAGTGCGGACAATCCAGCAAACCCTGCACAAACGATTCCTGCTCCGCTGATTCTGCATCGCCCAGCACACCGGGCAGCTGCCGCACCAGACTGTCTATCAACACCATCGCCGCCAACTCTCCACCGGACAACACATAATCGCCGATGGAAATCTCATCATCCACATACTGGCGGATCAGGCGCTCATCTATTCCCTCGTAACGCCCCGCCAGCAGGATCAAACCTTCGCCTGCCTGCGCCACCAGATCCTTGACCACCGAGTGGCTAAGCAACCTGCCCTGCGGTGACAGATACACCACCCGGCTACTTTTCACGCCGCCGGCTTCCTGCCGCTGCTTGGCCGCGCTGATCGCTGCAGCCAGCGGCTCTGCCAGCATCACCATTCCGGGACCGCCGCCGTAAGGCCGGTCATCGATAGTGCGATAATTATCCGTGGTGAAATCTCTTGGATTCCACGTCTTTAGTACATAGTTGCCCTGTTCTGCCGCGCGCCGCGTGATGCCGTATTGCGTCAGCGCATCGAACATTTGCGGAAACAGCGTGATTACATCAAATATCATTGTAAAACTACTGCGGCGGCCACCTGCTGTGTTGCGCGGTGCTCGCTACCTCGCCTATCTACAAGATATGTCTCGGTCGCTGCGCTCCGTGCGTCTTGCATCTGGCCGTCCTCGCTACGTTTTACAACGGATATTCAGTAATCCGCCGACCAATCCACATGGATGGTCTTGTTCTTCAAATCCACCTGCCTGATGGCAGTAGCCACGAACGGTATCAGGATCTCGCCGTCGCCGCCCTTCACACTCAATACCTGGTTCGCGCCGGTTTCCAACAGGTTTGCCACCGTTCCCAGTTGCATCCCCTCTTCATTCACCACCGCGAGGCCGATCAAATCGGACCAGTAGTATTCATCTTCTTTCTTGCTGCGGCATGCTGCTGCGCGGCACGGCGATCAGTAGGCCTTTCAGCTTTTCAGCCGCGTTGCGATCCGGACAGTCGGGCAGATGCGCGGCCAGTGTTTTGTTATGCACTTCGCATTGCTGGACTTCCACTTCGCGCCACGGGCCATGTTCATGACCTATCCACCAGGACCGGTAATCCAGAAGACTGTCAAGGTTCTCGGTATACGGCTGGATCTTTATCCAACCGCGTATGCCCTGTGCCGCAGCTATGCGCCCCATGATCACCATGGAGTCCCCTGATTCCTCAGGCGGCAGCTGTGGCACCGGCGCGCTTGACCAGCTTGGCAACGGTGTCGCTCAATTGCGCGCCTTTGCTTTGCCAGTGGCTTACGCGTTCCAGTTGCAAACGCAAGCGATTCCTGTCCTTCCGCAACCAGCGGATTGTAGAAGCCGACGCGCTCGATGAAACGGCCATCGCGACGATTGCGCGAATCCGCCACCACTACATTGAAAAACGGACGATTCTTCGAGCCGCCGCGGGAAAGACGAATGATTACCATATCAAACCTTTAATGAGTACAGCGAAAGGGCGCGGATTTTACGACATTTCGGGTACTTATTGCAACCCGCAGAAAACGCGCGATCCGGATTATCGGTGCAGCAGCACTTCCAGGACGAACTTGCTGCCCAAGTAGGCCAGCACCAGCAATATGAAGCCTCCCGTGGTCCAGTGCACCGCGACGCGTCCGCGCCAGCCGTAAAAGCGGTGCCCCCACAACAGTACTGCGAACACGGCCCAGGAGATGAACCCGAACAGGATCTTGTGGTTGAGTTGCCAAGGCTTGCCGAAAATCTCCTCGGAGAAGATCATGCCGGATAAAAGTGTCAGGGTAAGCAACACGAAACCAATGCCTATCATGCGAAACAGCAGGGATTCCATCGTCATCAGCGGCGGCAGACTGCGCAACACGCGCGGCAGCGTGGCATGGTGCAGTCGCTTTTCGACCTGCGATATCAGCACCGCGTGCAGCATCGCGATGGTGAACAGGCTGTAAGCCAGCATGGCAACGGTGATGTGCGCCTTGAATGCCAGCAAGCCCGTGTACGCAAGCGGATGATCGGTGGAAACAACTCCGGCAACACCACGACAACCGCCGCCAATGGCAGCACCAGGGTCTGGAGGCCCCCGATAGGATAAAAGAACCGTGCCACCCAATATACCAGCAGCGTCAACCACACGATCAGCGACAGCGCATGCAGCACGCCCAGGTCGACACCGCCACCCGGAAGAATGTCCTGAACGAGCAAGTAGCCGTGCATGGCCAGCGGGATCAACACCAGGTGGCCGATCGCCCCGCGACTCAGCAAATCCCCGTCGCCATGCACGTGCGCCTGCCAAAAATAGACCGCGAGCACGCCGTAAGCAGCAAAGGTGATCAACGAAAGGAGAAGGTCGGACATTTTTTTTCAGGATGTTTTAGACTTATATTAATTCTACACCAACTTGAGGGAACCTCTAATCAAGTTCTCCATGAGCCGCGTTGCTGATAAAATCGCAATGATCGCACGAAGCGCGACGAAGGTCGTAGCCGAGACTTGCCCCCACGATACGGTGCGGCGGAGCCGTCTGGTGCGAGAGTGGGGGCAGCGGCCTATCCCGCACCAAAGGGCTGCGCCCCACCGTGTCCAGGCCGCATGACGAGGAGCGCGACACCGCGAGCGCGCGATTTCGTCGCAACCGTTACGGGCACTGGCTTTATGGGCGGTCTGCTGTGTTGTGCTCCTTGCGAAGAGGATCAACCATTCGCTGCGTCGCACGCCTTGCATCCCATCCCGCAAAACCAAGTGCGTGGCCATGTAGAATTTGATTAGAGGTTCCCTAGAAACCTATCATGCTGGAAAATCTGACACAACGCCTTTCCGGTGTCATCAAGAATCTGCGCGGCCAGGCTCGCCTGACCGAGAGCAACATTCAGGATGCATTGCGCGAAGTGCGCATGGCGCTGCTGGAAGCCGACGTTGCGCTGCCCGTCGTCAAGGAATTCATCGCCCAGGTCAAGCAGGCCGCACTCGGACAGGAAGTGATCGGCAACCTGAACCCGGGGCAGGCCCTGATCGGTGTGGTGCATCGCGAACTCACCAAACTGATGGGCGAGCACAATGACGCGCTCAATCTCGCCGCGACGCCGCCCGCCGTTATCCTGATGGCCGGCTTGCAGGGTGCGGGCAAAACCACCACCTGCGGGAAGCTTGCCAAGCTGCTGCGCGATCAGCAAAAGAAAAAAGTGTTGCTGGTCAGCTGCGACGTGTATCGGCCTGCAGCGATCGAGCAGCTGCGCACGCTGGCGATGCAATTGCAGATCGATTTTTTCTCTTCGGACACCAGCCAGAAGCCGCAAGACATCGCTCTGGCCGCACTGGACTACGCGCGCAGGCATTACCACGACGTGCTGATCGTCGATACCGCCGGCCGGCTGGCCATCGATGCCGAAATGATGGAAGAGATACGACAATTGCACGCCTCGCTCAAACCGATCGAGACCCTGTTCGTGGTGGACGCGATGACCGGGCAGGATGCGGTGAATACTGCCAAAGCATTCGGCGATGCGCTGCCGCTGACCGGCATCATACTGACCAAACTGGACGGCGACGCGCGCGGCGGCGCGGCACTGTCGGTGCGCCAAGTCACCGGCAAACCGATCAAGTTCGTCGGCGTGAGCGAGAAGCCCGCCGGCCTCGAAGCCTTCCATCCGGAACGCATGGCCTCGCGCGTGCTCGGCATGGGCGATGTGCTGTCGCTGATCGAGGAAGCTCAGCGCGAAGTCGATCACGGAGAAGCGGAAAAGCTCGCCAAAAAGTTGCAGGGCGGCAAGGGTTTCGACCTCAACGACTTCAAGACGCAGATCGTGCAGATGCGCAAGATGGGCGGCATGTCGGCGATGATGGACAAACTCCCCGCGCAGCTTTCCCAGGCTGCCGCAGGCAACAAGGTGGACGACAAGCAGATCGCTCGCACCGAGGCCATCATCAATTCGATGACCCTGCTCGAACGCAGCAAACCCGAGCTCATCAAGGCTTCGCGCAAGCGCCGCATCGCGATGGGCGCGGGCGTACAGGTGATGCACGTCAACCAGCTGCTCAACCAGTTCGAACAGATGCAGAAGATGATGAAGATGTTCAGCAAGGGCGGGATGGCGAAGATGATGCGCGGGATGGCGGGTAAGTTGCCGGGTATGGGTCGCTAACCCACTTACTCTTCCTCACACTCAATGGGTGTCTCTGAAAATTCAGAGTTCGCCCAAATGCAAGGCGCGAGAAAATTTTCGCAGCGCCGCATATGTGTGGATATGTAAGCAAGAAAACCAAGTTTCAGTGCAGGGTAACCTTCAGGTTGGCCGTAACTAAAATTTCCAAGCAACGCAGCAGTTGGGATGAAATCTGGATTTTATGACTATTAAAGCTATTATTTTCGACGTGGACGGCACCCTTGCCGACACCGAGGACGGTCACCGCAAATCTTTCAACAAGGCCTTTGCAGAGAACGGCCTCGACTGGAACTGGGATGTAGCGCTGTATGACAAGCTGCTCAAGGTGACCGGCGGCAAGGAGCGCATCAAGCATTACGTGGAAACATTTCGGCCGGATTTTGTCAAGACCCGCCGATTACGAGGACTTCGTAAAGCATCTGCATGCGGTGAAGACCATGCACTACACCACGATGTTGCGCGAAGGGAATATCCCGTTGCGCCCCGGCATCAAACAGCTCATACACGATGCGCATGCAGCGGGCATCAAGCTCGCCATTGCGACCACCACTTCGCCGGAGAATGTTTCCACGCTGCTGGAAGTCGGGCTGGGCAAGGATTGGGAAAGCTATTTTGCGGCGAACGGTTGCGGCGACATCGTCCCGCACAAGAAACCCGCGCCGGATATTTACTTCTGGGTGCTGGACAAGCTCAAGCTCGCGCCAGAGCAGTGCATCGCGCTGGAAGATTCAAACAACGGCCTGCGTTCGGCACTTGCTGCCGGCATCAAGACCTACGTCACCACCAACCCCTATACACACTGGCATGATTTTGACGGTGCTGCAGGAATATTCGACGACCTGAGCGACCTTCCAGCCTTTTATCGGACAATCGGGTTGACCCTTCCCAAACAGCAGGTTTCTGTTTAGCATCTCTCCGGACGTGGGGGTGTAGCTCAGTTGGGAGAGCGTCTGGTTCGCAATCAGAAGGTCGTCAGTTCGATCCTGATCACCTCCACCAATAGGGTAATGGCTTGCAGTGATGCAGGCCTTTTTTACATCTATCGGATTCACCATCATGCAGGGACGGTGTAGGATTTTCCAATCGACGAAGGACTGCTTACCAAACTCAAGAATTGAAAAACTACCGGCTATCATTACCATTAGCAGTCTATTTTGCCTACCCGAAAGCCGTCATTTAAAATCATGGCAGCAAAAAGGCCACTACGAAATAAAACGCCCCCAGCCAAGGGGGGCAGGGGGCAAAGTCTCAACTTGCGTTAAGACACACGCTCTAGGGGGGAGATGCGTGGAGTGATCACAATAGCGGTTCTTCAGCACATCAAACATAGGCGAAACACTGAAAGTATTGTCGGATTTTATCCTACAAGATTGACGCTTTTGCTTGATAGGATATGTGGCGGTAAGGATTGAAATCCAGCGTACGGATTTACGTGATGTGTTATCAACCAAATAACAACCGGGATTAGTGCAAATAATGCTTCAAATGCGCTGGTTGCTGATGATCAGTGCGGTTTTATACAAAGTTTTCGAAACGCTGCTTTTGCCGCATAGCGGAACTTCAATTATTGTATCAGCCTGCCCAAAAGCAGAACTTCGCCAAGTTCCGCAAATGACACTTGCCATGATGACTAAACGCAATTTGCCCGTCTTCTCAAACCCGCTTTTATTTCACCAGTTGGTTGCGGATCGATTGCAATTCCTTAAGATGTTCCGGACTGGGCTTGGGATAGGCCAATTCGAGTGACTTGAACGTGTCGAGAATGATCTGGGAAGTGATCAGCCGCGCATTCTCCTTGTCGTCGGCAGGCACGACATACCAGGGTGCATCGAGTGTACTGGTAGCATTCAGGCAGTCTTCATAAGCCCGCATGTACTGTTTCCAGAATTTTCGCTCCTTGATATCCGCAAGACTGAGTTTCCAGTTCTTGTCGGGTTCGTCGATGCGCTCGAGAAGGCGTTTGCGCTGTTCGTCTTTCGAAAGGTGCAGGAAGAACTTGATGATACGCGTGCCGTTGCGGTGGAGATGCTCCTCCATGTCCACGATAGAACGATAACGCTGCGGCCAGATGGTTTCCTGATTCAGCAGCCGATCCGGGATATTTTGGGCTTGCAGTATCTCCGGGTGCACCCGAACGATCAACACCTCCTCGTAATAGGATCGGTTGAAGATGCCGATCCGCCCCCGCTCCGGCAGCGCCTGGGTGGTGCGCCACAGAAAATCATGTTCCAGTTCTTCGGCGCTCGGATGCTTGAAACTGAATACTTGGCAACCTTGCGGATTGACACCGGACATCACATGCTTGATCGCGCCGTCCTTGCCGGCGGCATCCATCGCCTGGAAAATCAGCAGCACCGCATAGCGATTGGATGCATAGTGAATTTGTTGTTGCTCACTGAGTTCCTCAACCTGTTTTGCGAGGAGTTCCCGGTATTGCTTCTTCGATTTGTATACCGGATTCACCCGGGTAGGCCACTTGTCGAGATCGACTTTTTCGCCCTGTGTGACACGGAAATCCTTTATATTTATTTTCATAATGCTCCTTTTGCCAAAGTCTGCCGCACACAGTCTGGATCGGCGCTACCAGGACAAAATCATTGTCTGCGCGCAGCATAGCATTTGCCAGCTATCAGTACATGCGGTGCCGGAACAGCCATCCGGCGATGCTGAATGCGGTGATACCGATCAGCGCCATCGGCCAGAACTGCGGGATCAGCAGATGGAACGGCGTGCCCTCCAGGAACACGCCGCGCAGCACCACCAGAAAATATCGCACCGGATCGATCAGCGTGATGTCCTGCACCAGTTGCGGCATGTTCTTGATCGGCGTGGCAAAACCGGACAGGATGATCGCCGGCACCATGAAGATGAATGCGCCGAGCAGCCCCTGCTGCTGGGTTGCCGCAAATGAGGAGATCATCAATCCCACGCCGACTCCGGACAGCAGGAATAGCGCGATGCCGGTATACAGTGTGAACAGGCTGCCCAGCAACGGCACCTTGAACCAGAGCACCGCCGCAAGAATGATCACGGTGGCTTCGCCCAAACCGATAATGAAGCCCGGCAGCGTTTTCCCGATCAGGATTTCCACGGGCCGCAGCGGCGTGACCAGCAGCTGGTCGAAAGTGCCCTGCTCGCGCTCGCGCGCAACTGAGAGCGCGGTGACCAGCATGGTTACAAGCAAGGTTAGTATGCCGACGATGCCGGGCAGGAAGAACCAGCGGCTCTCCAGGTTGGGGTTGAACCACGCGCGGGTCTCAATGTGTGACGGCGGTAGATTGTTGTCATGGTTTGCGGCCCATTCACGGTTGAAGCGGTCGACAATGATGCTAACGTCGTTGATCGCCAGCATCGCGGTATTTGAATTGCGGCCGTCGACGAGAACCTGCAACGCTGCTGCCCTTCCGCTGAGCAGGTCCTCGCTGAAATGTGGATCGACATGCACCACCATCAATACCTGCTTGGTATCAATCAACGGCACAATCTCGCTCTCATGCGTTACCAGCGCGACCCGGCTGAAACTGGGCGAGCCTTCGAAGGCGGCCAGCAACTGGCGCGATGCCGCGCCGCTGTCTTCGTTGTACACCGCGAACGGAACGTTCTTAAGATCGAAGGTTGCCGCATAGCCGAACACCATCAGCTGGATCAGCGGCGGGCCGATCAGCACGATGCGGCTGCGCTTGTCTTTCAGCAGTGTCAGGAATTCCTTTTTCACCAACGCGAATATTCTGCCTAGCATTAACACGCCCTCACTCCAGCCGCTTGCGCGATTTGCGCCAGGTCAGCCCGAGAAACACCGAGGCGAGGATCACCAGCCCCAGCGCATTCGGCAGGATCACGCTCCATACATTGCCGGCAAGGAATACCGTTTGCAGGATCGCGACATAGTAACGCGCGGCGATCACGTGTGTGATGGCCTGCACCACGCCGGGCATGCTGCCGATATCGAAGATGAATCCGGACAGCAGGAAGGCGGGCAGGAAGGTGGTGATCAGCGCGAGTTGCCCTGCAACAAACTGGCTGCGCGCCACGGTGGAAATCAACAGGCCCATGCCCAGTGCGGTGACAAGGAACAGCGCGGACCCCGCGAACAACACCCACAGCGAACCGCGCAACGGCACCCCGAACAGGAACAGCGCCATGCTCACGGCCAGCACCAGCCCGCCCATGCCCAGCATGAAATAGGGAACCAGCTTGCCGATGATCACTTCGCTCATCGACAGCGGCGTGACCAGCAGCGCCTCCATGGTTCCGCGCTCCCATTCGCGCGACATCACCATCGCGGTCAGCAGTGCGCCGATCAGCGTCATGATGACGGCGACCAAACCGGGCACCAGGAAGTTGCGGCTGCGCAATTCACTGTTGAACCATACTCGCTGTTCCATCTGAACCGGCACATCCAGCTCCAGACCGCGTTGCAGCGCATAGTGCTCCAGCCATTTGCCCCACGCCCCTTGCACATAGCCGGTGATGATACGCGCCGTGTTGGCATCCACACCGTTGACGATCAATTGGATCGGCGCGCCATCGGGCTGGCGCAATTGCCGCGCGAAATCCTGGCGCAACACCACGATGGCATCGACGCTGCCGGCCATCATCGCCTGTTCGGCATCACGCGTGTCCGGATACATGGCAGGTTCGAAATAGCGCGACTGGTGGAATGCCGAGATGAAATTTGCCGTATCCGCGTTTGGTTTTTCCACCACCAGCGCAACCGGGATATTTTCGGAATCCAGCGACACGCCGTAGCCGAACAAAAGCAGCAGGAATATCGGCATCACGAATGCGATCGCGATGCTGCTGGGGTCGCGCACGATTTGCAGGAATTCCTTGCGGATCAGGCCGCGCAGTCTCATCCGGCTCGAACCTTGAAACATCCGGCTGTTGCCCTGGCGGGTATCGGTATTCATACGGTTGCTCCCTGCCGATCGTGCGCCTGTATCAGCGCAACGAATGCGTCTTCCATCGTAGGCTCCCGCATCTGCTCGGATCGTGCTTGTTGCTTGATGCTCCCGGGGGTGCCCATGGTCAGGATCTCACCCGCCGCCATGATGGCGAGCCGGTCACAATATTCCGCTTCCTCCATGAAGTGGGTGGTGACCATGATGGTCACGCCTTGTTGGGCCAGCAGATTGATGCGGGACCAGAACTCGCGTCGCGCCAACGGGTCGACGCCCGAGGTGGGTTCGTCGAGAAACAGTATCTCCGGCTCGTGCATCAGTGCGCATGCCAGTGCCAGGCGCTGCTTGTAACCGAGCGAAAGATCGCCGCTGGTGAAGTCGGCTATAGACGTGAACTCGAATTCCTGAAGCGCCCAACTGATGCGGCGTACTCCCTGTTGTCCGGACAACCCGTAGACGCTGCCGAAGAATCGCAGGTTCTCCGCCACACTGAGGTGGCCATAGAGGGAAAACTTCTGGGACATGTAGCCGATGCGGGCACGCGCCCCCGCAGCGGCATGGCGCAAATCGGCCCCGGCCACGCGCAACATGCCGCCGCTTGGCGGCAACAGACCGCACAGCATGCGGAAGGTGGTGGATTTGCCTGCACCATTCGCGCCCAGCAATCCGAACACCTCGCCTTTCGCCACCGAGAAGGTGACGTTATTGACCGCATAGAAATCGCCGAAACGGCGTTGCAGATCATGTACTTCGATAATCGGCTTTCCTGCATCCTTCTGCGCCATGCCGGGGACAATATTTTCCGTCAATGTTGACGATGAAATACTTTCGCTGCCGGATTTCGCCTTGAGCAGGGCAACAAAGCTGTCCTCGAATCGCGGCGGCACAGACTTCATTGCTATACCGCTCACACCGGGCAGCAGCATATTCAGATCGGGCGGCGTGTTGTCTGCCATCACCACACGGATGTGGTCGCCCTGGATCAGGCTATCGAGCACGCCTGGCGCGCGCGACAAGCTGGCTTGCAGCGCGCGTTTTTCCAGAATATTTCCCGAGATTTCATAACTACGGCCGCACATGGTCTCGCGCAATTCGGCGGGCGTACCCTGTGCCAGCACCACGCCATCGTGCAGCAGCACGACTTCATCGCAGCGCTCGGCTTCGTCCAGATAGGCGGTGCTGAGCAGAACACTGGTTCCCTGCTCGCGCACCAGGCGATATACGATCTCCCACAATTCACGCCGCGACAACGGATCGACGCCGACTGTCGGTTCGTCGAGCAGCAGCAGCGACGGTTGCCGCACCAGTGCGCAGGCCAGGCCCAGTTTTTGTTTCATGCCGCCGGAAAGCTGTCCCGCCAGGCGTCCGGTGAAATTATCGAGGCCGGCCATGTGCATCAGTTCAGCATAACGAGCAGGTCGCGCCGGTTCGGGCACGCCCTGCAGATCAGCGTAAAGATCTAGGTTCTCCCGCACGCTGAGGTCTTCATAGAGTCCGAAGCGTTGCGGCATGTAGCCTATGGTGCTTTGCACTGCCAGCGATTGAGTGGTCGCATCCATGCCGAGCACGGTGATGGTTCCCGCATCCGGCACCAGCAGGCCGGCGGCAAGGCGCATCAGCGTGGTCTTGCCTGCGGCATCGGGACCGACCAGGCCCGTGACTACGCCGTGCCTGACCTTGAAGCCGACCTCGCGCAGCGCCTGCGCCTGCAGTTTGCCGGCATGAAAAGTCTTGGAGATATTGTTTACTTCGAGTGCGATCTCGCCATTACGGTTCGTCACGACGAACTCAGGGTTTTGCTGCGTCTGACCCGGCGCAGTGATCTGCATCCGGCGCTGCAGGCTCGCCCAGCGGAATGATAACTGTAGCGGGCATGCCCATGCGCAATTCGTTCTGCGGATTGCACACGAAGATACGCACCTGATAGACCAGACTGCTGCGCACTTCGGTGGTCTCCACCGATTTCGGCGTGAACTCGGCAGCGGGTGAAATATAGCCGACCCACGCGCGATATTTCTTTCCGGGGAAACTGTCGGTGGTCACCTCTGCGCGCATCCCCGGTTCGATCTTGCCGAGGTCTGGTCCCTGCACATAGGCGCGCACCCAGATCGGATCGGTGAGTGCAAGCGTATATACAGGACGCTGAGGTGATGCCATATCGCCCGGCTCGAGGATGCGGTCCTGGATGATGCCGTTGTCAGGCGCGTAAAGCGATGCATCGGCCAGCGATTTGCGCGCCACTTCCAATGCTGCCTGATTGGCCCTTAACATGGCCTTGGCTGCTGCGATATCTTCCTTGCGCGGCCCCATCCGGACAAGATTCAGGGTTTCCTGCAGCGCCTGATACCTGGCCTGCGCTGCATTGGCAGCAGCCAGCGAGTCGTCCGCCTGCTGCTGCGCGACGAAATGCTTAGCCACCAACTCCTTTAGTCTTTGATAATTTTGCGTGGCATTGTCGGCGGTGATGCGCGCTGCTTCGACATCAGCCTGCGCCTTGCTTATTTCCTCCGGACGGCTGCCTGCTTCCATACGGGCGACCACCTGCTGCTGCGATGCCAGTTGCGCCTGCTGCAGAGCGACATTGCTTCCCAGCCGCACAGTATCCAGCATCGCAAGCAACTGGCCTTTCTTGACCGGCTCACCTTCCCGAACCTGCATCGTGGCGATCCGCTCCGAACCGTTGAACGCCAGCTGTACTTGTCTGATGTCGACATTGCCGTAAAGCGTCAATGCATCGGAACTGACCAAGCGGTGGTTGCCGAAATACCATGCTGCGCCACCCAGTGCAGCCAAGGCGGCCGCTGCAATGACGATGACAAGAAATTTTCGTTGCACTGTTTTAATCCCGAGAAGTACCGCTTGGGTAACCTTTCCGCAACTACGATGATAGTACAAACGGATGACGTTGGGTTGCCATGGAGACTTGACACTGCCATCTGTTCTGGAATTGCAGGCCTCGATTAAGAACGGAAATTCAAGCGGGTTTCATTGATACGGCCAAACAAGAGCAATCATCTTTTGACGTACTCCGATTATCCGATCGGTTATGCCTTGGTATGCGCCGGCGCGGCCATCGCCTCGAATCCGGCGATAACGTCGAACAACTCCTCGTCGATGCCGCTCTGGCGCTGACGGTGATAATCCCGGTTGAGTTCCTCCAGCAGCTCGCCGATATTCTTCTCCGCGCGCTGCATCGCGGCGAGGCGGCTGGCGTTTTCGCTGGCCAGCGATTCGGCGCAGGCGCGGAACAGCGAGATGAACAGATATTCGCTGATCAACGCATGCAGCGTCGCTTCGCCGCCCTCGAGCACTTCCGGCAGGTTCGCGCTCGGCCATGGCAGCTTGGACAATCCCGCGCGCCAGGTCTCGTCGAGCGGCAGCAGCCGCTGCATCACCGGCTCATAGACTGCGTGGCTTTTATGACGATTGAAGAACAGGTAGACCTCTGCGACCTTGCCCCGTTCGCGCTGTGCCTCGATCTCGATCAACACGCGCCCGACCAGCGTCGTGATCGCGGCGATGGAATTCGGCACCGGGAACTCGCCGGCCACCTGCAAGCCTGCCATTTCGAAATAGCTTTGCACGCGCTCGCCGACCGACCAGACATGCTTGCTGCCAGTCATGCCGCCCAGTGACTTCGCGGTGAATTCGGCCAGCACCTCGTTGAACTGGCCCACCAAACCCTGATCCGAACCGAACACCACCGCGCCGGTCGCCGCCTTGTGCTGCTCTGTTCCACCGGCCGGATAGATCGCCACGCCGGTATGGCGCAACCAAGCGACCAAGCCCAGTTCCACCGTCCGATAATAATCGTCCAGCGAATGCACCGCGCGCTCGTACTGCACGATGCTCGCCGCGGCCAGCGCCTTCATCGTGCGCACCACCGATTCCAGTTCGGTCGCGCCGCCGATCTTGCGGCGCAGGCTTTCAAGGGTGTCACTCATGTCATTACACCGGTCTCATCAGCAAAAAAATAAATACCAAACGATGTTGTTATCTCTTGTCCGCCCATTCCGATACGAATAGCTAATCAGGTCTGTTCACCTCGTTTAAGTCGCCTGGCATAGCGGAACAACACAAAAACCCCAGTTAAAGCCATCAAAATATATATGCTCCAATATTTCTCCAAGTAAGGTGTAATTTTTCTTCTTATTGAGGCCGCCAAAGAATGGTCCGGGGGCGGAAGAGGTACGGTGTCAACAACCTTGATGATCGCATCCACGCCCTCATCAAGTGCATTATCATATTCACCGACCACCAAATTGGGAACGATTGTCTCGTTCTCGATTTCCGCCAACTTTTCGCTGTTCAGGACTTTCTCAAGGCCCATGCCGGGTATAATGCTCAACATTTTGTAATCCTTGGCCAACGTCACTATTACCCCGTCGTCTATTCCTTCACGACCCAGCTTCCAGGTTTCGCAGACTCGCCTTATAAACTGCGTGATGTTCTCCGTCCGGGTGGTGGGCACAATCAACACGCCGATCTGCGCGCCCTTGCGACCCTCGAAAGCTTCCAGGCGTTTGTTCAAGGCATTCATTCGCCCAGGATCAAGCGTGCCGGTAAGATCAATGACCGGTTGCGTCCACGGCGGTATCGGCACGGGGTTCTGCGGTTTCACGCTTGCGTACCAGATCGGGGAATGTCCCTGAGGCGGAGGTAACGGCTCTGTTTGAATGACTTTGATTATCTCCGTTACACCGGCATCGATGCCGGCATAGCGTTCCCCGCGCTTGAAATATGGATCGATAAACTCGGTTGAAATGTGACTCAGCTTTACATCGGGAAGCGGCCCCTCCATCCCGTAACCGGTCATGATGAACCACCTGCCGCTATCTGCAGAAATCACCCACAGCAGACCGTCGTCCACTCCTTTGCGTCCCGGCTTCCAGGATTCAAAAACGCGCAAGCCAAAACCCCTGGGTTCTTCAGGCTGGGTGGTGGGCACGATCAACACGGCGAACTGTGCACCCTTGCTGTCCTCCAAGTCAGCCAGCCGCTGGTTTAGAGTCAGGAGTTGTTCTTGGGTAAGTGTGCCGGTAAGGTCGGTAGCAAACTTGGTCCACTGAGGTATTGGAACTTCGGCATGTGCCGCCCCGCACAACAGCACGAACAGAATTGTCAGCGCAATATCCCTCGTTTGCTTTACCAGGGCAGGTGGGAAGCATTTACATCGTTTTGCCGATGCATGCCTCATCACATATTTTCCAAACTGCTGCCCAACCGTGTGCGTTGCCTCAAAAGTATCGTGATACCCCAGACCAACGCAGCCACCATGAACAATCCGCCGAGCGCATGGGCAATCGAACCCCATCGTTGCGCGTTGTCTATCTGCCCCAGCCTGGTTAACAAGTAAATCCAGTCATGGGGTCCGTCACCTGCCCCTGTGCCCCCGCCGAGCAGTATCAGTTGCGGGTGTAGCGAATCATAAATATAAGGGGACAGATCGACCAGGCTGACACTCGCCCACCACAAGCCGATGGACGCACCAAAATTGTCACGGTTCTTCACGATGAAGGCGATGCAGATGCCGAATGGAAACGCGATCTGAAAAAAGCTGCCCCCAAGAATCATCATGAATTCACCGAATGGCCTGAACAGCACATGCCCCGCTTCGTGTATCGGCAACAATATATTGTGCATAAAAGATTGGCCTATCTCGCCATCACGGTAATCGTATCCAAACAGAAACCAGCTCCAGATCGCCAGAAATACCAGCGCGAGGCACCGCCCATAAAACGTTATTTCATCCATATTCTCGAGTGGTTGAAACAGGGATGCGATGAAGCCACCCTCTTCGTCGCTGGGCAGATCATCATCAACTGCCTTGGACAAGACGGGCGCGGGAGGAGGCTGTACCCACTTGAAGAAATATATTCCGCAAGCCGGACATGCCGAACTGGCCGGCAAGGGCTGCGGCGGCTTATGACCACACTTGGGGCATTGGGCATAAGTCTCGGACATTTTCTATTCCCCCTTTTTCAATTTTTCCAACATGGCCAGGTTTGCAATCGCATTCTGATCCCCCTGCTTGGCTGCCAGATCAAGATAATGCTTCGCCTTCACATAATCCACCGGGACATTGATCCCCTTCATGTAATTCCACCCCATACGATTCTGGGACCAGCTCGCGCCCAAATCCGCGGCGGTCAAGAAATCCTGATTCGCCTTCTTGATATCCTTATAGTGAAATTCATAAAGTTGCCCCCTCAACTCGAAGCCGAATGGATAAGTTGGATGCGCCTTGTCCAGTTCGTTCAGCCGCTGCATGGCCAGATCCTGGAATTTTCCATCCACCGCGACCTCGGCTGACCACAGCAATATGTTCGGTTGCTTGTTCGTGAGATAGTATTTGTAATAGTAATCGGATCCGGCCTTGTAGTCCTTCTCGAGTCTTGCCTCTTCCGCCAGGTCGTTGTAATAAATCCCCTCGATCCTTTTCTTGTCCTTGTCGCTCATCTGCGACTTGTTGCACTCCTCAAGGAAGCGCGTCATCTCCTTCTCGCTTCCGCCCCACCTTGGCCTGATGGCATCCATGTATTCAGTTCGCGCATCATAGGCTTTGGGATCTACCTTGAGAGCCTTGTCGAGCATGTCGCGCTCATTCCCGTTGCCCAAGCCCTTCGCGACCCGGATCAGGTAGCGGTAGCTGTCCACCGGGCGCGCATACAGCGGGATGGACGAGGTCAGGTCGGACTGGGCCTTGTTCAGGCTCTCGCGAAATCCCTTCATCTGCTCATCGGATGTACGGTTCCCCATCAACTCGCCGCGTTTCTTCCAGGCATCGGTCACATGGTAAATACCGCCGGCCAATCTTGCCGTATATGACTTCGGAAAGGCCTGAACCCATGCATCGAGCTGCGGTTCGATTTCGGTCATCATCGAAAAAACCTCGAATCTCCAAGCCAACTCCTCTGCCGATATTTTGTTGTTGGAATAGGAATCGAGATAGGGGCGGAATCTTTGCTCGAGCGCTCCATACTCCCTGGCGTCGAGCATATCGTAGGTCTTCTTTCCAAAAGCCTCCTGCTCCGAGACTTGTTGAACCTGATCCTGAGCTTGTGCCGGAGTGGCGTGTATGATCCACAGGAACAATACCGCCGCTATCACAGCCCCCATTAAACGGCCAGTTTGATTGTTCTGATCATTGTTATTATCCTTCGCTTATCATTAAACTTGCCGCAAAAGCGTTAACCGTCAACGCAGAACTGCATTCATGATTTTCCCCGAACGTTCCCAGGCAAAGTCTGCTGTCTGGACTGAACTCCCTTTCAGGTCAGAATTGTATCTGCATTTCCAATACCTGCTATTCGCGCACTACCAATCACTCATGCCTATGGCATATTTGGAAAGGGCGCGAACACCACCGATTCCAGTTCGGTCGCGCCGCCGATCTTGCAGCGCAGGGATTCAAGAGTGTCGGTCATTTTATTAACAGGTGAAAATTGTGTTTGGCATTACACCATGCTTTACATTTATTCGACTATCAAATACTTCCAATCCAGGGTCATCTCTCGAGTTTCTAGTGCCCGAACAGTTATAGCCAATTGTTCCGTTACTTACACTTGCAGCTGCTCTAATAATGTCAACTGAGCACTCAAATATCTTTCGAGGGTTTTCTTCTTTTGCGTATTTTTCCAAGACTTTGATTAATGCTCTCTGTTTTAAACCAAGACGGTCATTGCCTAAATATGCGATTTCAAATCCGTCTTTAAATTTATAATTTCCAAAGTGTTTATATCGCATAGTAAATTTTGGTCTTGCTTTATGCGCCCAAGTCCAATACTTATCTATGCAGTTATCAATAACACCAATATATTGAACATCTCCATACTCCTTTGTACCAACCCATCCAGTTGCAAGGATGGCCAGACTAAGTGAATCTAAGGGAAATCCTAGTTTTACAAATTGGGCAAGGTAATGATTTGCAGCGATAGCTACATCTGCTAAAAGTTTATCAATTGGCAAATGGCGGGTATTGGCATCACTAACGGCCTGCGTTAACCAGTCAAGTGTTTGCCTAGGTGAAGTCCTTAGACCAGCATGACCGGCATAACAAATTGTCATGCGTGCACTTTTGTTTAATAGAACAACGTGCTTATATAAATCATCATCAATTTCTTGATATTCTGAACCGGTAATAGATGAAGTTGATATAAGCCTGTCAGAGACAGAAACAATATGATTGGGTGTTACGGTTGTTATGTGTAGTGTCATGGTTCCTTTTATGACACGCCCTGAAACGGCGCAAGCGTCGCACTCGTAATCTGCAAAATTGTCTCGCGATCGCTGTCTTTCAATTCCTCGACCGAGGTGATGCGCTTGACCAGATCGGCCGGGAATTCGTCCGCCGCTTTGCGCAGCGCCAGCTCGGCCTCGCGCATGCGTTCCAGCGGCACGTCGTCGAACAGCCTGCCGGTCAGCGCCAGCAGCACGGCGATCTGCCCGGGCACGGTCACCGGCTCGAATTCCGGCTGCTTGAGGCAAGCGCGCACGCGCCGCCCGTGCTCGATGACCTTGCGCGTGGCTTCGTCGAGCCGCGTGCCGAAGCGCGCGAAGGTTTCCAGTTCCTCGAACTGCGCATAGGCGAGCTTGAGCGCGCCCGACACCGCGCGGTAGGCGGCGCGCTGCGCCTGGCCGCCGACGCGCGATACCGATTTGCCGACATCGACGGCGGGCAGGATGCCGAGTGAGAACAGGTTGGGCGACAGATAGACCTGCCCGTCGGTGATCGAGATCAGGTTGGTCGGGATATAGGCGGCGATGTTCTGCGCCTCGGTCTCGATGATCGGCAGCGCGGTGAGCGAGCCGCCGCCGAGTTCCTCGCACAGATGCGTGGCGCGCTCCAGCAGACGCGAGTGGATGTAGAAGATGTCGCCGGGATAGGCCTCGCGTCCGGGCGGGCGGCGCAGCAACAGCGACAGCTCGCGGTAGGCGCGCGCATGGTTGGTCAGGTCGTCGTACACGATCAGCACGTCGCGGCCCTTCTGCATGAAATATTCCGCGATGCTGGTCGCGGAATACGGCGCCATGTAGGACAGGCCGGGCGGGTCGTTGCCCTCGGTCACGACGACGACGGTGTATTCCAGCGCGCCGTTGTCGCGCAGGTCGGCGACGGCCTTGGCCACCGCGGAGGCACGCTGGCCGATCGCGCAATACACGCACAGCACATCCTGGCCGCGCTGGTTGAGTATCGTGTCGATGGCGATGGCGGTCTTGCCGGTCTGCCGGTCGCCAAGGATCAGCTCGCGCTGGCCGCGCCCGATCGGGATCAGCGCGTCGATGACCTTGATGCCGGTCTGCAAAGGAACGGTAACGGGCGAGCGATCCATGATGTGCGGCGCGGGACGCTCGATCGGCAGGCGCTTGTCGGAGATCACCGGCCCCTTGCCGTCGAGCGGACGGCCGAGCGGATTGACGACGCGCCCGATCAGGCCGTCGCCCACCGGCACGTCCATCACGTGGCCGCGGCGCTCGACCTCGTCGCCCGCGTGCAGATGCCAGTAGTCGCCGAGCAGCACGACGCCGATCTCGTCCTCGTCGACGTTGAAGGCGATGCCATACAATTCATCTGTAAGCGCGCTGGGAAACTTCACCACTTCCTCGTAGCATACACCGGGCAGGCCCGACTACCCGCGCGATGCCGGTGGACAGGCTGGTGACGATGCCGATCTCGCGCGCGTCCAGCCGTTGCTCGTGTGCCTCGCGCACCTGGTCGAGGTTGGCGAAAGCGTGGTCTAGGGTAACTTGAAGATTTTGGTCTTCCATGTTCATTTTTGGAAACATTAAAACTGTTCTGCAGGAGCGGGCCATGCCCGCGATTGCACAATTGGTCGCGGGCATGGCCCGCTCCTACAAAATTCAGCCTTCATGGTGTTGCGCTTTCAATAGCGCGGTCAGTTCCTTTTCCAGCGACGCAAGATGATCCGAGATGCTCCACGCAACTTTTTGCCCGTGCAGGATCAGTTCGATGCCGCCGATCAGGCTGGGCACGATCTCGAAATGGGGTGGGGGTTTCGAGCCCAGAGTGGCCTTGATGGTTTCTTCGATCGATGCTTGCTGCGGCTGCGGCATCTCGAATGCGCTGCGCACGGTGACGATGTCCTGCGCCGCAATCGCCGCCAGCTTGCTGCGCTCGCTGTCATTCAATTCGCGCAGGCGCTGGATGAATACTTCGAACATGCGTTGCTCCAGGCTCGCTCCGGAAAGCTCGGACAATGTCTTGCGCGCGATTGCAAACACTTCGGCCTGAGTTCTGCGCGCGATCTCGTCATGCAGGTTGCGGAATTCGTTGTCCAGTTTGTCCTGCAGCTTGCCGCGCAATTCGTCGGCATCCTTGCGCGCCTCGTCGAGCAGCCGGCTGTGCTCCGCAGTCGCATCGTTGGTCGCCTTGCTCAACAGGCCGTCGCGCTGTTGGTCAAACTCTTCGTTCTTGCGCTTGAAATCATCGCGCTCGGCCAGTGCTTCGGCCTTTTTCGCACCCGCATCCGCCAGCTCCGCGGCGATGCGCTGCTCGCGCGCATCAAGCGCCTTGAGGATGGGCTGATACAGATAGCGCTTCATCAGCCATACCAGGATGAGGAAGTTGATGGCTTGGGCAATCACCGTGAACCAGTCTATCAACATATAAGAACTTTCAAAAATTCGTCACACCGGTGAAAACCGGTGTCCATCCATTTGAAAACACTGGATTCCGGCTTTCGCCGGATAACCAGCGACTTGACCGCTTGCGGGCTTAGTCGAATGGCTAGTTGCTTTACCAATGACAAAAGGCGAAATTTACCCATAACTACTTGGCTGCCTGAGCGATAACGTGATTCCAGAACGGGTTCGCGAAGATCAGGATCATCGAGACAACGAAACAGTAGATCGCGATGGATTCGATCATCGCCAGCCCGACGAACAATGTGCGCGTGATCGTCGTGGCGGCATCGGGTTGCTGGGCCAGCGAACTGAGCGCCGTTGCGACCGATCGGCCTTCGCCGAGCGCCGGGCCGATGCCGCCGATGGCGATGGTCAGGCCCGCGGTGATGATCGAGGCCATCGCAATGAGGGTTGTGCTATCCATGATGTTCCCTTTCTCTATTTAAAGTCAGCCATCCAGTTTAAAAATCAGTCGGGCCCCGCCCGAGGATCGATGCGGTAACTGTAGCCGTGCCGTTCAAAGCCCAGCGATTCATAAAATGCATGCGCCTTTTCGCGTTTCAGGTTGGAGGAAAGCGCTGCCTTGTAACATCCCTTGTCGCGACATAGTTGCATGGCATATTGCATCATCTGTTTGCCGATGCCATGCCCCTGCCACGCCGGGTCGACTGCGACATCCTCGATGATGGCTGAAGGCGCTCCCATATGGGCAAGATTGTCCATGATCAGCAAGGCGAACGTGCCGACGATCTGGTTTTCGCGGAGAGCGACATGGATCCGGTAATCCGGATAGGTTGCGATACGTTCGAAACTGCGTTCGGCTTGCGGCAGGGAAAGCACCTTGCCATCGTCGAGACCGGCTTGTGCATACAAGCGGAGCACTGCAGGAAGGTCTTCCTTGCATGCTGCGCGGCAACTTATCGATACCGGCCCGTTCATTTTCCCGCCTCCTCCCGCGCCCGCGTTGCGGCCGCGATGTAGACCGTGGCAAGGATGCTGAAAATGTAGGCCTGCACCATGCCGGTCAGCAAGCCGAGCAGGTTCATCACGATCGGGAACAGGAACGGCGTGACGGTCAGCAGGATCGCGAGGATCATCGTGCCGCTCATGATGTTGCCGAACAGGCGGATGGCCATCGCCAGCGTGCGCGACAGCTCGCTGATAAGATTGAACGGCAGCATGAAGGCAGTCGGTTTCAGATAGGATCGGAGATAAACCCCCAGGCCGCTCTCGGCGATTCCATACATCGGAACCGCGATGAACACGCTCAGCGCGAGCGCGGCGGTGGTGGACAGCGAGCCGGTCGGAGGCTGGTAGCCGGGGATGACCGTACAGAAATTCGACAGCGCGATGAACAGGAACAGCGTGCCGAGGAAGCCCATGTATCTTTCCGGATGGCGCAGGCCGACTTCCTCGATCTGCTTGCGGATGGTGACCACGATCACCTCGAGCAAACTCTGCCAGCGCGAGATATGCACTTTATGCTCAAGGTTGCGCGTGATGAGCTTTGCACCGACAACCAGCACCAGCATCAGCACCCAGGTCGTCACAATCGTGACATTGAGTTTGATGAATCCGTGCTGCCACAGGATCAATTCGTCGGAACTAAGGTGCATGGCTCACCTTCCCCGACATCCGCTTCGCAGTCAACCGGGTCACGATCAAACGCGCGATGATGAATCCGAGCAGGCACAGCAGCATGCGCAGCCAGTCAGGGCCCGCAATTAAATAAAATCCGGCCAGCACGACAACCGTACGCAGCAACATGCTGGCACCGAACCACAGCGCGGGATTGTCAGCCGTGAGACCCTTTTGCACCGTCCACCACAGTCCGCCGAAAAACAGCGCGCCGAGCAACACGCCTGCCAGCAATACCATCACGATCTGCGCCAGTTCATTCATTACTTTCCTTTGCCTTATTTGGCTCTTCCTGTTCCGCGCGTATATCCTTTTGTTCTTTCGCCACCCAGTGCCATGCGTTCAGGCAGCCGAGGGTCAGGCCGGCCATCAGCAGCGTCAGCATCCATGAATGATTGGCCGGATAGCGATGGTCCAGCCAGACGCCGAGCGCCGCGCCGATCAGCGTCGGTACCACCACCGACCAGCCGACCAGCCCCATCATGCCCAGACCCGACCAGACTGTGCGCGTGACTCTGCGCTGCGCCCTGAGCTTGCGCGATTCCTTCGCACCGACCTGCCGGATGAACTCTGCTCCTTCATTTGGCGTTTCGTCGCCGGTATCGTCAGCCACGATGATACTCCGTGAAATGGCGCACGAAGCCGCTCTCCAGCCGTGCCAGCACCGCGCGCACTTGCCGCTCGTTCTCGTCGAGATTGACGAAATCCCGTGCCACCGCCTCACGCAGCTTGCCGAGGTCGGTCCCGCCGATCGCGTTGCGCACCGATACCAGAACGTCCGCGCCGGCCTTCACCAGTATGCCCTCATCCACCGCGATGTAGACCTCTCCCTCCGCTTTCGTTTCGTAAGTCAGTATCCCCGGTTCCAGCGCCGCCACGCAATCGAGCCGGCGCGGCAACAGCCCGAACGAACCCTGCGGCGTCTCGGCGACAATGCGGATCACGTCGTCGATCTCGGCGAACACCTGGTACGGCAACAGCAGCTTGAGTTTCATATCGCGACCGCCTGTACTTTTCCGGACTTGGGCAGGGGCTCGTCAGCTTTCATCTTCTGCCATGCCTCATCGACATCCCCTATCATGTACAGCGCGCTCTCCGGCACATCCTTGAATTCGTCGCGCAAGATGCGCTCGCAACCGTCGAGCGCATCCTTGAGGGAAACGAGCTTTGCCCTTGATGCCGCTGAACTGCTCGGTGGTGAAAAACGGCTGGGTGAGGAAACGCTCCAGCCGCCTTGCACGCGCGACCACCGCGCGGTCCGTTGCGGATAATTGTTCCAATCCGAGCATCGCGATGATGTCCTTGAGTTCATCATATTGCGCCAGCGTGTTCCTGATCTCCTGTGCCAGGGCATAGTGGCGCTCGCCGACGATGCCGGGCGTGGCCATCTTGGAACCGGACTGCAGCGGGTCGATGGCGGGGTACAGTCCTTCGCTCGCGCGCTTGCGTGATAACACGATGGAGGCCGACAGGTGCGAAAAAGTGTGCACCGCCGCCGGGTCGGTGAAATCGTCCGCAGGCACGTACACCGCCTGGATCGACGTGATCGCGCCGGTATCGGTGTTGGCGATGCGCTCCTCCAGGCTGGACAACTCGGTGCCCATGGTCGGCTGGTAACCAAGGCGCGACGGCATCTGCCCCATCAGGCCGGAGATCTCGGAGCCGGCCTGGATGAAACGGAAGATGTTGTCGATCAGCAGCAGCACGTCGCGGTGCTCGTCGTCGCGGAAATATTCCGCCATGGTCAGCGCCGCGTGCCCGACGCGGAATCGGCTGCCCGGCGGCTCGTTCATCTGGCCGAACACCATCACCATGTTCGGCAGCACGCCCGCCTGCTTCATGTCACGGTACAGCTCCTCGCCTTCGCGGCAGCGCTCGCCGATGCCGCAGAAGATGCTCACGCCTTCGTGATGCCCGATCATGTTGTGGATCATCTCGGTGAGCAGCACGGTCTTGCCGACGCCCGCCCCGCCGAACAGGCCGGCCTTGCCGCCGCGTTCGAGCGGCGCCAGCACGTCGATGACCTTGATGCCGGTTTCGAATATCTCGGATTGGGTCGAGCGCCGCGCCAGCGGCGGCGGGAGTTGATGCACGGAGCGCCACTCGACACCGGCAGGCGCAGGATGGCGATCGATGGCATTGCCGAACACGTCGAACATGCGCGACAGGATCGCCTTGCCGACCGGCGCCTTCAGCGGCCCGCCGGTGTCTTCCACGATCATGCCGCGCGCCAGACCTTCGGTAGGTGTCAGCGCGACACCGCGCACCAGGTGCGCATCAAGCTGCGCCAGGACCTCGATCGCGATATGTTTCCCGTCACCCACGCGCAGCAGCGTATAGATAGGCGGAAGGTATTTGTCGAAGCGGATATCCACGACACTGCCGCGCACCGAAACTATTGCACCAAGGTTAACAATGCCCGAATGATTATTCATATTCTTTCTTGAATCACTCTAGCATTCATGAATTATTTCTCCAATGTACTTGTTTTCTGCATTTTATTGACTTCCCATTTCCAGTTGCGTATCTCCGGCATGTCCTGGCCGTACCTGTCAATATACTGTTTGTGTTCGATGAGCTTGTCCTTGAACTGCTGCTTCAGGTAAATGCCCTTGTCGCCCGTCTGCGGCAGGCGGTCGATGGCGTCCATCACAAGGTGGAAACGGTCCAGATCGTTAAGCACCGTCATGTCGAAGGGCGTGGTGATGGTGCCCTCTTCCTTGTAACCGCGGACGTGGAAATTGTCGTGGTTGGTGCGGCGGTAGGTGAGCCGGTGAATCAACCACGGGTAGCCATGAAAGGCAAAGATCACCGGCTTGTCCTTGGTGAACAGCTCGTCGAAATCCATGTCGCTCAAGCCATGGGGGTGCTCGATTTGCGGCTGCAGCTTCATCAGGTCGACGACGTTCACCACCCTGATTTTCAGGTCTGGCAGATGCTCGCGCATGATGGAGACGGCGGCCAGCGTCTCCAGGGTCGGTACGTCGCCACAGCAGGCCATGACCACATCGGGTGCAACGGCCTGATCGTTGCTGGCCCACTGCCAGATGCCAACTCCCTCGGTACAATGCTTGACGGCGGCATCCATCGACAGCCACTGCGGCGCTTGATACTTGCCTGCGATCACGACGTTGACGTAGTGGCGGCTGCGCAGACAGTGGTCCCAGACCGACAGCAGGCAGTTGGCATCCGGCGGCAGATAAACACGCACGATGGAGGCCTTCTTGTTGACCACGTGGTCGATAAAGCCGGGGTCTTGATGGGTAAAACCATTGTGCATCTGCTGCCAGACGTGGGAGGCAAGCAGGTAATTCAGAGACGCTATTTTTCTCCGCCACGGCAGGTCCGCCGTGACCTTCAGCCACTTGGCGTGCTGGTTGAACATCGAGTCGATGATATGAATGAACGACTCGTAGCTATTGAACATGCCGTGCCGGCCGGTGAGCAGATAACCTTCGAGCCAGCCCTGGCACTGATGTTCGCTCAACATCTCCATGACCCGGCCATCCAGGGCGAGGAATTCATCGTTGACCTGCGTCCGTGCGTCCCACTGCCGGTTGGTAACCTCAAAAACGGCGTTCAATCGGTTGGAAAGCGTTTCGTCCGGACCGAAAATTCTGAAATTGCGTTGCTCCCGATTGAGCCTGGTCACATCGCGCAGAAACACGCCGAGTTCATGCGTGTCGGCCGCCGTCACGGCACCGGGTGACGGGACGCTCACCGCATAGTCCCGGAAGTCAGGCATGACCAGGTCACGCAGAAGCATGCCGCCGTTGGCGTGGGGGTTTGCCCCCATGCGCCGTTGACCTTTGGGCGCCAGTTCGGCCAGTTCCGGTTTCAGCCGGCCACGCGCATCAAAGAGTTCCTCCGGCCGGTAGCTTTTCAGCCAGTCTTCCAGCAGCTTGAGGTGTTCGGGATGATCGGCATCGACGGCGATCGGCACCTGGTGCGCGCGGAAGGAGCCCTCGTTTTGCAGACCATCGACAGCCTTCGGCCCGGTCCAGCCTTTGGGTGATTTGAGAACTATCATCGGCCAACGCGGGCGTGTCGGGTTGCCGTTTGCGCGGGCTTCGTGCTGGATCTTCCTGATCTCTTCCACCGCCAAGTCGAGTGTCGCAGCCATCGCCTCGTGCATCAACTCGGGCTCGTGACCCTCGACGAAGTATGGCGTCCAGCCGCAGCCGCGGAGAAACTGTTCCAGTTCCTCAGGTTCGATGCGCGCGAAAATGGTCGGGTTGGCAATCTTGTAACCGTTGAGATGCAGGATAGGCAACACCGCGCCATCGGTGGCAGGATCTAGGAACTTGTTGGAATGCCAGGAAGTTGCCAGCGGACCGGTCTCCGCCTCGCCGTCGCCGACGACGCAGGCGACGATCAGATCGGGATTGTCGAATACCGCCCCGAACGAATGACTGAGCGAATAACCCAGCTCACCGCCCTCGTGGATCGAGCCCGGGCACTCCGGCGAGGCATGGCTGGGGATTCCGCCGGGGAACGAAAACTGTTTGAAGAGCTTCTGCAGTCCCGACTCATCCAGGCTGATGTTGGGATAAATCTCGCTATACGTGCCTTCGAGATAGGTGTTGCCCACCACCGCCGGGCCACCGTGACCCGGGACCTGAGACGTAGATCATGTCGAGATCGAATTTTTTTATGACTCGGTTCAAATGCACGTAGATAAAGTTCTGCCCCGGCGTCGTGCCCCAGTGCCCCAGCAGCATCTTCTTCACATCTGCGAATGTCAGCGGACGCTTCAGCAGTGGATTGTCATAAAGATAAATCTGGCCGACGGACAGGTAATTGGCCGCGCGCCAGTAGGCATCCATCTTGTGGAGCAATTCGGTTGTGAGTGTTTTGGTTTTCATCGTTCAAGCGTCCCGTGTGAGTCTAAGTTGAGAACCCGACAAACTGCCTTGGCTATCGTGTATTCTTCGTCAGTGTGTATGACCCTGACCGCTACCCGGCTGTCCTTTGTGGAAATCACGCCGGCATTCGCCGTGTTTCGTTCTGCTTCGATCTCTATTCCAAGAAACTCCAGGCCGCCGCAGATCCGAGCGCGGATCAGCGGCGCGTTTTCGCCGATGCCACCGGCGAAAATCAGCGTATCCAGCCCGCCCAAAACCGCCGCGTAAGCGCCTATCCATTTCTTGGCCTGGTAACAAAACAACCCGATCGCTTCTGCCGCGCGAATGTCCTGTGTTTCACGATCAAGCAAATCGCGCATATCGGAACTGGTCTCTGAAACTCCAAGCAAACCGGACTTGTGGTTCACCATGTGATGGAATTCCGCAGCCGTCATTTGTTCCGCGCGCGAGAAAAAATAGGCGAGTCCGGGATCCAGGTCTCCGGAACGGGTACTCATGACCAAACCCGCTGCCGGTGTGAAGCTCATGCTGGTGTCCATGGGTTTGCCGTCACTCACCGCCGCAATACTCGCGCCATTGCCGAGGTGGGCGAGAATGATCCTTCCTTGAGCAGCATCCGTTCCGGCCACACGAGCCAGTTCTTCCATCAGAAATGCATACGACAATCCATGAAACCCATAACGCCGCACGCCCTGCGCCTCATAGCGGCGCGGGATCGGCAACAGACTGGCCACGCGCGGCAGGTCATGGTGGAATGCCGTGTCGAAACACGCCACTTGCGGAAGATCGGGAAATCGCCGCTGAAACGTCTCTATCAACAGGATCTCTTCCGGCATGTGCTCAGGATCGAAAATACTTAAACGTCGCAGCTCCGCTATCATTTCTGACGAGATACGCTGTGGCTCGTTGTAGTTCGGTCCGCCATGCACCACGCGATGTCCCACGGCAGCAAATGCACCATGGTCGTCGCGTTCTTCAATACTTCCCATCAGAACTTCCACTGCTGCAGCGTGGTCCGGTGCCGTCACCATCCTTGAAAAATTTTCCGCGGGGTCCGGACCTTTCATGTGCAAGGCAGACTTCTGCAGACCGATACGCTCTATCCCGCCTTCCAGAATTTTCCTGCAAGGGCCATCACATTCGAACAGCGCGAACTTGATGCTCGACGAACCGCCGTTGATCGTCAGGATTCGTGGGATAGCGGATTTCATGAATGATTTCTGTCAGCGGAGAGTTGTCCCGATTGACATTGTGCGCCGATTAAATGGTAAAAGCTTCATTCAATGCCGGCATGACCACTTCAGTTCCACTCAGGCGCGATGCAAACTGACGCATGACCTCTTCTTCGCCGTGAACGAGATAGGTACGCTCGGGATTGCCGGTATGCTTGTGCCACGCGAGCAGTTCGGCCTGATCGGCGTGCGCAGAAAATCCGTTGATGGTATGGATTTTGGCGCGTACGGGCATTTTTTCCCCGTAGATCCTGATTTCCTTTGCACCATCGATCACATTGCGTGCCAGTGTGCCCGTTGCGGCGTAACCGACAAATAATATGCTGCATTCCCTGCGCGCTATATTCTGTTTCAGGTGGTGCCGAATCCGTCCCCCCGTGCACATGCCTGAACCCGCCATGATGACGGCACTGCCATGTATATCATTGATGGCTTTGGATGCTTCAGTTTCGCGGGTAAAGTGCAGCGCCGGCAAATCAAATGGATCCCGCCCTTCGCGAAACAGTTCAGCGGTTTCCTTTTCATAGCAATCCGGATGGCGTTTGAATATCTCGGTAGCAGATATCGCCATGGGAGAATCCAGGAACACCTGGATCGAATGTGGCAACCGCTTATGCTCGACTCCCTCACGAAGGAAATACAGCAGCTCCTGCGCCCGTTCCAGTGCAAACGTCGGGATGACCACATTGCCACCCCGTTTGAAGGTATCGGTAATCGCTTCATAAAATTCTTCCACCGATGGCTGGAAGGGTTTGTGCAAGCGGTCACCGTAAGTGGTTTCCATGACGACAATGTCAGCCTTGGGCGGGGTAGCTGGACTGCGCAAAAGGGGGCGGCCGCTATTGCCGAGATCGCCGGAGAACAACAGGCTGCGTTGCCGCCCGTTTTCTTCCAACTCAAGGAGGATGCAGGCGGAGCCGAGGATGTGTCCGGCATCAAGAAAGGTTGCGCGTATACCCTGCGCAAGCTGCATGGGCTGTCCATAAACGGTGACTCGGCCAAAATAATCCAGCGCCGAAAATGCATCAATGACAGAATACAGCGGGGCAACAGCATGCTGATGCTTTCGGTGATGGGCAGATCGGTGCTCGCGATGCTGCATCTCCTCTTCTTGCAGATTCGCCGCATCCACCATCACCAGGCGAGCCAGTTCGCGCGTGGCTGAAGTGGCGATGATCTCGCCGTGGAATCCCCGTTTGGCCAACAGCGGCAGGCGGCCGCAGTGGTCCAGGTGTGCATGGGTAAGCAACACAAAGTCAATCTGACTGGCATCGAAACCGAAAGGTTCGCTGTTCTCTTCCTCCAGCTCGCTGCCGCCCTGATACATCCCGCAGTCGATCAATATCTGTTTGCCGGCACAGCTGACCAGATGGCAGGAACCGGTGACACCTTTGTCGGCGCCGTGAAAAGAAATTTCCATGATCGATTCCCTTGTTTATTGTTCGTTTGCTCTCCGTCAACCTGTTTGCAACTATTTCAGGTTTGTTCATCGAGCCAGGAGTATCGCGCTGGATCGTGAATCGAGGCGGTAGGTTTGCTGGTCTGCGCATAGCAATTCATCGCCTGCAGCTAACAGATCATGCGGCGCATCATGAGCGGTGTCCACGGCCAGATACCAGCGAGACCCGGTCGGTACGGGTGGCAAACCAAAATCAACCGAATCGGTGCCGGCATTGAACATAAGAAAAAGTGCGCTCTGCTCATCTTCATGGATCAAACAGGCAAACTGATTTTCTTCCTGATTGTCCCAGTCGGGCAATCCCCCTTGCGGGTCATACCAGTGGATATCGGCATCGGTGTAGAATTGTTCCATGCTCAGAACAGGATGATTGCGGCGGAAGGCGATCATGCCACGGGTAAAGCGAAAGAATTCGCTGTGTTGTTCCAGGCTGCCCCAGTCATACCAGCTCGTTGCATTGTCCTGACACCAGGCGTTGTTGTTGCCGCGTTGCGTGCGGCGGAATTCGTCCCCGCCGAGCAACATCGGGACCCCGCGCGAGATCAGCAACGTCAGCAGGAAATTCTTGATTTGCTTTTTCCGCAGGGCTTCGATCCCGGCATTCTTTGTCTCGCCTTCAACACCGTAGTTCCCGCTGAAGTTGACATCAGTTCCATCGTGGTTGTTTTCTCCGTTTGCCTGATTGTGTTTGTGGCGATAGCTCACCAGGTCGTTCAGCGTGAAACCGTCGTGACAGGTGACGAAATTGATGCTGCCCTCGGGACCTTTGCCCGACCTCGCGTAGATATCGGCACTGCCGCAGATTCGGCTGGTAAAATCTCCCAGCATGCCCTTGTCACCGCGCCAGAATCGCCGGACATCATCCCGGTACTGGCCGTTCCATTCTGCCCAACGTCGTTCCGAGAAACTGCCCACCTCATATGCACCGGCGGCATCCCATGCCTCGGCGATGATCTTCACGTCTCTCAAGATCGGATCCTCGGCGATCGATTCGAGCAGCGGAGCATTTGCCAGCAGCTTGCCGCTGCTGTCCCGACCGAGCACCGACGCCAGGTCAAAGCGGAATCCGTCTATATGCATCCCGACTACCCAATAACGGAGCGCTTCCAGGATGTGGTCACGCACCACCGGATGGTTCGCGTTGATGGTGTTGCCTGTTCCGGTGTAGTCCTGGTAATAGCGTTTGTCATCCGCCAGCGTGTAGAAGATCGCGTTATCGATCCCGCGAAAACACAATGTCGGGCCCAGTTCGTTTCCCTCCGACGTGTGATTGAACACCACGTCCAGGATCACCTCTATCCCGGCTTTGTGCAGGGCCAATACCATTTCCTTGAACTCCAGTTTCTGCTGGCCGATACCTCCCGCACTGCTGTAGGACGCCTTCGGCGCAAAGAAGGCCACGGGATCATAACCCCAGTAATTTCTGAGGGGTTTGCCGGTATGCGGATCGATGCCCGGCGACTGGTATTCATTGAATTCGTGTACCGGCATCAATTCCACCGCCGTCACACCCAGGTCTTTGAGATAGGGAATCTTTTCCATCAGGCCGCGGTAAGTGCCGCGATGCTCCACGCCGGAACTGGGATGTATGGTGAAGCCGCGAACATGCGTTTCGTAAATTACTGTCTTCGACCAGGGATGCCTGAGCGGCAGGTCGTCCTGCCAATGGAAGTGTTCGTGGCTGAACACGCATTTCGGCATCGCTCCGGCATCATCTAACCGGGAACACACCAAGTCTCTCTCCGGCGCCGAAGGATCGTATCCGCGGGCTGGTCCGAAATCCCAGTCAGGTACTGGCGAGATCGCGGTCGCAAAGGGATCCAGCAGCAGCTTGTTGAAATTGAAACGATGACCTTCATTGGGTTGATATGGCCCGTCCACACGATAGGCATAGAGCTGGCCGGCGTGTACCCCCTCGACCCAGACATGCCAGATGTCGCCGGTGCGGTTGCGCGCAGGATCAAGATCGATCGCTCTGGCAGGCTTTGCGTCTGCCGGGTGGTCGAACATTTCCAGCCGGACGCGGGTGGCATGACGGCTGAAGAACGCGAAGTTGACTCCGCCTCCATAGACATGCGTTCCCATGGGTAACGGAACGCCCATCCGGACTGCAGTGAGTTCGGAAACCTCTGCCACGTATTCATGCAGCGGACGTTCGGATGTATTCATGTTGGTGTTAAATCACCTTTACCCAAGGACTCCAGCTTTCAGCAGGCCGGATTATCATTCAATGACCTTGCATCAGGTCTTCCTTCTTTGCGGCGATACATTGCAAAAGATCGCGCCACGATTCGGCGAAAACCGCAGTCCCCTCGCGCTGAAGCCGGGCAGCGAGCGCTATATGATCGATTCCGGCCTTGGCAAATTCGGCAAGTATCACTTCGGCATTGCCTCCGTCTGAAGCCAAGGCGCCTTTTACGTTCCCATGATCGGCAAAAGCGAGCAGCGTCTTTTCCGGTATGGTGTCGATCGTCTCCGGGGAAGCCAGCGCTTCGATGTACAGAACGTCAGGAGCCGCCGGATCCTTGGTGCCGGTGCTGGCCCACAACAGGCGTTGCGTCCGGGCGCCTGAAGCGGCAAGTTTTTGCCAGCGCTCTGATGACAGCATTTCGCGGTAGGCTTGGTAGGTGCGCACGGCGATGGCGATACCGAGGCGGTTGCGCAACGTGTCAGTGACCTTGTCCCTGATGGCGACATCCCAGCGGCTGATGAAAACCGATGCTACAGATCCGACCCGCGGATCGAGTCCGGCGTCTATGCGCCGTTCGATGCCGCGCATATACGCTTCGGCCGCCGCGATATAGTGTTCGCGTGAGAATAGCAGTGTGACGTTTACCGGCACGCCTGCGAAGATCGATTCCTCGATCGCCGGGATGCCCGCTGGGGTGCCCGGGATCTTGATGAAAAGATTGGGCAGCCGCGCGCGCGCATGCAGTTGTGCTGCTGCCTTGATGGTGCCGGCTGTATCATCCGCGAGCAGGGGTGACACCTCCAGCGACACCCATCCGTCAGCGCCGCCGCTGGCATCGTGGATCGGCCGGAACAGGTCAGCAGCCTGTGTTATATCTTCCAGCGCAAGCTCGAAGAACAGCTCCTCGCCCGACTTGCCCGCGAACGCCTTTTTGCGGATGGCTTCATCGTAGAAGTCGCTATTCTTAATGGCATGATCGAAGATCGTGGGATTGGAGGTAAGCCCCGTCACCGCGAACTCCCTTATATATCGGCCGAGTGTGCCACTGGTCAGCAACCCGCGCGTGATGTTGTCGAGCCAGAGACTTTGGCCCAGATCGTGTAGCTTCTGCGGAGCGTTCATGACACTTTGCTCGGGAATTTCATTTTGGCTCGCATGATTCATTTGGCCACAAATTGTCTGCAAAATCGCACCGGCAACTCAATTGTTATATTGCCCTGGCCGCATGAACCCGAGTAGGCCTGAGTCCGGAGCATTATAGGCCTATCCTCAGGTGTTGTAATATTTTCACTTGCTGCAACGATTGATGAACTCAACGCCGACCAGGTTGAACTCAACCAACGGAAAAATATTTTCCGCGAGTGCTCCCCTGCCGGCTTTGATGCAATCCCCGCCTTCCATCATCTCAAGTATTCGGCCACTGAAGTATCAGATAGAATACACGCCTCGAATTACAACTTGAGTATAAGGGATCATCATGTATCAAATCGCCCCGAGCATTCTCTCCGCCAATTTCGCCAAGCTGGGCGAAGAAGTCGACAACGTTCTCGCCGCTGGCGCGGACATCGTTCACTTTGACGTGATGGACAACCATTATGTGCCTAATCTGACCATAGGACCATTGGTCTGTGAAGCGCTGCGCAAGCATGGCGTGACCGCGCCGATCGACGTGCACCTGATGGTCAAGCCGGTTGATCGCATCATCCCCGATTTCGCCAAGGCCGGCGCGACTTACATCACGTTTCACCCGGAAGCTTCCGAACATATCGACCGTACCATCGGCCTGATCAAGGAAAGCGGCTGCAAGGCAGGATTGGTATTCAATCCTGCTACACCGCTGGAAGTACTGGAATACACCTTGCCCAAACTGGACATGGTGTTGCTGATGTCGGTGAACCCCGGTTTCGGCGGCCAGAAATTCATCCCTTACGTGCTGGACAAGGCGCGCGCAGTCCGAAAGATCATCAATGAGGGAAAATACCACTGTCGTCTGGAGATCGACGGCGGAGTGGGTCCTGCCAACATACGGGAAGTTGCTGAAGCGGGCGTGGATACTTTCGTGGCCGGCTCCGCAATATTCAGCAAACGCAACGAAAAGGACAAGAATCGTTATGACACCGTCATCGGTGAAATTCGCGCCGAACTTGCCAAAGCAAAACAGCCCAAGTAATGAGATGGCACAGCAGGTACATTTCCCTCTGGCCATTTCTGCGATAGTCATCGATCTTGATGGCACGCTGCTGCACACCGCTCCGGAACTTTGCGAAGCGTCCAACCGCATGCTGCGCGAGATGGATTACGCGCCAGTGTCACAGGAACTGCTGATGAGTTACATCGGCAACGGCATCAGCTGGCTGGTAAAGCGCGCGCTGACCGGCGAAATGCATGCCACCCCGGATGCCGCTCTTTTTGATCATGCCTTGCCTATCTTCGAGAAGCACTATTCCGCGCTGCTGCTCGAAAGCAAACCTTTCGACGGCGTGATCGAAGGGCTGGACGCGATGAAGGCGGCAGGCTTCCGTTTGGGCTGCGTCACCAACAAATTGGCGCGCTACACCGAACCTTTGCTGAAGGGTGTCGGTCTGGCGAAGTATTTCGAGATCGTGCTGTCCGGCGACACACTGCCGGAAAAGAAGCCTCATCCACTGCCCTTGCTGCATGCGGCAAAATATTTCGGCCTGCCGATCGAAAACCTCTTGCTGATCGGCGATTCGCTCAACGATACCGTTGCCGCGCGCGCCGCGGGTTGCCCGGTTTTCTGCGTGCCATACGGATACAATCACGGCGAGCCGGTCGACAGCCTGTTTCTGGATGCGGTGATCACCAATCTGAAAGCCGCTTTGCCGCTCATCAAACGCGCTTGATCATGAAACCATATAACCTCTGCTTTTCGAAAGAAACCGCCGCTTGGCGATGGTGTTGACGAATTTGTAGGGGCGTAAGGCATTACGCCCTCGACCTTCATCAAGGGCGTATGCCATACGCCCCTACAACACAAATATACACCGGAGGTTCCCCATGTCGCACCCGATCACCGAACTAGAATTCAACACACTTGCCCGGCAAGGTTATAACCGCATTCCCCTGGCATGCGAAACCTTTGCCGATCTCGATACGCCGCTGTCGCTATACCTCAAACTCGCCAACCGGCCTTATTCCTATCTGCTCGAATCGGTGCAGGGCGGGGAACGATTCGGGCGTTATTCCTTCATCGGCCTGCCCGCCGACATTCGCATCTCGGTGCGCGGCAAGCAGGTCACATTGACTCATTCAAGCAACGAAACCAAGCATGACGTCGATAATCCGCTGGACTTCATCCGCGAATACCAGACGCGTTTCAAGGTTGCGCAGCTTGAGAGCCTGCCTCGCTTTTGCGGCGGACTGGCGGGCTATTTCGGCTATGAAACGATACGTTATATCGAACCCCGTTTATCGAAAGTTCACAAGCCCGATGCAATAGGCACACCGGACATCCTGTTGATGCTCACCGAGCAACTCGCTGTGGTGGACAACCTTACCGGAAAGCTCACTTTCATCGTCTATGCCAACCCGGAACAGGCCGATGCCTATGCGCTGGCAATGAAGCGATTGCACGAACTGACCGCGCGGCTGCGTCAGCCTGTGGACATTCCGCGCGCACCACCCACTCACGGCGGTGAAGCGCGTTCGGAATTCGGTGAACAGGCTTTCAAGAACGCAGTGGTCAAGGCGAAGCAATACATCGTCGACGGCGACATCATGCAGGTGGTGCTGTCGCAACGCATGTCGCAACCATTCCCGGCCGCACCTTTGTCGCTGTATCGCGCATTGCGCAGCGTCAATCCGTCTCCGTACATGTTCTATTACGACATGGGTGATCACCACGTGGTCGGCGCATCACCGGAAATCCTGGTGCGACTGGAGGGCGATACGGTTACAGTGCGGCCGATCGCGGGAACCCGCCCGCGCGGCAAGACGCAGCAGCAGGACGCCGAACTCGCCCGGGATTTGCTTGCCGATCCGAAGGAGCTGGCCGAACACCTGATGTTGATCGACCTGGGCCGCAACGACATCGGGCGGGTCGCGCAAAACGGCACGGTGAAGCTCACCGAAAAAATGATCATCGAGCGCTATTCGCACGTAATGCACATCGTCTCCAACGTAGAGGCCCGGCTCAAGCACGGTTTCAACGCGATGGATGTGCTCAAGGCCACTTTCCCCGCCGGCACCGTGAGCGGTGCGGCAAAGGTGCGCGCGATGGAAATCATCGATGAACTGGAGCCCACCAAGCGCGGCATCTATGCGGGTGCGGTCGGTTATCTCGGTTTCAACGGCGACATGGATCTGGCGATCGCATTGCGCACCGCTGTCGTGAAAGACAATATGCTGTATGCGCAAGCCGGGGCGGGCATCGTCGCCGACTCCGTGCCCGAAAACGAATGGATAGAAACGTTGAACAAGGCTCGCGCCGTGCTGCGCGCAGCGGAAATGGTGCTGGCAGGTCTGGACAACGATCTGGAACCATAGCGCGATGCTCAGGCTTACCGAAGTCAGACTGCCATTGGCTCACGCCGAGGGCGAAATCAGGGCTGCGATTCTCAAGCGGTTGAATATCGCTGAAGATGAACTGGTCGGCCACGTCGTCTTCAAGCGCGGTGTCGATGCTCGCAAGCCGAATTCCATCCTGTTTGTCTACACGCTGGATGTGGAGGTGCGCGATGAAGCTAAGATCCTGGCGCGATTCAAGGACAACCCTCATGTATTCATCACTCCGGATACCAGTTATCACTTCGTCGCACAAGCTCCTCAGCATTTGATCTCGCGCCCGATAGTTGTCGGCATGGGCCCGGCTGGATTGTTTGCAGGGCTGTTGCTCGCGCAGATGGACTTCCGTCCGCTGATACTGGAACGCGGCAAGGAAGTGCGCGAACGCACCAGGGACACATGGGGACTATGGCGGCAGGGGGTGCTGAACCCGGAATCCAACGTGCAGTTCGGCGAGGGTGGCGCCGGAACTTTTTCGGATGGCAAGCTGTACAGCCAGATCAAGGACCCGCGCCACCTGGGCCGGAAGGTGCTGGAAGAATTCGTCAAGGCAGGCGCGCCCGAAGATATCCTGTATGCCAGTCATCCGCACATCGGCACATTCCGGCTGGTGGGCATGGTGGAAAAGATGCGCGAGACGATAAAATCGCTGGGCGGCGAGATACGTTTCGAGAGCCGTGTCGACGATATCGAGATACAAAACGGACAAGTCACCGGTGTGAGGCTTGCTAACGGCGAGCATATCGCGTCGAACCATCTGGTGCTGGCAATCGGACACAGCGCGCGCGACACCTTCGAGATGCTGCACAGGCGAGGAGTCTATATCGAACCCAAACCGTTTTCGATCGGCTTGCGCATCGAACACCCGCAGTCGTTGATCGATACTGCGCGCTACGGCAAAAACGCGGGCAATCCGTTACTCGGTGCTGCAGATTACAAACTGGTGCATCACGCCAGCAATGGCCGCTCGGTGTACAGCTTCTGCATGTGCCCCGGCGGTACGGTAGTTGCAGCGACTTCCGAGCCGGGGTGCGTGGTCACCAACGGAATGAGCCAGTATTCCCGCAACGAGCGCAACGCCAACAGCGGCATCGTGGTGGGCATCACGCCCGAGCAGGATTACCCGGGAAATGCGCTGGCAGGCATCGCGCTGCAACGACATTGGGAATCGCATGCGTATGAACTGGGCGGTGGCAATTATCAGGCTCCCGGACAACTGGTCGGCGATTTTCTGGCGGGCAGGTCTTCGACTGGGCTCGGCATCGTGCAGCCGTCATATACACCCTGCGTGCATCTGACCGATCTATCCACCGCGCTGCCGGATTACGCCATCGCCGCGATACGCGAAGCGCTGCCGGCCTTTGCGAAACAGATCAAGGGTTTCGACCTGCCCGATGGGGTGTTGACGGGCGTAGAGACACGCACGTCCTCGCCGATACGCATCAGGCGCAACAAGGATGATCTGCAGAGCATCAACACCAGAGGTTTGTATCCGGCCGGCGAGGGGGCGGGCTATGCGGGCGGGATCCTATCGGCTGCAGCAGACGGGATTGAGGTTGCCGAAGCGGTGGCTTTAAGTATGATACGTGCAAAGAACCAAGGATAGGAACAGACATGCTTTTGATGATAGACAACTACGACTCCTTCACCTACAACCTGGTGCAATATTTCGCAGAACTCGGCGCAGATGTCGTGGTGCATCGCAACGACGAGATCACGATCGAACAGATCGAAAAGATGAACCCGCAGCACATCGTCGTGTCGCCCGGCCCCTGCACGCCGAACGAAGCGGGCATCTCGGTCGCGGCGATCAAACATTTTGCAGGAAGGATTCCGATACTCGGCGTGTGCCTCGGCCACCAGAGCATCGGCCAGGCGTTCGGCGGACACATCATTCACGCCAAGCAGTTGATGCACGGCAAGACCTCATTGATTCATCACAACAACACCAGCGTTTTCACCGGCCTGCCCAACCCATTCACCGCAACGCGCTATCACTCGCTGGTGATCGAACGCGAGACGTTGCCGGACTGCCTGGAGATCACCGCGTGGACCGACGACGGCGAGATCATGGGCGTGCGCCACAGGACACTGGCGGTGCATGGCGTGCAGTTCCATCCGGAATCCATCCTCACCGAACACGGACACGACATGCTGGACAATTTTCTGAAGGGAAAGAAATAACCATGATCACACCACAACAGGCATTGACCCGCCTGATCGAGCAGCGCGAAATCTTTTACGACGAGATGCTGTCGCTGATGCGCCAGATCATGAGCGGCGAGGTCACGCCGGCGCAGATTGCCGGCATCCTGATCGGCCTGCGCGTCAAAAAGGAAACCGTGGGCGAGATTTCCGCCGCCGCTCAGGTGATGCGCGAATTCGCCTTAAAAGTGCCGGTCGTCAACCGTACGCATCTGGTGGACACCTGCGGGACCGGCGGCGATGCAGCACACACTTTCAACATCTCCACCGCCAGCGCGCTGGTCGCCGCAGCGGCGGGTGCGCGGGTAGCCAAGCACGGCGGACGCTCGGTGTCTTCGACCTGCGGTTCGGCGGACGTGCTCGAAGCGCTCGGCGTCAACCTCAACCTCACCCCGGAACAGGTCGGCCAGTGCATAGACCAGATCGGTATCGGTTTCATGTTCGCTCCCAATTTTCACGGCGCGATGAAATACGCCGCGCCGGTACGCCGCGAGCTCGGCGTGCGCACCATGTTCAACGTGCTGGGGCCGCTGACCAATCCCGCCGGCGCCGACAATCAGGTGATGGGCGTGTTCCACCAGGACCTGGTCGGCATCCAGGCGCGCGTGCTGCAACGCCTCGGCAGCCGCCATGTGCTGGTGGTGCATGGGGCAGATGGCATGGACGAGATTTCCATCTCCGAGGGGACTTACATCGCAGAATTGAAAGATGGCAAAGTCAGCGAATTTACCGTGCATCCGGATTTGTTCGGCCTCGCCAGCGCGCCAATCGGTCTGTTGCGCGTTGGCAATATCGGCGAAGCATGTGAAAAGCTGCTGGGTGTGCTGAACAGCGAAGTCGGCGCGCCGCGCGATATCGTCCAGCTGAATGCCGGTGCGGCGATTTATGTGGCCGGACTGGCCGGAACATTGGAAGACGGCGTAGCAATAGCCGATCGGGTGATTTCCAGCGGCGCGGCGAAAGCCAAACTGGAGCAACTCATTACTTTGAGCAATAGTTTTAAACCTTAAGGAAATGACTGCAGGATAGTCATCAAACTCCTCTGCCGGCCAATGCCGAATGGAACGGCACAACATTATATGTTTTCAAATCCATCAATGAATCTGTGAATTTCTCCAGGGGCACCGGTTTGCCGTACAAGTACCCCTGATAAAGTTTACATCCGGCTTCCTCGAGGAAATCGCGTTGCGCCTGTGTCTCGACCCCTTCGGCGATTGATTCCATATTCAAATTGGCAGCCATGTCAATGATGGTTTGCACGATCACCGAGTCGGTGGATTTGATGCCGATGTTGCGCACGAATGACTGGTCGACCTTCAATTGATCCAACGGCAGTTGTGTCAGATAAAAAAGCGATGAGTAGCCGGTGCCGAAATCATCCATGGAAAACCTCACCCCTACATCCTTCAACGCGTGCATTTTGAACACGGCATCATCTACGTCATCAAGCACCACGCTTTCGGTGAGCTCGATCTTGAGACGTGACGGATTGATACCAGTCTGTTTGATCAAACCAACCACCATCGCAATGAAACTTGACTGACGGAACTGCCGGGCGCTAACGTTTGCGGAGATTATCAGATCGCTGGTCAGCGGATCCGATTCCCATAGCTTGATTTGCCTGCAAACGGATTCCAGCACCCATTGTCCGATAGGCAGGATAAGCCCGCTCTCTTCTGCCATCGGTATGAAATCTGCGGGGAAAACCATACCGAGCTTTGGATGAATCCAGCGTATCAGGGCTTCTGCGCCGATTGGCTTTGAATCCTGATCTACCTGTATCTGGTAAAACAGTTGCAGTTGCTTTTGCGCAATGGCCACACGGAGCTGACTTTCCAGTTCACTACGCGCCTCCAGCGTAGCCTGAATTTTCGAATCGTAGAAGCGCACGGTGTTGCGACCTGAATTCTTGGCTTGATACATCGCGGCATCGGCTCGCTTGTGCACATCTTCGATTGATATATCATCCCCGCGGAACAAAGTCACGCCTATACTGGCACTGCAGTTGTATACGAATTGATCAAGGTGATAGGGCTGGCTCAGTACCTTTGATACCTTTTCCGCGATCATCGATGAACGTTCAAACGCAGATTGTTCGTTATCGCCCAATTCGCTCATCAATACCACGAATTCGTCCCCTCCCATGCGTGCCACTGTATCAGATTCGCGTACGCTTCTTTTTATTCGCTTCGCAACTTCCTTAAGCAGCAAGTCGCCCATGCCATGTCCCCTGGTATCGTTCAATATTTTGAAATTGTCCATGTCCAGGAACATCAGCGCGCGATATTGATTTTTGAAATTCGGCAGCATGATTGCCTGTTCCAGCCGGTCCTGGAACAGTCTGCGGTTTGGCAATGCGGTAAGCGGGTCGGTATAGGCCAGTTGCATGACCGTTTTTTCGCTTTCCCGGGCAAGTTTGTTCAAAGCGCGCGTGCTCTTGTTGACGATTCTCAATACCAGTAGTGCCTCCAGCAGAATCAACACAGAAATGGCTACAAGATTCAATTCCACGCGACCTTGAACATCCTCGATGTCCGCGGACTGTGTGGCAACAACCCTGGCGGCCAACCCGTTGTATTCCTGCTCGATCTCGTCCGAGGTTCGCGCCAGCCGTTCGGAGAATGACCGATCCGCTCCATTCACGATATGGTCGATTTGATACATGGCGGATTTATCTTTGGCCGACCTGTATATGGCCAGCGCGTCGCGATACCGCTTGCCCAACAGCTGGTGTGAATCAAGAACCGTCTTCAGACCGGCAGCTTTGTCTTCAGCATGTGCAGTACGTGCGTCTGCATACAGCGCGTCAAGTTGCTTGCGCACTTCGGCTTCCTGGCGCAGAAATCCGCCAAAATTTGTTTGTATCCCCTGTGCATCGTGGCCGTACAACATGACATTTCTCCATGCTTGCATCTGAAGGAAAAATGCCGTTTGTGCGTGATGCACATTGACTACCTGCGCTTCTTTTTTGGTCAAGGCTACGGCGTTGTGATGTAGTGTCGTTTCGAGATTATCGATATTCCGGTAAAGCTGGTACAAACCGATCAGCAACACGCATGGAAAAACAATGAGACCCAACAGGAGCGCGTATTTGTTGCGTCTTGTCTTCGCGTTTTCAGCAAGCCATTCTCTAAAGTCCATCAAATTTTCTCGTCCATACCGGTTCTTGGAGCAGCAATTTGCGGGTTATGTCACAACACTGTATTTAAGAATGCACTTACCGTGCCAGCATCATAAAACATGATTTTGCCAGGTAACGGTGCATAGAAATGCTGAGGATGGGGGATTCCGTATCAAAAAATGTCATCTTATCGTCGTTATCTGTCACTTTTTTGTCAGTATTTGCTGCCGACTTTGATGCAGAATGGATCAAAGCACAAAATTCGGGCCCATATTCTCATACGCCAAATGTCTGCTTTTGTTGAGGGTTTATGGCCGTTTTGGATTGGAAGCCGAGGTTGGATAATCAGTGCTGTCGATTGTGGCGAGCAGGTCCGCCACGGTCGGAAATCCCAGCTTCACTTTCAGTTCGCGTTTCATGCGTTGATTGGTCAGCCGCCGTGATTCATTCACGAACGACAGCATCATTTCCGACAACACATGCTGTGCATCGGCTCGGCTGATACGCGGGACGCGCGGCAGACCGACAGCGTCCGCCACTTCGTCGAAATATTCTCCCATCTTCAACAGGCTGTCGTCGCTGGCATGATACACACGACACGCTTTTCCACGCTGCAAAGCCGCAAGGCAAATGCGCGCCAGGTCATCGGCGTGAATATGGTTGGTATAGCTATCTTCGCTGGAGATAATGACGGGTGTGCCTTGTTGCAATCGGCTTAACGGCAAGCGATCCGCCGCGTAGATACCTGGAACGCGCAGGATGCTGGCATTCACCTGATTGCGTTTCGCCCAATCGCGTATCTGTCGTTCGGCATCCTCGCGTCGTTGCGAGCGCGGCGAGGTCGATTTGAGCAGGGAGGTTTCGCTCACCCATCCCCCGCCGCAATCGCCATACACACCGCTGGTGCTGATGTATACCAGCCGCCTTGGCAATTTTCTCCTTCGACCCCGGCCTTGCGACAATGCGCTGAGCAGATTGCGCGTGCGTGTATCGTGGGAACCCATATTAGGTGGAGGGGCAAGATGCAGCACGGCGTCGGCCAATCCGGCGACACGATCGAGGCTGCTGCGGTAATCCAGATCGCCAAGCAGCGGTTCAACTCCAAGCGCGCGCAACCGGGCCCGCTTGTCCGGATCGCGCACCAAAGCGTATAGATGAAAGTTTTTCTGCAGCAAGGGTATCGCCCGCATCGCGACATCCCCGCAACCTATGATCAACAAGCGTCTCATGCCGTGATTATGCGTTAAAATCCATGCCTTAGCGTAATCTACTGCATTCATCATGACGTTCAAAACAGTAATTCAACCCAGCGGACACTGCTTCTCTATCGAGGAACATGAGACCATCCTCGAATCTGCTCTCAAGCATGGATACACGCTGCCCTACAGTTGCCGCGACGGAGTGTGCGGTACGTGCAAAGGCAAGGTTGTGACCGGACAAGTGGATTACGGCAAATATCAGGAAGGCACCTTGAGCGACGCCGAGAAAGCAGCGGGTATGGCGCTGTTCTGTTGCGCCAGGCCCCTGTCTGATCTGGTGCTGGAGTGCCGCGAAGTGAATGCGGTCAAAGATATCCCGGTCAGGACCATGCCTTGCCGCGTGCACAAAATGGAAAGGCCCGCACCGGATGTGATGGTGCTATCGCTCAAGCTGCCCGCGAATGAACGCCTGCAATTTTTGGCCGGGCAATATATAGACATCCTGCTCAAGGATGAAAATCCGCGCAGTTTCTCGCTGGCCAATGCGCCGCATGACGATGAGTTTCTGCAACTGCATATCCGCAACATCACCGGCGGCACATTCACCCATCATGTGTTCGAGGTCATGAAGGAACGCGACATCCTGCGCTTCAAGGGTCCGCTCGGCACATTTTTTTTGCGCGAGGATTCGGACAAGCCGATCATTTTCGTCGCCAGCGGCACGGGTTTCGCGCCGATCAAGGCCATCATCGAGCACGCGTTGTTCATCGGCATAAAACGACCGATGCATTTCTATTGGGGGGCGCGAAAGCTGGCGGATCTGTATATGCTGGATAAAGCCAGGCAATGGGAAAAAAGCGGTATCAAGTTTACCCCGGTACTTTCTGACGCGCTGCCGGAAGATAACTGGCAAGGGCGCACCGGGTTTGTTCATCAGGCAGTGCTGGATGACTACCCGGATCTGTCACCCTATGAAGTGTATACCTGTGGCGCACCCGTGGTCGTGGAAGCCGCACACCGCGATTTCACTGCCCAGCGCGGCCTGCCCGATGAGGCATTCTTCTCGGACGCATTTACCTTCGCACCCAAGGGATAAGGTACCTCTGATCAAGTCCCGCTTGGACGGAAAAATCAACGATTGGCCAACGCCATCGCGCTCTTGTGGCACCTGAGTGCCTCGTCGGATTTTCCCAGTTTTTCAGCAAGTTGCCCCAGGGCGGCATATGCGGCATGGCTGGGCGCGATACTGTTGCTGGCTTCAAGATAGCTTTGCGCTTTGCCCCACAACCTTTGCTGCAGACACAATTTTCCAAGCGCAAGCAGCAATCCGGCATCGTGGCTATGCTGAGCGAGCCATTTTTCGGCCTGCTCGATTTGTCCCACCACATCGCTGGAAATACAGTCACCATACAGCGCAACCAGCTCGCTGTCCCATTGTCCATTCAGACTTTCTGCCAGCAGTTGCTGAGCGAGTGAACCGCCCCCGTGTTGATTCAATGCGCGTGCAGCAGTTGCCACTATCTTGCTGCGCCGTTTGAAATCGGCAGGCATGTTCTTCAGGCAGGCGGTCAGGCCCGCCAAATCCCTTTGCCGGCGAATCTTCCCCAGCCAGGCTTGCTGGCGCAATTGCGAAGCAAGTGTCGCATCGATGCCGGCGCGTTTTTCTAGCTGGCTGAGCACACCCAGCACTTCATCCCAATTGCCCGCCTGCTGATGCGCTTTCAGTTCCAGCGACAAAGCGCCGAGATGGTTCTTGACTCCGCTTTCGCGCAATTCCTGCAAGGCCCCCAGTGCGCCCTGCGGATCGTGCTGGTCGAGCAGGAATTTGCCCGTCGTCATCAGGCGCATGCTGGTATCGCCACTCGTCTTGCCTTCTGCGGCAGCCAGATAGGCATCCCGTTTTTTGAATTCGTGCAATTCATGGGCAGAACGTGCCGCGATTATGGGATGCAAAGCGGAGCCGTCGCCCAGTTTCATCGCACGATTTGCGGTCTTTTCCGAATCGGCATAGCGCCCTTCAAAGTAAGCGCTAAGTTCTTCATCCAGCAATTTGCGGGCTTTGGTTTTTGCGCGGTCCGAACGAATTTTGCGCACATATGCAGGCAATCGCAGCACGCCGATCATCAGCCTCACCAGACCATAGCCGGACACGAATGTCAGCAGCGACAGGACGACGAACAGCGTGAGCGACAATTCGACACGATATGGCGGATACACCAGCAGCACATAGCCCGGATTTTTCAATACGATGGGCAGTGCCACTGCGGCGGCAAACAGACCGAGTATCCATGCCAGGTATTTCATCGCGCCGCCTTTGGCCGTCTGTCAAATCCCGCTTTTGGTTCCTTTGGCGCCAGTTCGAATATCGCCCTTGGCTCGTGTTCACGGGTCAGGCGATAGTTGCGCACCGCTTGCAAACTGGCACTGATGTCCGGCAACTCGATGCGGATATCGGACGCGGCAAGCTTTTTCAGCCCTTCGGACATTTGCACGCCCTCGCTCGATTTGCCATCGAAATAGCGCGCAGTCCAAAGTTGCGCGGTTTTCAGTCCCTGTCTGTAACTGACTTCGTCGCGCGACAACAAAGCAAGACGTGCCGAAAGCAAAGTCAGCTTGAGATTTTCGCGCAGGAAAAACTCCTGATTGGGCGGCAACAGCGGAATCTCGGCCTTGTCCGTGTTTTCAATGCGCACCAGCTGCCTTACCTCTTGCCAGATTTCACGCAGAAGTTTTTGCCAGGTCGATTCATCTTTTGGCGGAACGGCTTGCGCGATGGCTTCATTTGCGGATCTTGGCTGATAGGCAAGCGGCATCCGGTCTACAATTGCGATCAGATTATTGAGTTGAAGATTGATGCCGGTTATGTCCACATCGTGCAGCGCGCGCAACTTGTCCATGTCGTTACCGATGGCCTGGCGCAGCCCGTTGAACGACGGCCGGTTCATCCGTTGCAAACGCGCATCGGCACTTTGCATGGCGATCAGCGCAGCCCGCACATTGGCCGAAAGTTGCAATTGCTGCGCGGCGATCAGCAGCGTCTGTTCGACCTCAGCCAGCGCGGCTTCATCGCTATTCACCGACAGATTGTTGTACAAATTTTCCAGCGCGATGCGCTGATTTTGCGATTCGGCGTAGCGTGATTCCATCGTTGACACTTTGGCGGAGAGCTCGCGAACCTGGTCCTGGTCTTGGGTCAGCAACATTTGATTGGCTTTGCTGTTTCCGTCCATCTCTGCGATCTTTTTCGCCAGTTGCTGCTGCATGTCGCTGATGGCCCGATGACCATCCAGCCATTGCCACAGGAAGATCATCACCAGCACTGCCAGCGTCAGTTGCGTGATACTGATGTGAGCGAAAACATCCGCCACCGAGGTTTTATGCGCATGGCGCGTCTGCTCGGGAATGCCCGGATTTTCCGGCTTGGCGGTATCCGGCTCGGCATTTTCAGGTTTTGATGTTGGTTCGCTCATTCAATCCCCCTCGGGTGACAGAGAACTGTAGACAGAGGACTGGTTTTTGATTGCCGCACAGCACCCTGTCTTGTGTCATCTGCCATCTGGTAAAAATATTAGCCATCTGACTAACGGAAATAATAAACGCCGCCCAGGCCATTGGTTAAGACCTCTGATGTGCCCATGTTATCAAAGCGGATAACATGCCGTCATCTCCGGATGCTGTTACATGCACTTGCAGCCAGCCTTGCTCGCGGGCCAATCCGGCGATGCGTGCATGCGGCACGAATAGAGCCGTGTTGCGCAATACTTCCCGGCCAGTGTCGTTCAGCAATTCCCACAGATAGCCCAATGCCTCGCTGCTGGTCACGATGATCGCATCCGGTTTGGCTGCCAGCAGCACTCCGGCATCCTGTTGCGGCTTGCTGCGCTGGTAGCAGGTGGCGTATTCGACTGTTGCGCCGCGCGCCTTGAGCGTGTCGCCCAGCAACTCGCGTCCACCATCGCCGCGAAAGATCATTACACGCCATCCGGAAACATTCTGCAATTCCGGCAAAGCCAGCAAACCCTCGCTGTCAAAACGATCGGTAGGTGCAATGACGTTTACGATGCCGGATTCGCGCAAGGCATTCGCACTGCCCTGCCCGACGGTGGCTATCCTTAAAGTATCGGGAATTGGGCCCGCCATGCGTATCGCGGCTAAGCCATATTTCACCGCATTCGGGCTGATGAAGATCGCGAGGTTATATCGATGAAGGCGGGAGATCTGTTCATTCAGCGTATCGGTATCCTGCACTGGTGTTATATCCAGCAGCGGGAACAGCAAAGGGATAGCGCCGGCATTTTCGATACTCTGCGCCAGTTGCGCGGCCTGGTCACGCGGACGCGTGACGACGATAGTCAATCCGCGCAGGGGCTGTTTAGCCATTCAGCGCGGCGAGGATTTCGTCCGCGCCCTGCGCGCGCAGCGCATCGGCGACTTTGTTTCCCAGCGCTTCGGGGTTGGCGATCTCGCCGGTCAACTCGGAACTTGTCATGCGTTTGCCATCCGGACTGGCAACGAAACCGCGCATACGCAACTTGCCGTTCTTGACCTCGGCAAAGCCGCCCAGCGGTACCTGGCAGCTGCCCGCCAGCGCACGGCTCAAGGCACGCTCGGCAAACACACAGGCAGCAGTATCGGGATGATGCAAGGGTTGCAACAAAGCGATCACATCGGCGCGATCGGCGCGGCATTCGATGCCCAATGCGCCCTGCCCTACCGCGGGCAGGCTGTCTTCGCTGCTGATCAGCGCGCGGATGCGGCTGCCCAGACCCAGACGTTTCAGGCCGGCGGCCGCGAGGATGATGGCGGCATATTGCCCTTCATCCAGTTTGCGCAAACGGGTTTGCACGTTGCCGCGCAGCGGCTGGATGTCCAGATGAGGAAAGCGCGCGCGCAACTGGCTTTCGCGGCGCAGGCTGGATGTGCCCACCACGCTGCCAGCCGGCAAGGCTGCCAAATTCTCATGTTTGTTTGAAACGAATGCATCGTGCGGGTCTTCGCGTTCGCCGATCACAGCAAGCACGAAACCTTCCGGCAGATTCATCGGAACGTCTTTCAATGAATGCACGGCCAGGTCGGCGCGCCCGTCTTCCAGGGCGGTTTCCAGTTCTTTCACGAACAGGCCCTTGCCGCCGATCTTGGAAAGGGTGACATCCAGGATCTGGTCACCCTGAGTCGTCATGCCCAATATGCTGACGTCGGTTTGTGGATATAATGCGCGCAGCCTGTCTCGAATATGTTCCGCCTGCCACATCGCCAACGCGCTTTCACGCGAAGCAATCACTAATCGAGCCGGGCTTGGGTAGTATGTCTTGCTCATGGTATTCCCTGATATTTTGTGCCCGAAGTTATTTTAAATAACCAAACGGTATGCGGCGCATTCTAACATATGGTGCGCCGTGCTTTTGTCCCGAGAACGTGATGAATTTGATTGCCGCCCCTACCAATATTTCCAGCAAGGATCTCCCGCTGCGCGAAGATGTGCGGCTGCTTGGCCGCATACTCGGCGACACGCTGCGCGAACAAGAGGGAGAGGCATCCTACCAACTGATCGAAAATGTGCGCCGTGCCGCCGTAAATTTCCGCAAGACCCAGGATGAGCGCGACCGCGTGCAACTGGAAAGGATACTTGATGCGCTGTCACCCAGCGAAACACTGGTCGTAGTACGCGCCTTCAGCTATTTCTCCCAACTTTCCAACATCGCCGAAGACCTGCATCACAATCGGCGCCATCGTGCCCACCTCAAGGTGGGCAGCGCGCCAAAGGACGGCAGTTTGCTGCTGGCTCTGACGCGACTCGAGAAACAACATATCGGCAAAGATGCGCTGCAAGCATTCCTGAACAGCGCAATGATCGCGCCGGTACTGACTGCGCATCCGACGGAGGTGCAGCGCAAGAGCATCCTTGATTGCCAATTGATCATTTCCAGCCTGATGTCGAATCGCGATCGCATGGACATGACGCCCGATGATTTGGCCGACAACGAAATCGCCTTGCGCCGTTTCGTGCTGATCCTGTGGCAGACACGCATGTTGCGCACCGCCAAGCTGAATGTTCTTGACGAGATCAAGAACGGACTGGAGTACTACCGCTATACCTTTCTCAATGAAATCCCGAAAATCTATGCAAACCTCGAGAGTCAGCTGGAAGCGCGCTTCGACAAAGACATAAAGGTTCCGCCGTTGTTGCATATCGGCAGCTGGATAGGGGGCGATCGCGACGGCAACCCGTTCGTCACCCACGACGTGATGCTGGACGCGGTGCAACAGCAGTCCGCACTTGCTCTGGAGCATTATCTCGAAGAGACACATGTTCTTGGTACGCGCCTGAGCCTGACCGACCGTCTCGTTGATGTCAGTGACGCTCTGCGCAAACTATCCGATGCGTCACCGGACAAGGCCGCTCACCGAATCGACGAGCCTTACCGCCGCGCGCTGATATTGATTTATTCCCGCCTGACGTCAACCGCTCAGCTTCTGGGCCACAAAACTTCGCATCTGTCGCCGGTGGACAAGCATGCGCAGCCATATGCCACATCACAGGATTTCATCAACGACCTGGATGTGTTGATCGACTCATTGTACAGTCACGGAGCGGTTTACCTGGCACGCGGGCGGTTGGCCAATCTGCGCCGAGCCGTCGAGGTGTTCGGCTTCCACCTCGCGCCGCTGGACATGCGCCAGCACAGCGCAGTCATCGAACAGACTATCAGCGAACTGTTTTCGCACAGTAGCGGCAAGGCCGATTACAAGGACCTCGATGAGGCAACACGCCGCGAAGTGTTACTGGCCGCATTGAAGTCCGGTGAGATATTGCTCGGCGATATCAGCCAATACGGCGCAGAGGCGCAAAGCGAGTTGCTCATCATGCAAACCGCCGCGCAGATACATCAGCGTTTCGGCCGCGCCGCGCTGCCCAACCACATCATTTCCAAGACCGATGCGGTGAGCGACATGCTGGAACTCGCGCTCATGCTGCAACAGGTCGGCTTGCTGGAGGGTGCCGGCTCGCATCAGCTGCACGTCAATATCATCCCGCTGTTCGAGACAATCGAGGATCTGCGCGGTTGCGCGGCAATCATGGATGAACTTTTCTCGATCCCATATTACCGCAGGCTGCTGAGCAGTCGCGGCAATACCCAGGAAGTCATGCTCGGCTACTCCGACAGCAACAAGGACGGCGGCTACCTCACTGCAAACTGGGAATTGTACAAAGCCGAGGTGGAGTTGGTGAAAGTTTTCGCCAACCACGGCGTCGAACTTCGCCTGTTCCACGGACGTGGCGGCACCGTCGGTCGCGGCGGCGGCCCGAGTTACGATGCCATTCTGGCGCAGCCACCGGGAAGCGTTAACGGCCAGATCCGCATCACCGAACAGGGCGAGGTGATTTCCAGCAAGTATTCCAACCCCGAGATCGGTCGACGCAACCTCGAGACACTCATGGCTGCCACGCTTGAAGCAACCTTGCTGGATCATCCGCATGATGCAGACGGCAATCCGGAATATATCCGCATCATGGAAGCATTGAGCCTCGATGCGTTTGCTGCGTATCGCAAGCTGGTTTATGAGACCCCGGGTTTCACCGAATTTTTCTTCACTGTGACGCCGATCCGCGAGATCGCCGAACTCAACATCGGCAGCCGCCCCTCTACGCGCAAGGCATCGGACCGCATCGAGGATTTGCGGGCCATTCCCTGGGTATTCAGCTGGGGGCTGAACCGGACCCTGCTGCCGGGATGGTTCGGCTTCGGCAGCGCGGTAAAGCGCTTCGTCGAACGCGAGGGCAAGGCAGGACTCGCAAAATTGCAGGCGATGTATCAGAACTGGCCGTTCTTCCGCGGGTTGATGTCCAACATGGATATGGTGCTGTCCAAAACCGACATGGGCATCGCATCCAGCTATGCGGAACTGATGCATGACATCGCAGTGCGCGAGCGTATTTTCGGCATGATAGCTCGCGAATGGGAAGACACCCTGGAGATGCTGTTCGCCGTGACAGGAAATACCGCTCTGCTGCAGGACAACCCGGCATTTGCGCGCAGCCTGCTGACCCGCACTCCCTACATTGATCCGCTCAACCATTTGCAGATCGCGCTGCTTCAGCGCCATCGTGCCGGAGACAATGATGAGCAGGTGAAGCGCGCCATCCAGATAACCATCAACGGCATCGCAACAGGATTGCGAAACAGCGGATAGCAACTAGGGCCAAATGCCACGCGTACAAAGCTTTGCCCCTGTTGGAAATGTCGCCGCAACTGTGCTTGTCTTGGGAAGCATGCCGGGAGAGGCCTCTCTTGCAGCGGACGAGTACTACGCCCACCCGCGAAATCATTTCTGGACCATCATGGGCGAACTCGTTGGCGCCTATCCCGAGCTTCCCTACCGGGCCAGGCTGAAAATTCTGCAGACTTCCGGAATCGCGTTATGGGACGTTCTTGGATCATGTGTCCGCAGATCCAGCCTGGACTCCCGCATTGAGGTGGACTCGGAAGTCCCGAACGATATCCATGCTTTCCTGCTGATGCATCCGGGTATCACTCGAGTGTTCTTCAATGGAGCCAAAGCTGAGCAGTGTTTTGTGAAACATGTCCTGCCTTCGCTCAGACCGTTCCCATTGCAATATCAGCGCCTGCCATCCACCAGCCCGGCTAACGCAGGGATATCCTATGAAAAAAAACTGATTGCCTGGCGGGCCGTTATACGAGGGCTCTCGGAAGGCAATAAAAATCTAGAGTTGGTACCAGAGGCAAGCCGCTATGTTTAAAATCAATGAAGCCTCCAAAAATTCAGAGTTCGCCCAAATGCAAGGCGCGGAAAAAATTTTGCCGCGCCGCATATGTACGATATGTAAGCAAGAAATTTTTTACGCAACACAGCAGTTGGGATGAAATATGGATTTTTAGAGTTTCATTCAACTGAACTCCTTGACGATATGCTGCTGCCTGCGGCTGATCCCAAGCAATTCATTCAGGCCCTTCAATTTCACCAACCAGCCGCTTTCTCCCTCGTCGCCGCCCTTTTCAAAGCCCGCGATCGCATCCTTGGCGACCAGGCAGTTGCGGTGAATGCGCACGAAACGCGCGGCAAATTCTTTTTCCAAATCAGTGAGCGATTCCTCCAGAAGATATTCCCGTTCGGCGGTGCGTACCGTGATGTATTTCAACTCGGCGCGCAAATACAGTATTTGCTCGATGGGTATCAAGTGGATCTTGCCGCGTTCGCGGCTGGACAGATTTTTGCGCGGTTCGGGCAACAATTCGCGCAACACTTCGGTTTGCAGCGGCACCGCTTCACGGGCGCGATTCAGCGCCTCGAATAAACGCCCCAAACGTATCGGCTTGAGCAGGAAATCAATCGCGTGGAGATCGAATGCCTTGATCGCGTATGCGTCATAAGCGGTGGTAAATATGACCACCGGCGGTTTGGGCAGATTGTTCAGATGCTGTGCGACTTCTATGCCGTCCATTTGCGGCATGCGGATGTCCAGCAACACCACATCGGCAGGGATTTCCGAAAGCTTGTCCAAAGCCTCCTTTCCATTGCCCGCTTCGCCCACTATATCCAGCGACAGCTGATCCTTGCAGTCGTTCAGCAGGTCGCGCAGCCGGTTGCGCGCGGGCGGCTCATCATCGACAATGAATACTCGCAGGGCCGTTTCTATGGTGGTCATGATGGTCGTTCCTTTATATAGGGCAAGATGATTTCAACACGATAGAAGTTGTTGCCGTTTTCAACCTGATAGCGCGCTTCCGCGTCAAACAGCAGGTCCAATCTTTCGCGGATATTCAACAAAGCCATTTTGTTGTTGGAGCGCTGCCCTCTGCCGACATTCGATGGTTTCGATGCGGGTTCATAAGTTTTCTGGAAATCACCCGCATTATCCATATCCTTGGTTGCAGAGTTGTTCGCGGCATGGGGATTTTCCACACTCAGCATTATTCCTTCGCTGCCCAGTTTCAGTACGACTTTGATAACCCCCCCTTGAGTCAATGGCTCTATGCCGTGGTAAACCGCATTCTCCAGCAGCGGCTGCAACAGCAACGGCGGAATCAGCGCATATTCCGGCACTTCGTGTATCTGCCAATCAACGCTTAACCGGTCGCCCATGCGCATTTGTTCCAGAGCGATATATTGTTTGCTCAATTGTATTTCCCGGTGCAACGGCACCAGGTCCCGCGCATCAGTCATCGCCATGCGAAACAGGTCTGCCATGTCCTCCAGAGCGGTCTCGGCTTGTTTTGGCCGGGCACGCACGATACCCAGCACCGCGTTGATCGTGTTAAACAGGAAGTGCGGGCGGATGCGCGCGCGCAATACCTGCAAACGCGCTTCGTGCAGCGCGCGCGTCAGCATCTTGGCGCGCAGCCGGAAGTACAGCAACAGGAAACCGCACACCGCAATACTGATGAGCACGTAACGCGCCTCATCGAAATAGTATCTTGCATTTCCGGTCGGACTGTACAGGTCTCCGCCGGACTTATAGATGGACAGCGTCAACACGACCACTATCGCGATAGTCGCCAATGACCCCTGCCAGTACGGCAGCCGATTCAGCCACGGTTGGGCTGCCCACAGCAGCAACAGGCTGATCAGCAGTACCGGTGTCAGTAACGTTGCAATTTGCATCAGGTGCTGCGCGATGTCTTCCCATGCATTCGCCTGCATGATCGCCTGCAGAATTGCCAGGCCGTTACTGATCAGCAGTATACGCAGCAGAATGCCGAGGTTGCGGAAGTTGGGCAGCGTATCCGGCCGGGCATTTTGTTTTATACTGCGCGGATTATTCATGGATTGAATGATTCGGCTTGATGGCAGCAGAACTTCGGTTTCATGGCGAGAAAGCCCTGGGTTTTCGATGCTTCATTTTGGGACAAGTGGGGGCGGCAATGCAAGATAAAGATAGTTGGTCTGGGAGATTTGCCGAACCGGTGGCTGATTTGGTGAAGCGCTACACAGCATCGGTGGGTTTCGATCAAAAACTTGCCATGTTCGATATCCAGGGCTCGCTGGCACACGCGCAGATGCTTGCATCTTGTGACATCATCGCAGCTCAGGACCTGAAAGACATCAAGCGCGGCTTGGCGCAAATCGAAAACGAGATCATCAGCGGCGAATTCGTCTGGTCGCCGGAACTGGAGGATGTACACCTCAACATCGAGAAGCGTCTTACCGCGCTGGTCGGCGATGCCGGTAAACGCCTGCACACCGGACGCTCGCGCAATGACCAGGTGGCAACCGATATTCGGCTGTATTTGCGCCATGCGATTGATGATCTGCTTGAATTGATCAGGATATTGCAAATTGCGCTGCTTGACCTAGCCGAACCGCATGTCGACACCATCATGCCCGGCTTCACCCATTTGCAAGTTGCACAACCGGTCAGCTTTGCGCATCACCTGATGGCTTATTTCGAAATGCTCAAGCGCGATGCGGAACGTCTGCAGGATTGCCGCAAGCGCGTCAACCGCTTGCCGCTTGGCTCTGCCGCATTGGCCGGGACCAGTTATCCGATCAAACGCGAATACGTCGCCGACCTGCTCGGTTTTGACGGTGTGTGCGAAAATTCGCTTGATGCGGTATCTGATCGCGATTTCGCTATCGAATTCACCGCGTGTGCCGCGCTGATCATGACGCATCTGTCGCGCTTTTCCGAGGAACTGATCATGTGGATGAGTCCGCGTTTCGGATTCATCGATATCGCTGACCGTTTCTGTACCGGTTCTTCCATCATGCCGCAAAAGAAAAACCCCGACGTTCCTGAATTGGTGCGCGGCAAGACCGGACGAGTCAACGGTCACCTGGTCGCGCTACTCACGCTGATGAAGGGCCAGCCCCTGGCTTACAACAGGGACAATCAGGAAGACAAGGAACCGCTGTTCGACACCGTGGAAACGCTTGCGCAATCCCTGCGTGTCTACGCGGAGATGATTGCCGGCATACGGGTCAAGCCGGATGCCATGCGCAGCGCGGCTTTGCAGGGTTATGCCACCGCGACCGACCTGGCCGATTATCTGGTTAAAAAAGGCGTACCATTCCGCGATGCCCATGAAATCGTCGCTGTAGCAGTGCGCTTCGCCGAACAGCGCGGCTGCGATCTGAACGCCATCACGCTTACAGAATTGCAGCGGTTCTCGACCCTTATCGGCGAGGATGTGTATCAGGTTTTGTCATTGGAAGGCTCGCTTGCCAGCCGCAACCACATCGGCGGCACCGCACCGCAACAGGTCAAAGCGGCGATCTTGAGGGCGCGCGCCAGTATCACGAAATAACACCTGCACTAAGCGTTGCTCATGCACCCTTGCAGCGGATTGAATCGTCCGGCATCCCCGATGGGCACGAAGTGATCGTGCAACTCTGCTATGCAAGCCGTGCGTTAAATTCCTTCGCCGGCACAGGTCGGCCGAACAGATAGCCCTGATAGAACCTGCATCCTGCCCCCCAAAGAAAATCGCGCTGGGCATCGGTTTCCACGCCTTCGGCAATGACCTCGATTCCCAGGTTGTTGGCCATGCCGATAATGGTTTGAACAATCATGGAATCGGTGGATTTTATGCCTACGTTACGAACGAATGACTGGTCGATCTTCAACTGATCGAGTGGCAATTGCGTCAGATAGGCCAGCGATGAGTAACCCGTGCCAAAATCATCCATGGAAAAGCGCACGCCTATCGATTTCAGCGCATGCATCTTGTTTATGGTGTCGACAACATTTTCGAGCACCGTGCTTTCGGTCAATTCGATCTTGAGGAGCGATGGATTGATCGAGGTCAGCTTGATCATATCGTTCACTTGCTTGACAAAACCCGGTTGCCTGAACTGCCTCGCGCTGACGTTGACAGCAAGCGACAATTCACCGGTGAGCGGATCACTTTCCCATTCTTTTAGTTGTTCGCATGCGGTCTGTAACACCCATTGGCCGATGGGCAGGATCAGCCCGGTATCCTCTGCAACGGGAATGAATTGGGCGGGGCTGATCATCCCTTGCTCGGGATCCTCCCAGCGGATCAAGGCCTCCGCTCCAACGGCGCGCTTTTCGCTATCAACCTGCACCTGGTAATAGAGTTTGAATTCGTATCTCGGCAATGCTTTCCGCATTCCGGCTTCGAGCTGACTGCGAATTTCCAGCGTAGCCTGCATTGCGGGATCGAAGAAACGCAGGGTGTTGCGCCCGGCCTTTTTTGCCGCATACATGGCTGTATCGGATTGTTTGAGCAAATCGTCAAGATTTTGCCTGTAATTGGCAAACAGGGATATGCCTATGCTTGCAGTACTGTAATGCTCGACACCTTTCAGCATATAGGGCTGGTTGATGTCGATGAGCATTTTTTCTCCCACTTCCCGCGCCTGCACGGCAGCTTCAGACCTGTCATGGCTCAATCCCTCCAATAACACCACGAATTCATCCCCGCCCAGACGCGCCAAAGTATCGCTCTCGCGTATGCTTGCCCGCAGGCGTTGGCCCACCTCGATCAACAGCAGGTCGCCGATGTCGTGTCCCCTGGTGTCGTTCAATATCTTGAAATTGTCGAGATCGACGAACAAGAGTGCGGCGCAGGTCTTGTTGCGCGAACTGGATGTGACTGCCTGATGCAGGCGGTCAAACAACAACCGGCGGTTGGGCAATTGGCAGAGCGGGTCGTAGAAAGCAAGATTGTGGATTTTCTCTTCGGCCTGCTTGCGTTCGGTGATGTCAAAGAACGCGCATATATAATTGGTGATAGCGCCATCCTTGCCGACAACGGCGGTAATGGTGAGCCATTCCGGGTAGATTTCTCCGTTCTTGCGGCGGTTCCAGATCTCGCCCTGCCAAAAATTGTCGCGATGCAGGATTTCCTGCATACGCGGATAGAACTCGGGATCCTCGCGATCAGACTTGAGCATGTTCAGGTTCTTGCCGATCGCTTCTTCGGCACTGTAACCGCTCAGCTTTGTGAAAACACGGTTGACCCGAATGACCACCTCATCCTGATCAGTTACGATCATGCCTTCCTCGATCTCGAAAGCGATCGCCGCAACGCTCAGCGCCGCCTCGCGCTCTTCGAGCACTGCCATCATGCTATTGAAGGCATGGGCCATATCGGATATGTCCTTGGGCCCGGTGAGCACGGCACGCACTTCCGATTCCCCTGCCTTGGCGCGTCCCATGCTGGCCGACAACTGGTTGAGCGGCCGGGTCATGCGGATTGGTCAGGAAGCGGATCAGGAACAGGAACAGCAGCGCGAAGGAAAACGACGTCACCATGTTTGCAATGAAGATATCGGTTGCCGTCCGAACAAGCTCTGTCTTGCTCATCACCACTGAAACCTGTCCGAGCAATTCCGGGGTGGCTGACTGCACATTGAATGGCGATTCCGAAGCAGGCTGCGTGTACACCGGTGCTGCAAAACGCCATGCCTTCGGACTTTCCGCATCGAGAATGGCTGTGCCCTGCGTCAAATTGGAACTCGTCGGCATGAGCGGGAAATTCGGCAGGATTCGTTTTTCCGCGTGTCAACAATGTGCGCTGATTGACATCACGAATTTCCACGCTGACCACGCCCGGGAAAGCCATGGTAGCTTTCACTGCCTCGGTAGCGTTTTCTTCCGAAGCGTAGATCAGCGCCAAGGCACTCTGCCGGGCCAGATTCTCGGTGATTTGCTGGCCCTGCTCAAGCAGGTTTCGGCGTACCCGCTCGTTGCTCTGCCACGATCCCACCAGCAGAAGAAGACAGCGCCAGAAACAATACCCCTAGCGTAACCATAATGCCGAGCTGGCGCTCGAAGGTGAGCTTGTGGAGAAATTCGTCGAGAATCTTCTTCATGGGCAAGTTCGATTATTGCTCGGGGAATGTCGTGTCGAAATTCTTCAATCGCGCCAGACTGATTCCCAGGTGCTTGGCAGTACGCAGGTTGACTGCACTTTGCACGTCGCGTAATGGCATCATGCCGCGAGTTTCAGTTTCACCATCCGAGTTCAAGATCCCCTCAGCCAAACCGGCAAGACTCTTCCCCAGTGCCTCGTTGTCAGGATAAAGCGAAAACAGCACGCCGCGCCGAACGTAGCCGAAATTGCTGGAAAAAACCGCGATGCTTTGATTCCAGGATTCCTGCAACACCAGGGGCAGAATCGAACTATCCTCCACCGTGGTGGGATCCTGCGGCAACCATAACGCATCGCTGCGGCCGTCAGCTGCAGAAAATATTTTCTGATAGGAACCTACCGCACCGCGCATATCCTGCGCCTGGTAAGTCACCAACTCCAGCCCTTGGGCACTGGCGGCATCTTTGGCCAGTTTGATCAGCCAGCCGTTGAAATTGGGATCGTAGACGACAAAAATGCGCTTCGTCATCGGCAACAGCGCTTTCATGCGGGTGAACAACAAGGCAGGATCCGGCGACAGGTTGATCACCGGTTGTCCGCGCGCCTCCTTCTCCGGCACAGTCAGCACACCGCCCACCACCACCTTGAAGCTGTCATTCAGGGTTGTCGCCGTCTTCATCCCCTGCCGGCCAAGAGCGATCACTACCCTGATATTCTGGTGTTGCAGGCTGGCTTTCAGTTTTGCGATATCGGTGTCATCGTTCACCGGATAATTGGCCACCTGGGTGCCGACCTTGTCCTCGACACCCTTGATTATTTCCTCGAATATATTCCGATAAGGTTCACCGATATCGGGATAGATCACTGCGATCGCATCTACTCCCGCTGACCAGACCGGTAATGTGGCAACCAGCACCGAGGAGAAAAATAGCACGACACACAGCGCTATGACTCCCTGCTCCCGCAGGCGTACGAAGGGATTTGCACAGGCAATGGGAGCCGGAAAGCCCGGCGAAATTGGCAGAGCGTTATCCATCAGAGTTTGTGCTGGAATTGCAGGTAAACAGCGCGTCCCGGAAGCGGCAGATCGGAAAGTGTAACGGGGTTGCCGGGAACCGTCGTACCCACCGATTGAAAGGTCGGCTCCCTCGCATCACGATCAAACAGGTTAGTCACCATGGCGCTCATATCCCAATCGCCGGCAATACCTTTCACGGCGCAAGGTCAAGTCCACCAAGGTGTAGTCTGGAATCTTAGCCCGGGTATCGCCCGGCTCCCGCATCCGGTCTGCCACATAATTGGCCTTGGCGCTGACCTGCCATAGCGGCGTAAAACGCCAGTCGGCGAGGACAAACAATCGGCGATGCGGCGCCATGCCCGCATCCTGTCCGGTGGTCTGATCTATGGAATGCTGCAATGAATAGTTGCCGGTCAGTCGCAGATCGCTCGTCGCATCAAACGTGGACTCCAATTCCAGCCCGCGCCCGATCTGGTCGCCGGCATTATGATATTGCGGAACTGACGGAGAGGACAGAATAATGTCGCTCATGTGATAATAAAAAAAGTTCAGATTGTTTTGTAACCTGGCTATAGGTTTCCACGAAAATGCCAGCTCATCCGTCGTAATGGTCTCCGGTTTCAGATTGGGATTTCCAAAAACAACCGGGTTGTTGATGGAATATAGCTCGGCGAACGAGGGAGCGCGGAAAGCCGTTCCGTGCATGGCCTTGACCACGATGTTGTAAGCGGCATCCCACACCAGAGCGAGGCGCGGATTGGTGGTGCCGCCAAAGTCAGAATAGCGGTCATGCCGCACGCCCGCAGTCAGCGTCCAGTCTTTTGCAAAGTTCCATTCGTCTTGGGCGAATACGTAGGACAGGTTGCGTTTGTGCGGCAGCATATAGATCAATGCCGGGTTGCCGGTCACGTCCTGCAATGGAATTGGTGTCAGACCGTCGCGGCGTAAGTGAAGTTTTTGATTTCCGTCGTTTCGTATATATCTTCTATACGGTATCCCGTACCGATGCGCACTCGATGCTGCTCGAAGCCGGTATAGAAGGCGGAAACGCTGGCGTGGGTGTGTCGCTCTGAATTCCCGGGACTACCGATCATTCCGTTGGTGGGAAATGCCCCGCCAAAGGCGCCTGCGGGGAACAGTGTGAAGACCGGATCACCATGTTCCTTGATGTTGTAATAACCGAGAATTCCGGACACATCCCAGTTCGGCGCCCAGTTGGCCTTTTCGTAGCTCATATCCAGATACAACTTGGACGCTTGCCCGCGCCCGTTGGGATCCAGGCTCCCGGCAAGACCGGTGCCGATGCCCACTTCTCTTTGCTGATAAGTCGACCGGAAGCGCCATGCTTCATGGGACAAATCGGCGCTCGCATCGATTGCCTTGCGTTCAGCATTGATCGGCCCGGGAGCGAGTGATGCATTCGTACGCATAAACAGTATCCCATGCTGATTGCGCGTCGCTGCTCGATGATGCCTTTCTGGCCATCGGTATTCCCCGCTCTGAGATAGAAAGCAGCATCCAGCTTCCCCAGCTTGCCGCCGTGCTGTATCCATGCATCGCGGCTGTTGAAACTGCCGGCACGCAACCCGTATTCGGTACCATCGATGTCAGCGGCAGTCTTGGTGATGATATTGATCACCCCGGAGAAGGCATCGGCACCATACAATGCCGACCCCGGCCCGCGGATCACTTCGATGCGCGCCACATTTTCCAGCGGCATGCCACCCCAGACCATGCCGCGGTCACCCTGAAACGCACTTGTGATCGGGATGCCGTTGACCAGCATCAGGACTTCCGGGTTGTAGCCGGTGAAAATGCCGCGAAAACTGTAAATGGGTTTTGAGGCGATATTCAACATGGAAACATGCAGCCCCGGCACGCTTTCCAGCGCCTGGTCCAGATCGGTTGCCCCCATGGCCTGCGATGTCACGGGCAGTGATCACGGTCGCCACTGCCGGCGCGCGAGTGATAGGTTGCGTGGCTGCCGGTGGCAATGCTGATCGTGGATTTGTCGCCATAGGCCAGCGCCAGATCTTCCTCTTCAGTGGTCTCTGCGGCAGTGGCAGATCCGATCCAGGCCAACGCCAGAAAGACGCAGAGCGTTCGATGATTCAATGTTTGCATAGTTGATCCTCCACTAAAGCGTAATATCAACTTTCAGCTTTGTTATTCGTCGAGCCTGGTCAATCAAGTCAAGGCACAGGCCGCGCCATCTTACCTGTGTATTCAATATCAGCGCAACGCAAAGGTAAAAATGCATCAGGCGCCTTGTCGCGCGTATCTACATAACAGGCAGTGACTCCGCTGTTCACTACTACTGCAAAGATTCGATAGATTTCTTCATCGGTATAACCCAAGTCGGAAAGAAAGGCGGATGCGTAACCATTTATGTTCATGCTCTCATCAAAATTTTTCAACAGGATGCTTTCGATTTGAAGAGCAAGTTGCAGATGCTCGCCAACTGGCAAGCCCAAGCTCTTTTTGAACCCGTTCCATCGCGACAACCCGCTCGTCACCCTTGGCCAGAGGGCGTGCATAACCCGTGATATTGGGCTTGCCACGATGTTTGGCACACTCATTACTTACAATTTCTTCGGCACTGACGACCACGATGATAGTCGTGCAATGCTGCCTGAATGAAACGTACCCCTTGAAGCAAGGGTTTTGAGCCATATGACTTTGCATCTGCCGCCAGGATGCCTGCCGTGGTCGCAGCCACCACAGATGTTCGCATCGTACCACCAAGCGCACCAATCTGGTTGCACCAGATGCGTGGGTCCGGCCAGCTTATACAGATGATGAGCTGCCTCAAACCAGTCAGCTACCGGGCGTTCCGGCATGCGTCCCGTGGCATTGAGTACCACCACCTGCATGTAGGAGACTTTGCCAACCAAATCGTCCATCATGGAATAGCCATGATTGAATATTCCTTTGCCGACTACCCAGCCGCCTTTTTTGCTTTGAATCTTGCCGCGGCGTTCGTCCCAAAACTGGTAGGGATGGTCATTCATATTTGATGACATAATTTTCGTCCTTTACAAATGGCATCGCGGTAACAGGTTTACCGCTTAATTCCACACCATGCGCCAACAGGCCTGGCGCCCCCAGCAACTGAAACAAACCCGCCCCGGCACGAGGGCTGAAACCAAGATCGGTAAAAACTGCTGCGGCAACTGCGGGAGCCAACCATCCGAGTGAATGTCCATTCAGGGCATTGGCAAATGCACAACCCCACAACAAGGTTTCATGTTCGCCCGGCAGCCCGGCAAGATGATCGGCAATTTTTGTCGCCATTGGATCCACCCCGCCAAAACGACTGCCAAACCCGGGAACCAAGTGCCAATCGCCTTCTTGGGGTGGTGTGTTGTTTGCAATCAATTCATGAGCCAGTTGCAGAGGATCGTTTTTGCGCTGTTTGCGAAGGAAATCCATGGCTGGTTGAACTTCACCGGCACCCAAATGGCTGCCGCCATAAATGGACAATGCAATGGGCAGAATATGTTCACGATCGGTGCCTCCAACACCAGCATTCATCGCTGCCCGCGTAGCCGGATGGCGTGGACCGGGATTGATCAACGCAATCATCAACTGTTCCAGCAATCTCGTCTCGTCGGTGTTAGGCAATTCACCGCGAAACAACAAGTAGAGCACTTCAACAAAACTACGTTTTTGCGTCAATTCCAGCAAGTCATATCCATGGCATAGACATGAATCGGCGAGATAGGGGTTATTCTGACTCTCGATCTCTTGCCATATTTTCGTAGCGGTGCGCTCTACAAATACATCGTTACGACTTTCGACTTTCCTTCTTTCTGTAGTCATCGATACTCTCTTTAATCACTTTATGCTGCATCTACCCTAAGCCGGACGAACCGAAACCGAAAAGGCAGCTTTCGTAGGTCGGGCATTTACCCGCGCACATGGCGGTGATATCCAGATTGATCAGTTCTTCAGGCGAGCGAATAGTATGCTACTCCGCTCCCAGCGCGCGTGCCGACCAATGCAAAATCGGAGGGCGGCAGGCCGCAGCCTATATGTTCACAGAAGAAATAAATACTCGATCCGGCTCGCCTGTTTCAGCAGGACACCGTAAACATCGTAACCGTGGCAATGACAGGACAGTGCCGCAAACGCGTTTCGGACTCGGCTTCTTCCTGCCAGATGCGGGTGCGGATGGTTTCCATGCTGATCTTACCGGCCCATCAGTCTGAGCCGCAGTTCCATGGGTGGCGCTTCTTCTTTGTCAACACGCACATCCAGCACAGTCGGGCCCTGACGACGCAGGATCGCATCCAGGTCCAGATTGTCGAAGTCCTGAGCGGTACGAATCACATGGCCCGGAATGCCCATGGATTCCGCCAACAACCGGAAGTCCACCGTTGGCAACTCGAACGCTATTTGCTCAGCCCCTGCAAGGCGCTGACCATGTTTCACCATGCCCAATGCGGCATCATTGAGAATCACGAATAACACAGTGAGCTTCTCAGTCAATGCCACAGTCATTTCCTGGCCATTCATCAGCAGGCTGCCATCGCCGGTGATGCAGACAACCGGCACTGCGCGGTTGGCGAGTGCGGTTCCGACGGCGCCGCCGATGGCCCAACCCATCGGGGCGAAATTCATCGTGACGCGCATCCAGCCTCCAGCGCTGGGCTGGTGGTCATACATACCCAGATGGTGGATCGCCCAAGTCGTGCTGTTGCCGGTATCGGTCAGGAAGCGAGTATCAGGGGGGCTGCGCCAGCCGAGTTCGCGCATCAGGAACTGCGGTTTGATGGGTGCATCGACAGACGCCGGCCTGAATGGATCGTCAACCGATACCTTCCTGAATTTTCTTTTCTCGCCAACAGAAATCACTTCTGGACCCTCCCTGCGCAGTGTTCGCAATAGCCGCTCGAACACCGGGCGAATACGGCCGCGCACATGCAGTCGCGCCATCGGCGAACGCGTCAGGTGAGCCTCGCAGGAATCGATGTGCACCAGCCGGTTGTTCAACACCGCTTCGCTCCAGCCGTTGCTGGTCCATTCACTCAGATTGGAGCCGACCACCAGGATCAGATCCACTTCCGTGTCTTCCATCGCCGCGACGGCGGAGCGGTGGCCGGCAAAGCCGAACACGCCGCGGTACAAAGGGTGACGAGGGCTGATGAGCCCCTTCGCGTCGGGCGTGACAACGAAAACGCCGCTCTTCCTTTCCACCAGTTCGATGATGAGGTCGATGGCTTCGCCGCAACTGCTGCCGATCAGCACCGCGACCTTCTTGGCTTGGGCCAATAATGCCTGCAATTCGCGAACGGATGCATCATCTACGGCCGTAGATGGCTTGAGCAGATGCGCCAGGTTGTAGGACGGTCCGCTCATTAGCTTCGAGCGATGCACATCCATCGGTATGCTCAGATGAACCGGGCCGGGTGTCGGCTGATATGCACTCAGCAGCGCATTGGTCAGTTGTCTTTCCAATTGATCCGGGTGGGATATCAGCGCGCTGTAGCGTGTGCAGAGACGAAACATGGCGACCGTGTCAAAGCCGGCACCGGAAGATTCCTGCAAAGCACCACGGCCCAGCAAATGCAGCGAAGGCTGTGCGGTGATGACCAGCATCGGGATCTCGTTTTCATAAGCGCAGGCCACGCCGGTGATGAGATTGGTGGAGCCCGGACCGGAAGTGGCGCAGCACACGCCGATCTTGCCCGATTCACGGGCGTAACCATCGGCCATGAAAGCGGCTCCCGATTCATGGCGCGCGACTACCGGGCGCGGCCCGCCTCTGCGGGCACTGCGCGCGAGCGCATTGAACAGGGGTTCGATCGCTCCGCCGGGCACCCCGAATACGTACTCGATACCGATTTGTTCCAGATAAGCGACCAGCAGATCCGCCGCTTCCATCGGTTCTGGTTTGAATTGTGTTTCTATTGCGACAACTTTTTCTAGTTGTATTTCTGTCATTGTCTGATCGCTGACCCTGTTCAAAGCGCGTCACCCTTCCACATCGTTGCCTCCCAATGATGACTCTCGTAAAGCGTCTCTAAGAATATCTGTTATGCGGCTACGCCAACGCTACTGTAGCACAGAGAGCGCTTTTCGCAGGGAAGCTCGATTGATTATCGGGTTCCATCAACCCTGCGGAGTTGCGGCAATCACCATAATATTTGAAGTCTATCAGATGCCAATGCCGGAAAGTACACAAACCGCACTTACTTGAGACATAGGCCAGCCGCGTCAGCGATCATTTCTGCCCCCGTTTGTACGGGGGAGAAAGATCGCATTCCGGCAGTTAGGTAGGATTGATAATTTCGCTGTCGATCGGTAGAAATACAAATATATTTCTGTCTAGCCGCCCAGCAGCTTTTTCAGTTCGCCGCTTTGGTACATCTCGGTCATGATGTCCGAACCGCCGACAAATTCGCCGTTGATATACAGCTGCGGGATGGTCGGCCAATTGGCGTATTCCTTGATACCCTGGCGTATCTCGGGGTCTTGCAGCACGTCCACGGTGAATATTTCTTTTACCCCCAGAGTATTGAGTATGCGCACCGCGTTGGCGGAAAACCCGCACTGGGGAAATTGCGGATTGCCTTTCATATACAACACCACCGGATGCGTGGTGACTTGCTCTTTGATACTTTGCTGAATATCTTTGCTCATGATGTCATTACCTGAATTAAACAGTCGGGAATTCTAACGGCGCAGGGGAAGCAACGTCAAGCCTCATCAGAACAAAGCACGGTTGATCAACATGTGCGCGGCTATACTCGCCGCGTAGCCCAGTGCGATCACCGGCGTCCATTTGAGATGGCCGAAGAATGTATATATGCCGCGCGCCTGTCCCATCAGCGCGACGCCGGCCGCGGAGCCGATGGATAGCAGCGAACCGCCGACTCCGGCAGTCATCGTCACCAATAGCCATTGTCCGATGGACATATCAGGCTGCATGGTCAGCACCGCGAACATTACCGGGATGTTGTCCACTACCGAGCGAGATCATACCTACGGCGATGTTGGCGTTGGTTGCGCCCCAGTCCACCATACATCACATGCGAAATCATCCCGAGATAGCCGATGAAGCCCAGCCCGCCCACGCACATCACCACGCCGTAGAAGAAGAACAGCGTATCCCATTCGGCGCGCGCCACTTCACGGTAGATGTCGAAAGCCACCGGACTGCCGATGTCCTCTTCGCCATTATCGCGCTGGCGTGATGGTTGTTCGGAGACTTTCAGGTAATAGGCAAAGAACTTGAGCAGACTCAGCCCGGTGAGCATGCCGATGACCGGCGGCAGGCTGCAGGAAACTGTGAAAACTCACCGCCAGCGAGATCGTGATCAAAAACAGGGTTGCGATGGTGATTGCACCGCGTTTCATTCCGACCATTTGGCCGCCGGATTTCGGTTTTTCGATCGGGCACCCAGAAATGCATGACGACCGCTGGCACCAGCCAATTGACCAGCGCGGGAACGAACAGGTAGAAGAACGCCCAGAAATCAACCGTTCCATTGCTGGCATGGATGTTCTTCTGCCAGACCATCAGCGTGGTGATATCGCCGAACGGGCTGAACGCGCCGCCGGCGTTGGCGGCAATGACCAGGCTGATGCACGAGAGCATGACGAATTTTTTGTTGTCCGGCACCGACCGCCAGTATCACCGCCCCCATCAGCAATGCAGTCGTCAGATTGTCGGCCACTGATGAAATAAAGAAGGCCAAAATACCGGTAACCCAGAACAGCGTACGGTAGCCGAAACCCTTGCGTATCAGCCAGGAACGCAGCGCCTCGAACACATTGCGTTCCTCCATCGCATTGATGTATGTCATCGCCACCAGCAGGAACAGCATCAACTCGGCATATTCCTCGAGATTGTGGCGCAACGCGAACTCGACGACATGGGGGATGTCGTGCGACTGGTAGTACCAGGCGATCAGTCCCCAGATGATGCCGGCAGCGAGCATCACCGGCTTGGATTTGCGCAGCAGGGTGAATTCCTCCGCCATCACCACCAGGTAAGCGACAAAGAACAGCAGCAACGAGGTGATGCCCACCCAGCTATCGGTCAGGTCGGGCTTTTCTGCACCTTCCGAGGCGAGGGCCGCAAGCGGCACCAACAACAAAGACATCATCAGGATAAAGCGCTTCATCAATATCTCCGTGCTATTCTTTCAGGCAAGACCTTTCGGTAACTCGCCCGACGCAGCATATTCTAACCGTTCGCGGCGCGATATCGAAACGCGATCCCCCGTATCAGATGTTTTAGTACAAGATTCGCCAAACGTTAAACCTTGTCATGTACAAACTTCAATCCTGGCTTGCATCACGATTTTCAGGACGTTTGGTAGAGCCATCCACTCCGCACCAGCCACTTCTCGATTTCCACCGCCAGCAGCACGACTCCGGAAATCACCAGACATATCGCCAGTTCACCGGCATCGAGCGCTTCGGTCTTGAATATCGGGTTGAGCGCCGGCACGTAAATGGTTGCCATCTGCAGCAGGAAAGTGGCGAGGACGGCCAGCGCCATGGGCCGGTTGGAAAAGATTCCGATGGCGAACAGCGATTCCTTTTCCGAGCGTATCGCCATCACATGCACGAGCTGGGTCAAGGTCAGCACCGTGAACACCATGGTCTGCCAGTGCGCATGGCCGGTGTGATAGGCCCACGCCTGGATGATCAGCGTGAGCGCCGCCATCAGCAGACCGACCCAGAGCATGTGCTGCCACATGCCGTGCGCGAAGATGCTTTCCTGCAGCGGGCGCGGCGGGCGGCGCATGATGCCGTGCTCGGCGGGTTCGGCGGTCAGGGCGAGCGCGGGCAGGCCGTCGGTGACCAGGTTGATCCACAGGATGTGGATCGGCAGCAGCGGGATCGGCAGGCCAAAGAACGGGGCGAGGAAGATGGTCCATATCTCGGCGGAATTGGTGGTCACCCCGTAGCGGATGAATTTGCGGATGTTGTCGTAGAGGCGGCGGCCCTGGCGCACCGCATGCACGATGGTGGCGAAGTTGTCGTCGAGCAGCACCATGTGCGCCGCCTCGCGCGCCACGTCGGTGCCGCCCTTGCCCATCGCCACGCCGATGTTGGCGGCTCTCAGCGCAGGCGCGTCGTTGACGCCATCGCCGGTCATCGCCACCACCTCGCCCTTGTCCTGCAGCGCCTTTACGATCCTGATCTTCTGCGCCGGATCGACGCGCGCATAGACCCGCACCTGCTCAACCACTGCTTCGAACGCAGCCTGATCGAGCTGTGCCAATTCAGCCCCGGTCATCACGCGCCCGTCGCCATCGGCCCCGTCTTCACCAACAAGTATGCCAAGCTCGCGCGCGATCGCGCGCGCAGTAGCCGGATGATCGCCGGTGATCATCACCGGCGTGATGCCGGCGGATCTGCACTGCGCCACTGCCTCTTTCACTTCTCCGCGCGGCGGATCGATCAGCCCGGCGAAACCGAGGAACACCAGTTCTGTTTCGACTGCGGCATGGGGAATGCTGTCGGGCAGCACCTGCCAGCGCCGATAGGCGAAGGCAAGCACGCGCAATCCGTCCGCGGCCATCGCTTCTGCCTGCCGCAACAACACGCCAGAATCGATGGCGTGCTCGCCGCCGCTGCCCAAGCTGCTCACGCATAATGGCAGCACGGCCTCCGGAGAACCCTTGGTGTACGCGATCACCTCAGTACCGGCGCGATGCAAAGTGGTCATGCGCTTGCGCTCGGCATCGAACGGCAGTTCCAGCAGGCGCGGCGCTTCCTGCTCCAGCACGGCTTTGTCGTAACCCGCAGCATGTGCGGCATGCAGCAGCGCCGCCTCGGTCGGTTCGCCGCGCGCCTTGCCATGATGGTCGAGATGCGCGTCGTTGTTCAGCGCCAGCGCTTGCAGCAGCGTGGCCCAAGGCTCGCCGCTGCCGGGCCAGGTTGTTCTCGACACATCGTCGGCATACATCGCCGTCACATGCATCTTGTTCTGGGTGAGCGTGCCGGTCTTGTCCGAGCAGATAACGCTCACCGAGCCCAGCGTTTCCACAGCAGGCAGGCGGCGGATCAGCGCGTGCTGCCTGACCATCTTGCGCGCGCCCAACGCCAGCGAGATCGTCACGACTGCCGGCAGCGCCTCGGGTATGGCCGCGACCGCCAGACTGATTGCGGTCATGAACATCAGCAACAGCGGCTCACCGCGCAGTATGCCGATCAGGAACACCAGCACGCAGATCGCCAGCGCGGCGATTGCCAGGCGCTTGCCGAAGCGCGCCAGGCGCTGTTGCAGCGGCGTCCTGGTTTCGGTGTCCTCGCTCAGCAACGCGGCGATCTTGCCCAGTTCGCTGTGCATGCCGGTGGCCACCACCAGCCCGCGTCCGCGCCCGTACACGACGGTGGTCCCTTTGTAGGCGAGGTTAAGACGGTCGCCCAGCGGCGCATCGATGACGGAAATAACGGCGACCTGTTTTTCGACGGCGACCGATTCGCCGGTGAGCGCGGACTCGTCGATCTTGAGCCGCGCCGTTTCGATGATGCGCAGATCGGCCGGCACCACATTGCCCGCCTCCAGCAGCACCACGTCGCCCGGCACCAGTTCCGCAGCGCTGACGGTTTCGATGCGCCCGTCGCGCAGCACGCGCGCACTCGCCGCGGCCATGCGCTTGAGCGCGGCCATCGCGCGCTCCGCCCGGTATTCCTGGACGAAACCGATCACCGCATTCAGGATCACGATGACGATGATCACAACGGTATCTTCGACATCGCCGACGAAACCGGAAATGATCGCCGCGACGATCAGCACGATGATCATGAAATCGCTGAACTGGTCGAGCAGCATGCGCCACGGAGAACGTGCGCGCTTTTCCTTTAACTCGTTGGCGCCGAAATGTGCCAGCCGGCTGGCAGCGTGATCCGGGCTCAGGCCGGATTCCGGGCTGGTCTCCAGGCGTTGCGCGGCCTCATCGGCCGTCAGCGTGTGCCAGTTGACACCGCTAATGCGCATGATTGAAGAATATCCGCGAGTTGAGTACATACAACATGTAACGCACCTCCTTGCCGGATGGATGGGGAAATAGTACAACGAACCGGCGAATTACTTTTGGTTCGGAGAGGGTTAGGCAGGATCACACGATGACCATCATCCCCATGTCCGTCATTTCTTCTGCAGCACGATTCCGCGAAACCAGCCTCCGGCGAGCAACGGCACATCGCTGACCAGTTGCAACGACGGTGTCGCAATGCAATACTTCTTCGAACACCACATCCATGCGCGTGGCGACTCGGCGTGACAATGGATTGAGTGCGCGGCGCAGCAATGCAGTTTGTTGCGGGCGCAGGAATTTGTCGAGAACGATGATGGTCCCGCCGGGTTTAAGCACGCGCGCTGCCTCATTCAGACATTGCACGGGTTGCGGCACGACGGCAAGAATGAGGTGCAGCACAACATGATCGAAATATGCACTGGCAAACGGCAAGGCCATGCTGTCGCCTATCACCCAGTCCACCTGCAAACCTGTGCTGCGCGGCTTGGCACGTACCAGCATAGCGGCATTGAAATCAAGCGCGGTGTATTGATGCAACTTTGGCAGCAGGGGGAGGTCGAGTCCCGTGCCGATGCCGCTAATCAACACCCTTCTTGTCTGATCGGTCGGCAAAGATCGCAGTGTATGGCTACGCGCACGCTGCAACGGGCGGGACACAACCAGGTCATATATCGGTGCGATCAGGCTGTAACTCCGCTTGAGCAGGGGATTTTCGAGATAGGGCAATTCAGGTTTGACCATAATCCCAGCAGTTTAGCGCAATAACTTGATACCCGATATTTTGGACTGGGCGATGGCTTTCGCGAGCACCTCGATGGCCTGTTGGCGCGCGAAGCTCTTGCGCCATGCCAGCGCGATGCGCCGCGACG